>JAFZXI010000101.1 GCA_017616855.1 Clostridia bacterium | reverse complement strand
GCACAAGCAGGACGTTTGTGTGCCAAACGTCGAAAGAGTCGGTGATGTTTGCCGCTTTGCGGCAAGTGATGTTACGGCTGCCGCCGCAGTGATGTATTGCGGCTCAGCCGCAAAGTGATGTGATGTGTTCCGCTCACGTGCCGCGGGCACACATCACGCACGAAGTGCGCATCACTTGCGAAGCAAACATCACGTTCCGCTCGGCGGAACACATCGTTTGCCGAGTGTCCTTAAGAACACTCGGCATAGGGGAACCCGTTTTTTATATATCTATTATCCCGCCGTAATCGGTCAGAACGCCGTCGCAAAGCGGCACAACTTCGACGCCGCGCGCTTTCGCGAAAGCCGCAATCCGCGCGCCGTCCGGGTGCGTCGCCGGATCGCCGAACAGGGCGAGCTTTCCGGCGATTATGCCTCCGCAGCCGCCGATGAAGCCGTAATCGTAGCCCTCCAACCGTATGCCGCCCGGCACTATGCGCAGCACCTCCGCGCCCGCTTCTTCGCAGGCGGCGGCGACGCGCGTATCCGCGGTGATAACGCCGTCCGGCAGCCGCAGCGCGGAGCAGGAGGCGTAGCCCTGCCTGCAGTCTATCACACGCATTCCGCGCTCGCGGTAAAACGCAAGCACAGCGCCGTCCGTGTGCGTCTCGTTGCATATCAGCGCGCCGTTTATGCAGAAGCAGTTGAAACGTATATCGTCCGGATACTTCGCGCCGGGATCGACTTCGCCGGGGACGGCGGGAACGCCTGCGCTTCGCAGAGCAGGGTATACCTCAGGCGCGCAGATGAGTCCCTTCGGCGAAACGTGGACGAGCATATCCGGGTGCGCGGCAAGCGCCCGCGGCAGTTTTTTCGCCTCGGGCAGCAGGACGGCGCGGTCCGTCAGTTTTTCGAGCCGGCGGAGAGTTTCCGGCGGCAGATTTGCATTCACGATAACCATAACAGTATCATAACACAATCTGCAAATAAAATCTATTGATTATTCGCAAAAAATAATGTATAATCTACTTGAGATAATTTGCGAAGGGGGACGCGGAGTGAAAAAGATAGTGCTTGCTTCCGCGTCGCCGCGGCGCATCGAACTGATAAAAATAATCGCGCCAGACTGCGGATACGCCGTAGCGGACGTTGAAGAAAACGTCCCCGCCGGCATGCCCGCGGAGGAATGTCCGCGCTATCTGGCGGAGCTGAAGGCGAAAGCGGTCGCGCCGCGTTTTCCCGACGCCGCCGTCATCGGCTGCGACACCGTCGTTATCATCGACGGAAAGCTGCTCGGCAAGCCGCGCGACGAAGCGGACGCCGCTGAAATGCTGCGCGAACTATCCGGCAGAACGCATACCGTTATAACCGGCGTGTTCGTCGCTTTTGACGGAAGCGGATTCGGCTTTTCCGAGCGCACTGACGTGGAGTTCCGCGCTCTGCGCGAGCAGGAGATCGCAGACTACGTTGCGACCGGTGAACCGATGGATAAGGCGGGCGCGTACGGCATACAGGGCGTCGGCGCGACGCTCGTGCGCCGCATAAACGGCGATTTTTACAACGTGATGGGGCTGCCGGTAGCGCGGCTTAAAGAGGAGCTTTTCAATGAACATATTATTTCTCGGTGACGTCGTCGGCAAGCCCGGCAGGGAAGCCGTCGCCGCGAAACTGCCGGCGTTCAAGCGCTTTCAGGCGATTGATTTCTGCATAGCGAACGGCGAAAACTCCGCCGACGGAGACGGTATAACCGCCGCTTCCGCGGAAGTGCTTTTCGCCGCCGGAGTCGACGTACTGACGGGCGGAAACCACTCCTTCAAGCACCGCGAGGCGTATGATTTTCTCAATGAAGCGCCTTACGTGCTGCGGCCCGCTAATTACTCGCCCGACGTGCCGGGCAAGGGACTCTGCGTCTTCGATATGGGCAGCCACGGCGTTGCGGTGATAAACCTCGCCGGCGCTTCCTTCATGGAGCCGTGTGATAATCCTTTTCGCGCGGCGGATAAGCTTATCGCGTCACTCGACCCGTTCGTCAGGACGGTAATAGTTGATTTTCACGCCGAAACGACGGGTGAAAAACGCGCCCTCGCGGAATATCTCGCGGGCAGGGTCTCCGCCGTCATCGGTACCCACACCCACGTACAGACCGCCGACGAGCGCGTCCTTGAAGGCGGCACCGCTTTCATAAGCGACGCGGGAATGTGCGGGCCGGTCGATTCCGTGCTCGGCGTCAAAAAGGAGCAGGCGATAGAGTTCATGCTCAACCGCATTCCCGTGCGCTTCGCCGTTGCGGAAGGAGAAACCGTCGTCAGCGGCGTCATAATCCGCGTTGACGAAAAGACGGGGAAGGCGGAAAGCATCGAGCGCGTTCAGCTCGCGGTTTGATAAAAAAGAGGAACGATATGCATAACGTATATGAAAAAATGGTAAAACGTATATGGCGGCTGCCGGATTACATTCGCGCGGGACTTATGGTCGCCGCGGCGCTGATAGTCATCGTCGTGGCGATTCTGACGGCGCGGTCCGGCATACTCGTCAAATACGGGCTGACCATGATCGCGCCCATCGTCGCGGTCGGCGCCGTCGTCGGCGCGTGGTACGTCATCGGCACGATGCGTATCGAGTTCGAGTATTCCTATTTCAACGGCGAAATCGACCTCGACGTTATCACGGCGAAGCGCCGCCGCAGGCGTGTTGCGACTGTGAACGTGCGCGATTTCGAGCAGTTCGGGAAGTATTCCGAGCTCGGCATGACGAAGCAGCAGCTCAAATCGGAATACGACAAGCGCTGGTTCATGTGCTCCGCGCCGGAGAATCCGGATTGCCGGTATGCAGTTTTGAGGCATGAGCATCAGACGGTGCTGCTGGTCTTCGAACCGAGCGAGGAAATGCTCGGCGAAATGAGGATCATTGCGCCGAAGCTGTTCAGATAACAGAGATAATACGCGGGAGCGCGGCTTCCGCCGCTATATGAAAGGAGAATCGGATATGATTTACGGAATAGGAGTCGATATCGAAGAGGTCGGCAGGATAAAAGCGGTCATAAAAGGCAGAGAAAGTTTTATCGAGCGCTTTTTTTCGAAGGCGGAGAGGGAATTGTTTGCCGAAAAACGCTTCAATCCCGAGACGATATGCGGCAATTTCTGCTCAAAAGAGGCGTTTGTCAAGGCGCTCGGCACCGGCTTCAGAGGTATCACCATGAAGGATATCGAGGTGCTTCGTGATGAATTGGGCAGTCCGTATTATCAGATAAGCGGCGCGCTTGCCGAAAAACTGAAGGATAAGGGCTTCAAATGGCATCTTTCTCTCAGTCATACGGCCCAAACAGCCGTTGCTTTCTGCATTATCGAAAAGGAATAAGCGCAGCAGGGAAGAAAAAGTCCCGGAAACGCTGTTGTAACGCGCCTTTGCGCCGTTTCGGAAGACGATCGTCAACCGAAACGGCGCTGTTTTAGTTATAGGGATAAATCAATATGAATATAAATAATATTAGCGTAGTTCATATTAATACAGTTCATATTTTGATATGGTTAATAAATAATTATAAAATAATACCGCGTTACGCGTAATTGTATACCTGCCGAAAAAACGCTCCTTCTGAGGCGATAATTTTATCCCGAAACGCAATTTTGACCGTTCGCGCTTCCGTAAAGGAAAAGGCGAAAAAGGCATAATAAAACCGCCCCGACGTCGGGGCGGTTTTGAAGTCTTATTATCAGGATTCCTTTGTTTCTTTGGCTTCGTTGTTATCCTTTATTCTGTTGCGCTTGCGGCGCAGGAAGAGGTAGAGCTTGGGCATCTTGCGGATAACGAAGCGCTTTGTGCGGAGTATCGCGCGGTGGCGGAGGTCATACTGCCAGTTGAGGAACTTGCGCGGCACGAGCTTGCTGGTGAAGCGGCGGTCATACATCTTCTCGAAGAGTTTTCCGAGCCATCTCGGGCGGTACTTCGCGCAGCGCTTGTAGCGTTTGATATACTTATGGAAGAAGTTGGAGGCGTAAAGCACCTCGTGCGGAGGGTAGTCTTTTTGATAGAAAGGCACCTTCATATCCGCGGGAATGACGTCCGGGAAAGTGCCGCATTTGCTCGCGATATCCGCGAGCACGGTGTGCGGATAGGGATAGAAGATATTCGGAATGACCTTGTCGGGATTCAGCTGAACGTTCAGCTTTATCGTTTCGAGCGTCTTCGCGAGCGTTTCGTAGGGGAGACCGACGATATTGTAGGTCATTGTGGTGAAGTCGTATTTATGGAACCACGAGAAGGCGTTGATCATCTGCTCGTTGGTCATCATACGCTTGCAGTACTTCATTCTGATCTCTTCGTTGCCGCTCTCAACGCCGACGTCGATCAGATAGCAACCCGCCTTCTTCAGCGTTTCGACCGTCTTTTCGGTCATGATGTCAAGACGCAGGTTGCAGGTGAAGGGGAGGTGTATCCGCTCGGTGTACATCTCCATGAACGGATAGAACCATTCGTCGTACATATTGAATATCGCGTCGCGGAAGTTGAAGAACTTGATGTTCGGGAACTTCTTCAGCAGCGTTTCGAGATAGAGCATCGCGTTTTCCGGCGAGCGGAAGCGCGCGTACTTCTTCTTGTTCGGGTAGACGTTGCGGAACTGCGAGTTGCCGCAGTAGGTGCAGGAGAAAAGACACCCGCGCGACATCATTACGAGCGCGGTGTCGAGTCGCATGCATTCGAGGTTCTTATAGTCGAAAAGATCGAAATCGGGGAGCGGGAGCTCGTCCAGGTTTTCGAGCAGCGGACGGACGGGGTTGCGTATAATTTCGCCGTCGGGTTTCTTGAACCACAAGCTCTGGATATCGTAATAGTCGCCGCTCTTATAGCGCTGCGCGAGCTCGAGCGCGGGGTATTCGCCCTCGCCGATGCAGACGCAGTCGACGCCGGGGACGGCGATGACCTCTTCCGGCTCGATCGTCGCGTGGTAGCTGCCGATCCAGATGAAGCAGTCGGGGTCAGCCTCCTTCGCCCACTTCGCGAGGTCCTGCACGTATTCGAAAGCGGTAGTGCGGCAGGAAATGCCGATAAGGTCGTAGTCGAAGCCCTTGAGCTTTTCCTTGAAGGTGGGCTCGTCGTATTCGTATACGATGTGCATCAGACTGACCTTGTGGCCGCCCTGTTTAAGCACCGCGGAGATGGAAGCGAGGCCTTCGCTCCAGTTGCCGCCGGTGTTGCGCTTTTCGGACGCCGCGCTGACGAAGTCGGGATATATAAGCAATACTTTGGTAAGTTCGTTATCCATTGATTGCCTCCGTTGGAAAATCATTCAAATTCAAAATCATTATATACCCTGTCCGCGCCGTTGTCAATCAAAAGAAAGCAAAAAGAAAGCGGAAAACCGGAGTTTTCCGCACAAAGCCGCCGAGTGCGCGGTTTTCAGCGCCGGAGCGTCTCCGCGGGCCGCAGCCGCGCCGCCTTGAAGGCGGGGTAAACGCCGAAAAGCACTCCCGCGCCGCCGGAAAGCAGCAGCCCGGCCAGAACGACCTCGGCGGAGATCGTCAGCGTCACTCCCGTAAGCAGCTTG
>JAFZXI010000100.1 GCA_017616855.1 Clostridia bacterium | reverse complement strand
GAGGTGATCTCACCTTCGGAGAGCTTCAGCGAATTGGAAATATAAATCGCGGGATCCATATAGGTATCGCCTATCATTATCGCCGCGGTATTACCGTATATATCCAGCTTGACTCCCTTCTTGACCATGACGCAGGACTGACTCGCCTCGCCGTTTATCAGCAGACCGTATTCCGCGGATCCGCCGCTGCCCAGCGTCAGCGTGCCGTCGCCCGTGAAGGTGACGCTGCCGGCGTACATCGCGCCCCACAGCATAAGCTGGTCGATGGAGTTATCGCCTTCCAGCTTAATCGTGAAGCCGTTGCCCATAAGGTTCATATCGAGCACCGCGCCTTTGAAATTATTCAGCGTGAGCGTGTTCGTTTCCTTATCGTAAGAGGCGTTCGAATCGGTGCCGACGACGGCGCCCATGCTCTTCCACGCGCCGCCTGCGACCAGGAAGGTATAACTGCTTCCGCCCGCGGGCACGAGGCGAACGTACTCTTCGGAGTTCGCGGTTCCCGTTCCGCTCCACGCGTAGTCGCCTGCGAAGTCCGGGTTCAGGTTGCCGAGCGTCGGGAAGACGGTGTCGTCTTCTTCGGTCGTAGTCGGCGGCGTGACGACGGAGGTTCCGCCGGGGGATACCGGCGCAGCCGGGCCGCCGCCTCCTGCCAGGACGTCGTTGCCGAGCGGGTCGGCGCCGGACACGGAGAACATAACCGAAACAACGGCAACGATCGCCGCCGCCTGCATAATCAGATACTTGCGGAGACGGCCTTTTCTGCCTTCTTCCTCCTGCTTCAGCGGGCCGCTGCGTTGAGCGTATTCATCATAAATGACACGCTTCGGCTCGCGGGAAACGCCGTATTCGTCATAAAAGGGATCGGTAAGCTCGGCGGCGTCGTTTACAACGCGCTTCAGCTCGTTTTCTTCGGGCGAGAAATGGAACTCGCCGTCATAAAAGTTTTTCACTGTTCAATCAACTCGCAATCTTCAGACTGTCGTCAATTCGTGTGGACGTCGATCTGCGGGAACGGGCACTCCACGCCGAGCTTGCGGAAGCCGAGCAGGAGGTCGTGATTGAGAACGCGGGCGCCTGAATAGAGGTCCTTTTCGTCGACGTTGACGACGAAGCGGAGCACGACGGAGCTATCCGCGAGCTGCTGGACGCCGAGGTACTTCGGCGGCAGCTTCATCATATCAAGGTGATTGTTATAAATCTCTTCCATAAGCGCGGGGATGCCGGCTTCGAGCTTCTCGAGGTCGGTTCCGTAGGGAATCGCGATGTCGCTGACGCTGCGGGAAAGTTTATCGGAACGGTTGAGTATCGTCTTTATCGCGGAGTTGTTGACGATCTTCACGTTGTCGCCGGGATCGGTGATGCTGGTGGTGCGGATACCGATGTTCGTCACGGTGCCGCGGAAACCGTCGATTTCAACTATATCGCCGACATTATACTGATTCTCGAAAATCATGAACGCGCCGGTGACTACGTCCGCGATCAAGCTCTCTGCGCTGAAGCCGACTACCAAAGCCAAGATTCCGACACTGGCGACTATCGTGGAAACGTTGACGCCGATGATGTGGAGACCCCAGCAGATAATGACTATCGCGGCAACGTATTTCAGCAAGCTCGCGATAATGCTCAGCAGCGAACGCGCGCGGTGCTTCTGCGGCTTCGGGACAGAAAGAATGAACGACAGCAGCGACTCGACGACGATAACGCCGAAGATCATGATGAGCAGTCTGACGATCACTTTTCCGTCAATCTTTATGCTGTCGAAGTTGAAGCTGAATAAGTCGGCCGCGTAGCCGATGCCTATCAGCGCTCCGAGCACCACAAGCGAGATGATCAGACGGATCAACCTGGATTTGCTTTTGTTTTCCATTGTTTGATTTCCCCTTTTGTTATTTTTTCCGCACTGTGCGGATTATAAACGTTTCAATCGAGACCGGCGGAGCGCCGCAGTATGCGGAGCGCGTCGGAAACCGTGGGTTCGCCGTCGCCGTCCATATCGGCGGCGCGTTTTTCGGATGCGTAGTAGTCCTCCGGCGAAAGCGCCATGCGCATCGCCGCGAGCGCGTCGGTTACGCCGACTTCGCCGTCGCCGTCGACGTCCCCTTCAGGGCGGCGCACGGCGTCTTTGAGTTCGGGATAGACCGTCGCCATAGCGTAGGCGATCCAGGAGGAATGCTCCTGATTGCCGACGTCGGAGAACCTGTTCGGGTACCACCAGCTCTCAGGGTACATATTGCTCGCAGGGGAGTTCATCAGCATGAACTCGGTCATCGTGTCCACGCGGTCCGTATCGCCGGTGGCGGCGCTGAACATAAGTTCCCAGGAATAGCCCTTGCCGATCACGTGGTTGGCGTATCTGCCGTTTTTCATATAGTAGCACGCGTCGAGCATGCTGATGCCGCCGTAGCTGACGGACGCGATCTGACGGTAAACGGCTAATGTATCCTTCATCATCTGCTCGTCGAGCGCGTACCAGCCGGCGGCTATCGGCGCGAGGTTAACCCAGGACAAGCCCTGCAGATACTCATCGTCGTGTTCGGTATCGATAAGCTCCGCGTAAATGCGGCGGCCGTTAAGCTCGGTCGTCAGCGTGGTATAAATGCCGCCGCGGATACGCTCCGCGAGCGCTTCCCACCGCGCCGCTTCCTCGGCGTTGCCGAGCTTCGTGTCGAACTGCGCGAACTCGTGGAAGACCTGCGAGCCGTAAACGTTGGTGATAAGGTCGTAAGCTTTCCACTTCCTCCCCTCGCGCGTATGCTCTAGGAAGTCGGTGTGGATAAGGTCGAGCTCGTCGCTGATGAAATCGGAATTGACGAACGCGCTGACGTATTTCTTGACTATCGGGTAGGATTCCGCGATGAACGCGGCGTCCTCCGGCGCGTCGGGCGCGGCGTTCGCGTAAGCGATCCAGGCGTGCGCGAGAGCGAAGATGGTATCCGGCTGGATATCGGTGCTCTCGAAGGTCACGCCGGTTTTGAACGCTTCGTACGACGCCTCGTTGTTGACCGTCTTGCCGTCGACCTTTGTGATAAGTCCCTTATAGTTGCGGCGGCCGTACCAAGTTACGCTGCCCGCCGGCGAATCGGGAGCGGTGAGCGTAAGAGTGTAATTTCCGTACGTGACCGGATTGAGCGGCAGGCCGAAATCGAGGACGAAATAGCCCTTTGACGCCGGAATATCCGCTGCTTTGAAATCCTTTTCCGCAACCACTCGGTCGCCGCGTTTCAGCTCCGCGTGAAGCATACCGCGCGCCTTCGCCGTGCGGGAAAGCCACACTCCGACTGAAACAATCGTGGCTTTGTCGCCGTCTATCTCCTGCGACGCGACGGTGCCTCCGCCGAGTTTTATTATCGCGGTATACGTGCCGGGGTTGCCGCCGTCGTTGTTGCCGTACGCCGTTTCCTTCAGGTCGGAAATAACGTGATTGGGGTAGTTCGTGCCGAGATGTTGATAAACACTCAGAACGTAGTTCAGCAGACTGCGCGAAATATCGGTATCGCCCTGATTGGTATGCATCAGCGACTGTATCGACGTATCGCGGATATACATGCCGTCGTATAAGCCCGTAACCGACGTCGGCGAATAGCCCGACGCGGTCACGCGGTTTTTCATCGAGGCGTAAGAGTTAAAGTAGAGTTCGCGAAGCAGCACCGGCTTGAGCAGAAGCGTGAGCGCGCGTACCTGTTCCTTCTGCTGCGCGGCGGTGCCGTTTTCAAGCGCGCCGCGGGCCGCGGAGAGTTCCGCCGCGTAGACGCCTTCGGGGTCGTTCTGCTCCAGCTTTTCGATGAGCTTGTCGAGACTTCTTCCCGCGGCGGGTTCGTCGTAAAGCTTGAAGTCCGAGAGGCGTATGCTCGTCCCGACGTTGAGCTTCTGGTTGCTGAATATTATATCTATCGAGTTGAACTTAGGAAACTCTTCGTTCAGACTTCCCTGCTCCCACCAGACGTATCCGCCGTGGATCACTCCGAACTCGACCTTGACGTAGCCGTTTTTGTCCGGGAAGAGCGAGGAGGTGCGGTAGTACGGGCCTATGCCGTACTGATTATAAATCCGCTGCGCTTCCTCGTCGCCTTCGTATCCGTACGGACCTCCGCAGGGCGAGCGGCGGAAGACGACGATTATCTGGTCGGTGTAGCCGTCGACGCGGAACATAAACCCTTTATGCCCCACCATGCTGACGTCGCCGTTGAAGGTTTTGCCGCTGACGTCGTTGAGACCGTCGTAAAAAAGCTCCGCTTCCCTGACGTGCAGGTGGCGCGAGGTGGATATCGCGTGAACGCCGGTGGAGGAAACGTTCAGAGTGAGCGTTCCGTCATTGTCAAGCTCCGCGGTGCGCGGATCGAATCCGGACATATAAAGCTGCTGCAATTCCTCTTTCGTAAACTGCGCGAAGGCGGGCAGCGGCGTGAACGTATAGCCCTCGAAAAGCATATCGGGTTCCTCCTTCGTCTGCGCCTGTACCCTTGCGTTTCCCGCGCCGCACGGTATGGCAAAGCAAGCCAGCACGAGCAGGCATACAAGGATAATTGCGGCAGCAGTCTTCATATGCACCCTCCGGTGACTGTTATTTCTTCGTAAGCCGCATCGCGTAAAGGCCGTTTGCGGGCGTACACATGCCGAATATGACGCGCTTGCCGGAGCAGAAGGAAACGCTCTCTACCCAGCAGCCGGAATCGTCGCCGACGGTTATCGCTTCGAGCAGCGTTCCGTCGCTGCGGTAGGTGCGGACGGAACCGTCATAGGAGCAGGCGGCGATCATCTTGCCGTCCGGCGAAACGTCGAGGTCGCGCACGAGCGCGTCGTAGCCGCCCATAAGCGCGTAGAGACGTCCGGTCGCGACGGTGAAGATGCGCAGGTCGCCGGATTCGGACGCGCAGACGACTCTCCTGCCGCCGTCAAGGAAGCGTACCCTCGTTACCGGCGCGGAGCGGGTGTTGTTCATCTTGCCGATACGGCCGCCGTTCGCGTCCCAGACGATGACATTGCCGTTCTCGTCCGAGGTCACGACGCGGGAGCCGTCGCTCGTTACGTCTATCCCGCGGACGGCGGACGTGTGTCCGTTCAGCGTCGCGCGAAGCGAAAGCGAGGAAGCGTCGTAAATCTGCGCCTTGGAGTTGCCGAGCGCGAGCGCGACGGTGTTTCCGCCGGTCGCGATGGCGCGGATGTCGCTTTCGAGGTCGACCTGCTTGACCTTGCCGCCTGCGGAGTCAAAGACGAACATTGCGCGGGAATAATACGACTGGTCGTCGTAGTTTCTTCCGCCCGCGATGACGTAGTCGCCGTCCGCAGTGAAGGCGACGGCGTCGTGATAAACGTGGTAGTTATCAACGTCCCACGCGATGAGGTCCTCGGTCTCGCAGAAGGTCAGCACGCCGTCACGCGAGCCCGCGACGAGCATCTTGCCGTCCGGCGAGAATGCGGCGCAGGTATAGACCTTGCCCTTGCCGGTAACTTCGCCGATAAGCTCGGAGCTCTTCGCTTTGTAGACCTTTATCTGTCCGCCCCTGCCGACGACGGCG
>JAFZXI010000099.1 GCA_017616855.1 Clostridia bacterium | reverse complement strand
TTTTGGTGCCGGTGGCGGGGGTCGAACCCGCACGGTATCGCTACCACCGGATTTTGAGTCCGGCACGTCTGCCAATTCCATCACACCGGCTTGTTGTGATGCAAGGGTGATTATATATCAATTCCGTCCGCTTTGCAAGTCTTTTTTCAAAAAAATAAAATTAGCACTTGACAATTACGCATCTTTCATATACAATATTACAGCACAAAGCAAGGCCCGTTGGTCAAGCGGCTAAGACACCGCCCTTTCACGGCGGTAACGGGAGTTCGATTCTCCCACGGGTCACCACGCAAAAGGCAAGTCGAAAGACTTGCCTTTTGTTGTTATTGACTGCGCGCACGGATTTTGGTATAATACTTGCAAATAATACAAACGCGAATCAAGCGGGGTGGGAATATGGCGAAATATCTTGTTACCGGCGCGAACGGCGGAATGGGCAGGGCGATATGCAAGGCGCTGACCGCCGCGGGCGACGAGGTATGGGGAATAGACAAAGCGGCGGACGGCTCCGCGCGCGTCATCGCCGCGGACTTGACCGACTCCGGCTCGCTCGAAGCCGCATTCAATCAGGTGCGCGCGGAGGCGGGCGCGCTCGACGGGATAATCCACGCCGCAGGCATCTACGACCTCTTTTCCCTAGCGGAAATAAGCGAGGACGCTATCACGCGCGATTTCAACGTCAATCTTTTCGGCGTCTACCGCGTAAACAAGCTCTTCCTGCCGCTGCTGAACGAAAACAGCCGCGTCGTCATCATTTCAAGCGAACTCGCGCCGCTCGAGCCGCTGCCCTTCACCGGCGTTTACGCCGTCACGAAGGCGGCTCTGGAGAAATACGCTGCGGCGCTCCGTATGGAGCTGCAGCTGCTCGGGCACAATGTCGTCGTCGTGCGGCCCGGCGCGGTGAAGACGGATATGCTGCCCGCTTCGGTCGACAAACTCGAGCGCTTCTGCGCGGAAACGCGGCTTTATCCCGTCAACGCCGAGCGCTTCAGGAAGGTAGTCGACCGCGTGGAAGCGCGGAACGTCCCGCCCGAAAAGCTCGCGAAAAAGATCACGCGCGCGCTGAAGGCGCGGCGTCCGCGGCTCGTTTATAAAATCAACCGTAACCCCCTGCTGCTGATGCTCAACGCCCTGCCGAAGCGCATGCAGCTCTGGGTCATACGAAAGGCAATCGGATAACGGTGGGACTTTCCCAACGGCTGCTTAAGGTGTGGGATCCTTCGACTCGGCGGCTTTGCCGCCTCGCTCGGGATGACGCTTTGGGGCAGGGTTTTCACTCCCTCCGTCTTTCGCCTTCGGCGAAATCCACCTCCCTCGTCTGAGGGAGGTCTGATTTGAAAATCGCTCCGTGATTTACCGAAAACAAAAAGCAAGCCGCGCAGCTTGCTTTTTTCTTATCATTCTATCAACTACACCTTTACGGTAACTTTTTCAAGTAGTCGATTATTTCTTCCGGAATATTGTCAAAATCGTACTCGAATGATGTATCATCTGCAACCCTTGTCAATTTGGCAGAATACTCTCCTTGTTCTGATTCCGTAATACTGATTATATACCCAGATTCCCACGTGTTGTTATTAAAAATATACGGATGACACCCTGTGTCATGTGACAAAACGAAGAAGTCATAATTATTTCTTGCCCAATATGCCTCCACACCGTGCACATACGAGTATCGTGGCGTAAACAACAATACTTCATCATACTGAGCGTCACACTCGCGAACAGAAAATACAGCGCCTTCGTTATTCGATTGGATCATTTCAAGCAGTTCATAAACACCGTCAAATGATTCTTTCGTCTCTGCGGCATTTCTGTTGCACGAACACATAAGCGGCAGTGCTACCGCCAATAGAATAATGATAAATCTCTTCTTCATGTCAATCACCTCTGACTATCAAGAGTACCTACACCGTCAGTCGGCGAAGGGGCGGAACTTTTGATCTTCGGTCAGGCCGAGCATGTCGATGACCTGCAGGATCCCCTCGCGGCGCGGGCCGAGATGCCTCGGGAAATGCGCGTCCGTCGCGCCGTAAAAATGACAGCCGCATTCCGCGGCGATGCGGTAAACACGGAGTATGCGCTCCAGGTCGGATTCGCCGTATTCGCTCGGCTTGACGTTGATCTCGACCCCCATGCCGAGCCGTTCCGTTTCGCCGAAATAGTCGCGGAAGGTCGAATCCGGTATCGAATCGAGGATATCTATGTGGTCGGTGCCGTTCGGCAGGTTGCCCGCGAGTCCGCGGAAGGTCGGGTGCGCGAAGCCGATTTTATGATACGGCAGGCCGGAATCGAGCAGCGTCCGCCAGCGGAGCAGGTATTGCTCTTTATACCACGCTTTGTCGAAATGCTCCTCGCGCTTCATCTGGATATGCAGGTGGTTTATCGAAACGACGAAGAACTCGAGCTTTTCCGCGAGCTCCCTGCTGATGCCGATGACGTTATCGCGGTTCATATCGACTTCGCAGCCGATATGCATGCGCGTATGCTCCCCCTGCGGCAGCGGGAGCGACTTCGAGATATGCGCCCAGCCCTGCCACGCGAAGTTGCCCGGGACCGTCTCGTCCCAGAAGTGATCGGTCAGCACGATATGGCGCAGACCGTTCTCCTCGCCGTAGCGCAGGATGCTTTGCGGGTTCTGCTCCGGGTCGTTGGAGCAGGGCGAAAGATAGGTGTGTATGTGCAGGTCGTGGTCAAGTTGAAACTTCAATTCCGGCTCCCCTTTCTTCCGTTATACTCAGATTTTAGCATAAAACCCCGCCGATTTCAAGCGCGGAAGGGCGATTTCGGCGCTCAACCGATGGTTGTTTTTATAAAATACAGGTTGTTTTCGACACTCTCTGTATAATTTATGGACTTTTTCGACTTTTGTGATATAATGGAAGCATACCAAAGAAAAACCGAGGAGGAAACGACATGAACGAAAACACCATCGGCAAAAGAATACAGGCGCTGCGCAAGGAGCGCGGCATGACACAGAAGCAGCTCGCCGACGCCGTCGGCGTTACGCCTCAGGCGGTCAGCAAATGGGAGACGGACGAGTCCTGTCCCGACATTACCGCGCTGCCGCTGCTCGCGGGCACGCTCGGAGTCAGCGTAGACACGCTGCTCAGCGGCACCGAGAGCGCGAGCGGTCCGGTGCTCGAGGGTGTCGTCAGGGACGCGAACGAGACTGCTTCCTCTAAAAAAGAAAAACCCTATACGTGGGTATGGAACGCGGGCAAGATCAGCGGAATCATTTTCGGCGTGTTCATTCTGCTCGCCGGCGTGCTGCTGATACTCACCAAGACGAAGCCCGAATGGTTCGGCGAGATCGGATTCTGGGATATCATCTGGCCCTCGGCGATAATCTTCGTCGGACTCGCTGGCTGCATCAGCCGCGATATCTCCGGCTTCTCGCTCGGCATAGTCGCCGTAGGCGTGCTGTTCCTGCTTAAGAACCTCGGCGTTATCGAGGGCAGCGTATGGCCCATCGCGATAGCGATAGTGCTGATACTCGTCGGCGTCACGACAATACTGCATCAATTCTTCAAAAGAAAGAAAAAAATAAAGCGCAACGGCAACACCGTGTACGTCGACGGCAAAGATGGCAAGTTCCGCTCGGACTACAGCGAAGACGGCGGCTACATAAAGTATAAGGCCTCCTTCGGCGACGACAACGTCCGCTTTTCCTCGGATAAGTTCTACGGCGGCGAGGTCAACGTTTCCTTCGGCGACTTCGACGTCGATCTTACCGAAGTGCGCGAAATCGAAAGCGGCGCGGAGCTGAAAGCGAACATCTCCTTCGGCGATCTTACGATCCACGTGCCGAAGAGCATCCGCGTCGAGCTGGAAACCGCGGGTTCCTTCTCCGGCAAGGGCGTCAAGGGCAATCCCGCGCCGGACGCCGCGAACGTGCTGCGCGTGAAGGCGGCCGCCAGCTTCGCCGACTTCGAAATCGAATACGAAGACTGATGCGAGCAGCGGCGTTTGTCATCCTGAGCGGAGTGACGCGTCAGCGTCACGCAGTCGAAGGATCCTGAAGGTAACGCGATACTAAAGAAAAAAGTGTGTATTCGGATATAAGGGTTATCCCCTGCTCCGAATACACACTTTTATTTTTGTCATACCGTTTTCTTTAAGATCCTTCGACTTCGCGGCTTCGCCGCTTCGCTCAGGATGACAAAGTAACCGCTGCGCTGCGTGAGATTCTTCGGGCTGTGCCCTCAGAATGACATTTATCTCACTTGTCCGTTTCCTTCGATGAGGTACTTATACGTCGTCAGGCAGTCGATGCCCATCGGGCCGCGGGCGTGGAGCTTCTGCGTGGAGATGCCGATCTCCGCGCCGTAACCGAACTCGCCGCCGTCCGTGAAGCGCGTGGACGCGTTGACGTAAACCGCCGCTGCGTCGACTTCGCGCAGGAAGCGGGCGGCGTTTTCCGCGTTTTCGGTCACGATGGCCTCACTGTGGCCGGTCGAGTAGCGCGCGATATGCGCGAGGGCTTCGTCGAGCCCGTCGACGACCTTGACGGCGAGGATATAGTCGAGAAACTCGTTCGCCCAGTCGCTCTCGGAAGCGGGCTTCACACAGTCGCCGAGGATCGCGCGGGCGCGCTCGCAGCCGCGCAGCTCGACGTTTTTCTCGTCCAGGCGCGCCTTCATCAGCGGCAGGAACTCCTCCGCGACGGAGACGTCCACGAGCGCCGTTTCGAGCGCGTTGCAGACGGAGGGGCGCGAGGTCTTGGCGTTATAGATTATCTCCGCCGCCATGTTCAGATCGGCGGAGGCGTCAACGAAGCAGTGACAGTTGCCGGTGCCGGTCTCAATGGTCGGCACCGTCGCGTTTTTCACGCAGGCAGCGATGAGTCCGGCGCCTCCGCGCGGGATAAGCACGTCGACGTATTCGTTCAGCGTCATCAGCGCCGTCGCCGCTTCGCGCGAGGTGTCCGGAACGACGGAAACGCAGTCTGCGGGCAGGCCGACGCTTTCGAGCGCGGAACGCATAATTTCGCCGAGGCAGACGTTGGAGTTTATCGCCTCTTTGCCGCCCTTGAGGATCACGGCGTTGCCGCTTTTAAGGCAGAGGACGGCGGCGTCGACGGTCACGTTCGGACGCGCCTCGTATATGATTGCGATGACGCCGAGCGGCACCGCTTTTTTCGTTATCTTCAATCCGTTCGGGCGGACGCGCTCGTCGTAGACGCGGTCGAGCGGGTCGGCGGCGGGAATCAGCTCGAGCGCGCCCTGCGCCATGCCGTTTATGCGCGCTTCGTTCAGCGCGAGGCGGTCGAGCATCGAGGCGCTCATGCCGTTTTCTTTCGCGGCGGCGAGGTCTTTTCCGTTCGCGGCAAGGATCTCGGCGGAGCGCGCTTTGAGCGCGTCGGCGATTGCCTGAAGCGCGGCGTTGCGCGTTTCAAGCGAGGATACGCCTATCGTCCGCGAAGCCGCTTTCGCCGCGGCTCCTATCGTTCTTATATCCATATCTTACCTCACTTTTTCGCCGAGAAGATTGTGCCGACGCCGGCGCCCGCAAGCAGCTCGTAAATCTGCGACGGGCGCTCGCTGTTCATTATCGCGGCTTCCTTCCCTATCGCGAGCATACGCTCTGCGGCGCGGAGCTTGGAGGTCATGCCGCCGGTGCCGAGCGTCGATTTGCCCTCGCAGTTGGCGTACATCTCCGGCGTCACCTCCGACACGCGCGGAATCAGCTTCGCGTTCGGGTTGGAATGCGGGTTTGAATCGAAAAGGCCGTCCGCGTCGGTCAGGAATATCAGCATATCCGCGCCGATAAGCTCAGCGACGACGGCGGAAAGGTTATCGTTATCGCGGAAACCGGCGAGCTCTTTGATCTCGTCGGTGTTCACGACGTCGTTTGCGTTGACTATCGGGATAACGCCGAGCGAAAGCAGGCGCTCGAAAGCGTTAAGGCAGTTGCGGCGCTGGATCTCGTTTTCGACGTTGCCGCGGGTGAGAAGCACCTGCGCGACGGGAACTCCGAACTCGCCGAATAGTTTGTCGTATATGTGCATCAGCCGGATCTGCCCCACCGCCGCGGCCGCCTGCAGTCCGTCGAGCTCCGACGGGCGCACGCCGTTCCACAGCACCGAGCTGCCGACTCCGACCGCTCCGCTCGTAACGAGCACGACGCTGTTGCTTTCGTTACGGACGCCGCTGAGGACCTTCGCGAGCTCGTCGATACGGCGCAGGTTGATGCTTCCCCCCTCGCCGGTAAGCGATGAGGTGCCGATTTTTACCACTATTCTTCTGCCGTTTTTCATAGTGCGGACGCTCCTTTCGCGCCATGCGGCGCGGCTTCGCATATTGCTCTTTCCCTTATTTTGTTATCTTATCATATTTTTTGAATAAGTCAATAAAAAAGTGTTGAGAAACGCGGGAATATTTGCTATAATAATATATTAAATAAAATGGGGTGAGTATCATGAGTGAAAAAACACTTATCAACGTACGTATCGGCGGAGTGCCGTACACCATCAAAACCGACGAGCCCGGGGTCAACGTCGAGCGCGCCGCGGCTGACGTCGACCGCCGCATCGCCGCGCATCAGCGCGACGCCGAATGGCTCAGCTCCGAGAAGGCGCTGGCGCTCACCGCGATTGAACTCGCGGATCGCTATCTGCGCCTGAAGGACGAGGTCGATAACGTCAACGCGCGTTACCGCGAGACCTCCAAGCAGCTGTTCTATCTGCAGAAGGAGACCGACGAGCTCAAGCAGCAGCTCTTCCTGCTCCAGCGCGGAGTCAAGGACGAACAGCCCGAGGAAGCGGAAGACGAATACGTTCAGGACGAACCCGCGGACGAGGACGTTTCCCGCGGCTATGGTTACGGCGGCGAGGTGGACAGCTTTGTCTGATAACCGCGTTTTCGTAAAACTGACCGGACGCGAAGGAGTTTCCATGCCCTCACGCGCCACCGCCGGCAGCGCCGGCTTCGACCTGCAGGCCGCGCTTGACGCGCCGCTCACGCTCGCGCCGGGCAAGCTCGCTTCGGTGCCGACAGGCGTCGCGGTCAAGCTCCCGCAGGGAAGCGTCGGACTGCTGTTCGGAAGGAGCGGACTCGGCGTAAAGCACGGCGTCACGCTCTCCAACTCCGTCGGCGTCATTGACAGCGACTACACCGGCGAGATATTCGTCGGGCTCTGCAACGTTTCCGACGAGCCGTACACAATCATGCCGCTCGACCGCATCGCGCAGCTTGTCGTCGCTTCTCCCCTTCCCGTAACGCTCGTCGCTTCCGAAACGCTCGAGGAGACCGAGCGCGGCTCCGGCGGCTTCGGCTCGACCGGAAGATAAAACTTCACCCGTTTGTAATACTCATTACTGTTCCCGCTCCGGCGGAGAAAGGCAGATCTATGGGACTTTTCAATAACTTCATCGGCATCGACATGGGCACCTCCAACACTAAGATTTATTACAAGGACCGCGGCATCGTGCTGCGCGAGCCCACCGTCGTCGCGATCGACAACTACGACGAGACGATCCGCGCCGCGGGCAACGAGGCGAAGGAGATGCTCGGCCGCACGCCGAAGGACATCACCGCCGTCCGTCCTATCCAGGACGGTGTCATCGCCGACCTGACCAGCACGGAAACGATGCTCCGCCGCTTCGTCAAGGAAGTCTGCGGCACAAGCTTCTTCTCCAAGCCGCGCGCGGTCATCGCCGTTCCCTTCAACGTCACCGAGGTCGAGCGCCACGCGGTCAAGCAGGCGGCGGCCGGCGCAGGCGTGCGCGATCCGCGCACCGTCGACGAACCGATGGCGGCGGCGATCGGCGCCGGACTTCCCATCGCGGAGGCGACCGGCTCGATGATCGTCGACATCGGCGGCGGACTGACCGAGGTCGCGGTCATCTCCTACCAGGGCATCGTTTCCAGCTGCTCGGTAAAGATCGCCGGCGACGACTTCGACGACGCCATCGTAGACTACGTCAGGCGCAAGTATAACATCGCCATCGGCGGACGCACCGCCGAGGAGGTCAAGATAAACATCGGCTCCGCCTATCCATACGAAAACGAAGGGCGCGAGCTGATAAAGGGCAGAAACATCATCGACGGACTGCCCAGAGAGCTCGAGATAACCGCCTCCGAAGTGCGCGAGGCGCTCAGCGACTCCGTCGCCGCGATACTCGAAGCCGTGCGCTCCACGCTCGAGAAGACGCCGCCGGAGCTTTCCGCCGACCTTATCGAGCGCGGCATCATGCTCTGCGGCGGCTCCGCGCTGCTCCGCGGCATCGACACCGTCATCGCGCAGGAGACGGGCATGCCCGTATACATAGCGCCGGAACCGACCGACTGCGTCGCGATCGGCGCCGGAATGATGCTCGAGCATATCGACGAATTCGACAACGACGATTCCTACGGATACAGAATGGCGTAAAAGCCGCGCAAACAATCCAACTCCGAAAATGAGGGCGTAAAATGCGGGATTTCTTCACCGGTAAGAAAATCAAAATAATCGCTGCGGTCTGCCTCATCCTCATCGGCTCGATGATCTATTCCATCAGCCGCGGGGGCGAAGCGAGCTACCTCGAAAGCTTTTTCGGCGCGCTGACGGTTCCCTTCCAGAAGGCGAACGCCGCCATCGTGAACGGCATTTCCGACTTTTTCACGAAGATAGGCGACTACGACCGGCTCAAGGAGGAGAACGACATGCTCCGCGCCGAGATACGACGGCTGCAGACGCTCGAAAGCCAGAACGAGATGCTCACGCAGGAAAACGAATTCCTGAAAAACAGTCTCGGCCTGACCGAACGCCTCACCGAGCTATCGCTGACGAAGGCGAAGGTCATCGGCAGAGACCCCTCCGGCTGGTTCGACGTCATCTCGATCGACCGCGGCACGATAGACGGAGTCGAAGTGCGCGATCCCGTTATCTCGAGCGGCAGTCTGATCGGCTACGTCAGCGAGGTCTATCTGACCTACAGTAAGGTCACGACTGTTCTCGACGTTTCCTTCGAGTGCGGCGCGCTCGAAACGCGCACGGGCGAGGTCGCCGTCGCCGAGGGCGACGCGAAACTCCGCGAGAGCGGCAAGTGCAAGATGAGCTACCTGCCGCGCGAGACCGAAGTCGCCGCAGGCGACATGATCGTTTCGAGCGGACTCGGAGGTGCTTTCCCGAAGAACATAATCATAGGCACCGTCGAGGAAGTCCTCGTTGAAAGCCACGGCGCTTCAAGCTACGCCGTTATCGTTCCGTACACCGACATAAGCCAGCTGCGAAACGTCTACGTTATCACCGATTTCACCGGACAGGAGTCAGACTGACGTGAACAGTAACAACAAACCGAAGATACCCTTCGCAAAATGGGCGATTTACTCGTTTTTGCTGCTGCTGATGCTGGTGCTGCAAAACACGATATCGCTCCATATGAAGTATATCTGCCTCGTGCTCCCCGCCGTCGTCGTCATATCGCTCAACGACGATACCGACGTCGGGCTCGTGCTCGGCGGCATATTCGGTTTACTCTGGGACGTTACCTCCGGCACGATTTTCGGCTATAACGCGCTGATGATGCTCATCTTCGCATTCGCTGCGCAAATCGTCGCCTCCAACCTGATACGCGTCAAATGGATAACGAATCTCGTTACCGTCGCGGCGTTCGCCGCCGTTTATCAGGTCATAACGTATTTCTTTTTCTTCCTCGTATGGGGCAACGGCGGAGCGTGGCACACCGTGTTCCGCGCGATATTCCGCGCGGGGCTCAGCTCCGCGATAACCGGCACGCTGCTCTTCGGCGTCTACCGGCTGATAAGCAAGAAACTCGACTCTCCCGCGTAAAAGGACGGCAATATGGATAAACGAAGCAAAAGGTTAAAAACGCTTATCCTGGGCGCTTTCTGGTGCCTGGTCGTTATCGTATACATCGTACGGCTCATGAACCTCCAGCTCGTCCACGGCGACGAATACCTCGAGACCGCAACGAAGCGTTCGTATAAGACGCAGACCACCGTCGCGGTCCGCGGTGAGATACTCGATTCCGACGGCGAGCCCATCGTTACGAACCGAATGGGACTCTCCGTTACGATAGATATGGCGTACATCTCCAAGGGGCAGGAGAACGAGACCTGCTCCAAGCTGATTGACATTCTCGCGAAAAACGGCGTTGAGATAAAGGACGGCGTTCCGATAACCGACTCCTCCCCTTACGAATGGGAGGCGGGCAAGGACAACGCGAAAAACAAGCTTCTGAAAACGCTCAAGCTTGAAGACAGCGCCACCCCCGCGGACGCGCTCACCGCGCTTTACAAGCGCTACGGCATCGAGGAGGGCGACGCGGCAGAAATGCGCCGGCTCGCCGGTTTCCGCTATGAGATGGAGTTGCGCAACTTCGCGATCGGCACTCCCTTCACCGCCGCCAGCGACATTTCCTCCGAGACCGCGAGCGAGATAAAAGAGCTCCGCTATCAGATGAGCGGCGTCGACATCACCGTCGAGCCGATACGCGTCATCGAGGACGGCACCTTCGCGCCGCACGTCATCGGCAGGACCGGCCTCATCTCCGCCGAGGAAGCCGACAGCTACACCGAGCGCGGATACCCGCTGAACGCTACCGTCGGCAAGGAAGGCGCGGAAAAGGCGTTTGAGGACTACCTCCGCGGCACCGAAGGCGAGAGTCTCGTCGAGGTCGACAGCACCGGCAAAGTGGTCGGCGTTCACGCCGGCGACAGCTCCAAACCCGGCAACACCGTCAAGTTGACGATAAACTCCAAGCTTCAGCGCGTCGCGCAGGGCGCGCTCGAAAACACGATAAAGAGCATACGCCGCAACGCCAAGGACGGCGTCGGCGAGGACTGCAACGCGGGTTCCGTCGTCGTCCTCAACCCCAACAACGGCGCGGTATACGCGATGGCGAGTTATCCGAGTTACAACCTGACGACATATTCCGCAGATTTCTCGGAGCTGATAAGCAACACCGCCAATCCCCTGCTCAACCGCGCGATAAGCGGCACCTACTCCCCCGGCTCCACCTTCAAGCCCGCGACGGCGCTCGCCGGCCTTGAAAACGGAGTCATCACGACAAGCGAAATCATACTCGACAAGGGTATTTACACATACTACGACGACTATCAGCCGCGCTGTTGGATATACAACAGCGTTACCGGCGCGACTCACGGTCCCTGCAACGTTGAAAAAGCGCTGCAGACCTCCTGCAACTACTACTTCTTCGAGGTCGGCAGGCGGCTCGGCATAGACCGCCTCGACGACGTCTGCCAACGTCTCGGACTCGGCGAACAGACCGGCATCGAGCTTCCCGGCGAAAGCTCCGGCGTCCTCGCGAGCAAGCACTATAAGGAAACCGTCATCGGCGAGCCGTGGTACGGCGGCGACGACCTCCAGGCCGCGATAGGCCAATCCTACAACCTTTTCACGCCGGTACAGATCGCCAACTACATCTCCACGATAGTCAACGGCGGCAAACGCTATCAGGTCCACCTGCTCGACAAGATCCTCGATTACAACGACGGCGCCGTGATAAGCGAATTCGAGCCCACCGTGCTCAGCACCGTCCACATCACCGAGGAGGAGCAGAAAGCGATAATGAGCGGTATGCGCTCCGTCACCGAGGAGGGCGGCACCGCTTCGAGAGTCTTCGCCGGTTACCCGATAAGCGTCGGCGGCAAGACCGGCACCGCTTCGGTCTCCAAAGGCACCGCGACCGGCGTTTTCGTCAGCTTCGCGCCGTATAAGACGCCCGAAATCGTTATCTGCGTGCTCGTCGAGCACGCCGGAAGCGGCAACGGCGTCGCCCCCGTCGCGAAGGAGATAATGGACGCCTACTTCAAGCTCGGCAAGTACGCCGACGGCTACGAAGCCCCGACTTCATCGAGCGAGCCGGCGCGCTCCTCCGTTTCGAGCGAGCGCAGCAACGGCTCCAACGGACAGGAACCGGCGCTCCCCGACGACAACTCTTCCGAAACACCCGAAAGCTCCTCCGCCGAGAGCGGACCCGCCGACAACGGCGACGACGAGAGCTCCGATACTCCGCCCGAAAGCGAGCCCGAGCCGCCGGACAGCGGAGGCGGCGAGCCGGCACCATAACACTCGCCGCGGCAAGACAAAACCTGAACGGAGGTAAAACGACCGTGTCACAATCGATCGCAGTCATATCCGGAAAAGGCGGCGTGGGAAAATCCTTTTTCTGCGTCAACATAGCCGCCGCGCTCGCAATGCGCGGCAAGCCGGCGCTTATCATCGACGCCGACTCCGGAATGCGCAACGCCGATATTATTCTGCGGAAAAGCGACAGCTTCGTATACGACCTTTCCGATATCGATAAGGGCAACTGCTCCGTCGGCGACGCCATCGTCGGCGTCGCGGGCGGCGGACGTCTCGCGCTTATCCCCGGAGCGAAGGACCCGGATTTCATTCCGAGCCCCGAGTTTCTGAAGCGGCTCGCGGAGGAGGCGGGAAAGAAATACGCCTTCGTGCTCTTCGACGCGCCAGCCGGCGCGGGCGCTGTCGTGCGCTCCGCGGCGCAGGCGGCGGACAGCATCGTTATAATCACAAATCCGCAGAAGGAAGCGGCGCTCCCCGCTGCCGCGGCCGCCGAAACGGTCTGGAAGCTCTGCCCGGATAAACCGACCTCCGTCGTCATAAACAGAGTTGACCCGAAAGGGCTTAAAAAGCGCGACATGTCGCCCGATCAGATAATGGACGCATGCCACGCCCGCCTGCTCGGCGTAATTTACGACACCGACGAGGTTGAGGAAGCGCGCGAAAACCGCCGTCTGCTCGTTTCCGGCAAGAGTCGAGAGGCAGTGCAGCTCCGCAACATCGCGGCGCGGCTCTGCGGCGAGCGCGTCCCCTTGCTTTTATAAACCAAACACCCGAAACGCCTATTTTTCCAGAACGGGAGGTATTTTTATGGAAATCGCGTTAATGGCCGACGATAAAAAGAAGGAATTGATGATACAGTTCTGCATCGCCTACGCCGGAATACTCAGCAAGCACAATCTTTGCGCCACCGGCGCGACCGCCCGGCTTATTTCCGAAGCGACCGGTCTCACGATCGAGCCGTATCTCGGAGGCATACAGGGCGGTGGCGAGCAGGTGTTCGCCCGCATCTCCTGCGACGAGATCGACCTCGTGATATACTTCCGCGATCCGCAGTCCGCCGAGGAGTCGCTCGACTTCTCCCGCATCTGCGACGTGCACAATATCCCTTACGCGACAAATCTCGCCGGAGCCGAGGTCCTTATCCTCGCGCTCCAGCGCGGAGACCTCGACTGGCGCTACAACGTCCGTCCGTCCAAGCGGCGCTGATCCGCATTATTTTGAGAAACAGGAAGTGAACCAATGGCGCGCACCAAAAAGCCCGTGCCGAAGAACACGGTCAACCCCAACGCCGAGATTTCCGGCGCCGGTACCGTTCTTGACCAGCGCATAACCGACACACTGCGGGAAAACTACATGCCTTACGCGATGAGCGTCATCGCCTCCCGCGCCATACCCGAAATAGACGGCCTCAAGCCCTCCCACCGCAAGCTGCTTTACACCATGTACAAGATGGGGCTTTCGGAGGGCGGCTTTGTCAAGTCCGCGAACATCGTCGGCCAGACGATGCGGTATAATCCGCACGGCGACGCCGGCATCTACGAAACGATGGTGCGTCTTACGCGCGCCTGCGAATCGCTGCTGCATCCGCTCGTGGAGTCGAAGGGCTCCTTCGGCAAGGCGTATTCGCGCGATATGAAGTACGCCGCCGCGCGTTATACCGAGGCGAAGCTCGCGAAGATAACCTCCGAGTTTTTCCGCGACATCAACCGCGACGCTGTCGACTTCATTCCGAACTACGACAACACGACGACGGAGCCGCGCCTGCTGCCCGTCACCTTCCCCGCGATACTCTGCAATCCGACCGTCGGCATAGCCGTCGGTATGGCGTCGAACATCCCCTCCTTCAACCTCGCGGAGATAGTCGACGCTACGATAGAGCTGCTCGAAAATGAGGAGTTTGACGTCGCCTCCGTGCTGAAGGCGCCGGACTTCCCCGGCGGCGGACGTCTCCTCTACAACGCCGAGGAGATGCGCAAGTGCGTCGAAAACGGCGGCGGCAGCTTCAAGATCCGCTCCGTCTGGAATTATGACAAATCCGGCAACCGCATTGAGATAACGCAGATCCCGCCGACGACGACCGTAGAAGCGATCAAGGATAAGATTATCGACATCATCAAGGGCGGCGGACTGAAGGAGATACGCGATATCCGCGACGAGACCGATATCAACGGCCTGCGCCTGACGATAGACCTGCGCGGAAACGCGGATCCCGACAAGCTGATGGAGCGCCTTTTCGCCTCCACTCCGCTGCAGGACACCTTCTCCGCGAATATCAACGTGCTCATCGAGGGCTCCCCGCGCGTGCTGGGCGTCCGCGAGCTGTTGCTCGAATGGATCGCCTTCCGCATCGAGTGCGTCAAGCGCAGGGTGTATTTCGACAGACAGAAGCTTTCCGACCGTCTCCACCTGCTCGAAGGTCTCGAGCTGATACTGCTCGACATCGATAAAGCGATACGCATTGTACGCGACACCGCCGAGGAGGCGGAGGTCGTCCCGAACCTGATGATCGGCTTCGGCATCGACGAAACACAGGCGGAATACGTCGCCGAGATAAAACTGCGCCACCTCAACCGCGAATATATCCTCAAGCGCACGAAGGAAATAAGCGACCTCAAGGTCGAGGTAAAACGCCTCGGCGAAATACTGAAGAGCCACGAGAAGCAGCGCGCCGTCATACGCGGCGAACTGCTCGAGGTCAAAGCGAAGTACGGTATGCCCCGCAAGACCGAGATAATCTACAACTTCGAGGAACCGACCGTCGCCTCCGCCGACGAACCGGACGACTATCCTGTTACCGTCTTCATGACCGCGGAGGGCTACTTCAAGAAGGTTACCCCGCTTTCGCTCCGCATGAGCGGCGAGCATAAGTTCAAGGAAGGCGACAGCATCGCGCAGACCGCGGAGATAACCAACTGCACCGACCTGCTCTTCTTCACCGACAAGCACCAGGTATACAAAACGAAGGCGTACAACTTCGCCGACACGAAGATCTCGCTGCTCGGCGACTTCCTGCCCGTCAAGCTCGGCATGGACGAAGACGAGCTCCCCGTCTATATGGTCGCGACGAAGGATTATTCAGGCAGTCTGCTCTTCTTCTTCGAGAACGGCAAGTGCGCCCGCGTCGCTGTAAAGAGCTACGAAACCAAGACGAACCGCAAAAAGCTCATCTCCGCTTACAGCGACAAGAGCCCGCTGGTCGCCGTCTTCACCGAAGAAGGCAAGCCGCTGCTCCTGCTGCTCAACTCCACCAACGGCAAGCTGCTGCTCATAGACGCCGCGCAGGTGCCGCTTAAAACTTCCAAGGACACCATCGGCGTCGCCGTTATGACGATGAAGCCGCAGCATAAGGTCGCCGGAGTCCGCGTTTACACCGACGGCATGCTTTCCTCGCCGCACCGCTACCGCGTCAAGAATCTCCCCGCCGCCGGCGCGAGAGCCGCGGAGGGCGACGAACTCAACAAGCAGTTATCCATCTTCTGATACCGCGAAAGGACCGCTTAACGTTATGCAGAGAGTTCTCTCGTATATGCGCCGCGCAGTCGACGATTACAACCTCATAGCCGACGGCGACCGCATCGCGGTCGGAGTAAGCGGCGGCAAGGATTCCGTGCTGCTGCTTTCCGCGCTGAACGCTCTGCGCCGCTTTTACGGCAAGGAGTTCTCCATCGTAGGCATAACGCTTGACATGGGCTTCGACGAGGGCTCCGACTTTTCGCCGCTACGCGGGTATTTCGACGGGCTCGGCATCGAGTATCACGTCAAGGAAACGCAGATAGGGCAGATTGTTTTCAACGCGCGGCAGGAGGATTCTCCCTGCTCGCTCTGCGCGAGAATGCGCCGCGGCGCGCTTCACGACGAGGCGAAGGCGCTCGGCTGCAACAAGCTCGCGCTCGGTCATAACCGCGACGATCTGCTCGAGACCTTTGTTATGAACATGCTTTACGAGGGACGGCTCGGCGTTTTCGCCCCGATGACCTACCTTGACCGCAAGGACATCACCGTCATACGTCCGCTCGGACTGATGCCGGAACGCGACGTCATCGGCGCAGCGAACCGCCTTTCGCTCCCTATCGTAAAACAGCACTGCCTCGCGGACGGGAACACCTCGCGGGAAGAAACCAAGCGCATGCTGCTCGCCCTCGAAAAAGAAAAGAGAGGCAGTATGAATAAATTATTCGGCGCGATACGCCGCTCCCACCTGAACGGTTGGTGACACCACGCATTCCGGTCGGCGACCGACGCAACTCCGAGAAAGGAAATCACTATGGCTAACGCAGAAAGACAAAAAAGAGTAATGGCAATCCACGACATCAGCGGCTTCGGACGCTGCTCGCTTACCGTCGCGCTCCCGATAATCTCGGCGTGCGGCATCGAAACGGTTTGCCTTCCCACCGCGCTGCTCTCCACCCACACCGGCGGCATCGACGGTTACACCTACCACGACCTGACCGGCGACATCATGCCCATTTTCAACCACTGGGCTTCGCTCGGGTTGGAGTTCGACGCGATATACAGCGGCTTCCTCGGCTCGTTCGAGCAGATAGACCTCGTCGGAAAGATATTCGACCACTACCGTCCGAAAGGAAGCTTCATCGCCGTCGATCCCGTTATGGCGGATAACGGCGTGCTTTACAAGATCTATTCGCCCGAAATGGCGAAGGGCATGGGCGAGCTCTGCCGCAGAGCCGACCTGATAATGCCGAACATCACCGAGGCGTGCTTTATCCTCGGCGTCGACTATCAGGAGCCGCCCTATGACGAGAAATACATCGAGGACCTGCTCAAGCGTCTCGCTGTTTTCGGAGCGAAGCAGGTCGTGCTGACCGGCGTATGCTTCGATAACGACCACCTCGGCGCCGCCTCCTTCGACGCCGACGACGGCGTCGTCCGTTACGCCTTCACCGAGCGCGTGGAGGGCTACTTCCACGGCACCGGCGACGTTTTCGGCAGCGCCCTCGTCGCCTCCGTGCTTAACGGAAAATCCCTCGCGGACGCCTCCCGCATCGCCGCGGAATACACCTGCGGCGCGATAAAGCGCACCGTCGCCGCCGGAAGCGACCGGCGCTTCGGCGTCAACTTCGAGGCCGGACTCGCCGACCTCGCCGCGCAGGCAAAATAGTTTCAACGCTCGAAAGGAACGCCATGAAAGAGATAAACTATTCGCTCGGGAAAATGATAGGCCGCGTGGCATCCGCCTATCTTTCCATCGACCTGATGCTGCTGCTGATAAACCTGCCGTTCTCCTCGCTCGTCATCGAGGTCCTCTATGACGAAGCCGGAAACGTGCTCGGCACTCAGCCGCGCCTGCTCCCCTGCATCATACTCGGCTCATTCACGCTACTCATCTTTTTGGCGCTGATGGTCGGATATATGGGACCGGTCGGTGAAAAGATAAAGTCGCCTTTCAATATCGCGCCGGTAGATAACCTGCTCGCGCTCAAGGCGGCGGCCGTCGTCTTCGCGCTGCCGTTCGCTTTCAGCGCGTTCACCGCGCTGACCGGAGGCGGAGTATTTCTGACTCCGTCGTTCTACGAGTCGATGCGCTTCCCGCACAATATCCTCTACGGACCGGTATTCGGCTACCTGCAGGCGTTTTACACAAAGTCCTGGCTGACGCCGTTCTTCCCGCCGCTCGTCATGGTCGGGATAACGCAGCTTTCCTACTGGATAATCATGAAGGGCTTCAAGCTGCCGAGCATTTTTTACAGAAACAAATAAACATACGAAAGCCCGCCCCGCAATACATTTTACGGGGTGGTGCTTATGAAGAAGAAAACAGCGATACGAAGCCGCTTCGCAGCGGCGCTTGCCGCGTTGCTCGCCGTTGCGGTCTTCGTTTCCGCCGGCGCCGCAGGCGCTTCCGCGGTCGCGGCCAACGGACGCGCGGACGTGCTGCGGAGTCCTGCTCCGCTGATACTCGTTGACGCAGGACACGGCGGCGAGGACGGCGGCGCTTCCGGCCCGGGCGGGTTGCTCGAAAAGGAGCTCAACCTCGATATCGCGATGCGGTTGCGGGACGTACTGCGGCTGATGGGCTTCCGCGTCCGGATGACGCGCGAGACCGACGTTTCGCTCCACACCGGCGAGGGGAAGCGCAAGCGCTCCGATCTGCAGACGCGGCTGGACGCGATAAACGCCGACGACGTCGACCTCTGCGTCAGCGTGCATCAGAACTCCTACGCCGGAAAAGGCACAGCGCGCGGAGCGCAGGTTTTCTGCGCGCCGAACGGCGAGGAAAGCCGCGCTTTCGCGGAAAGCGTGCAGTCCTGCCTCAAAGCACTGCGCAGCGAAAACGACCGCGGCGTGAAACGCGCCGGCAGCTCCGTTTTTATCCTGAACAACGCGGAAAATCCCGCGATACTCGTCGAGTGCGGATTCCTCTCTGACCCGCTCGACGCGCTATATTTGAGCAAACCCGCCAACCGCGCCGAAATCGCCTTCGCTGTCGCGAAGGGCGTCGCGGAGGGTTTTCGTCAACAAGGCAACGAATGAAAGGCGGTATGGACGTGAAAACGAAAACCGTATTCGTATGCTCCTCCTGCGGACACGAGGAGCTGCGCTGGATGGGCGTCTGCCCCGACTGCGGAGAA
>JAFZXI010000098.1 GCA_017616855.1 Clostridia bacterium | reverse complement strand
TGATATGCGCCGTCGCCGCGGCCGCGGCGGTAACGCTGATAATACTGCTTTCGGCTCCCAAAAAGCCCGGCCGCTCCGGAAACACGCAAACGCATTCCGGCGCAGGCGCGGGAACGCAATCCGGCGGCAGCGTCGAAACGCAGTCCGGCGCGGGAGGAGATTCGGGCGGAACCGTGGTCTCCTCTTCCGAGCAGAACAAAGACACGAAAGACCTCTACGGTTATCTCAAAAACTTCGTGATACAGAACGGCAAAACGAAGGGCGATATGGCGTCTTACAGCAAGCCCGCCGATAACTACGGCGGGTACGCGAGCGACGATTTCACGCTCTGGTACTGGGGCGATACCGACACCGTCGAATTCTGCCTCCACACCGTCATCGACGATACGTTCAGCATCAACATCTATATCCGCGTGCCGAAGACGTATTCCGGCCAGTACGTGTATATCTCCTCATATTATTACAGGGATACCGGCGAAGCGGTCTATCAAGCGAAGGGCAGCATAGACGCCGCCGAATTCACTTCAAATTACCCGCTCAAATGCACGAGCTACACCGGCTCTTCGGAGGATCAGGACTGGTTCATGGAGCTCAGCAGACAAGGCGTATGCGAGGCGCTGAAGCTGCTGAAGGGCTTTATTAAAACAGAGCAACTCGATTATTCCTTCGCCGATTTCGGTTTCAAGAAGTTTTAACCGCCGCGGCGCAATCGCCCCTAAAAAAACGCAAATGATTATGATAACGGAAAACCGCCTCCCAAGGAGGCGGTTTTCGCGTTATTTTTCGACCAAAACAGAACTTACGCAAGCCCTGCGGCGATGCGGAGGACGATCAGCGCGTCGTTCACGGTGACTTTGCCGTCGCCGTCTATATCAAAGTCTTCCCCAAGCTCGGGCGTCAACAGCCCGGCGGCAACACGCAGAACGATGAGCGCATCGGCAACAGTATAGTCAGGCTCAACGTCTAACGCATCCGGACCGAACGCACAGATGACTACATTCGCCCGCATGACGTACGGGTTATCCTTGAGCGCCTCTATCGCGGCCTCTGTTGCCTCAAGCGTCTTATCGGCAAGAATAACGTGGAAGTTTCTTCCGATCATAGCCGCATACTCCGGATCTCTTTCTGAAATAGTCCGTCTTTGTGCGTCGTTGAGCACGCAGAGATACTGATCCAAATATGATTCGATCTCTATTTCCGGAAGTATATCCGCGAGATTGCCGTAAACCTCATCGTCAACTCTGTAATACTGCTCATACAGCGTCACCCTTAACTGGCCCGGGGCGATCCACACTTTATCATTATCGCCTTCACCTAAGTATACGTCAACATCGGGTTCAACATCAAATGCGTCTTCACCGGATAAATACAGATTCTTTTCGGCCCATTTGATATAAGGGTTATACTCAAGTATCCTTATCGACGCTTCGGTCGTTTCGGGAGTCTTATCCGAAAGTATTACGAGAAACGTTGTCCCGATATTTGCCGCATAGTCGGGTTTATCCTTTGAGATAGTTTGTTTTTGGGCGTCGGTGAGCACACAGAGACACATATCTCTGTATGATTCGATTTCTATCTCCGGAAGAATATCCGCAAGATCGCCGTATACCTCATCGTCGACTCTGTAATACTGCTCATACAGCGTAACAATCAGCTGACCTGGAACAAAACCAAGTTCCAGCCAATATGCGTTTTCTTCAGGTGAAGGCTCCCGCGTCGACGCAAACACACTCGTCGGTGTTATCGCCGCCGCAAGCGCCAGACACAGCGCCACGGCAATAATGCGTTTATAAAGCTTTTTCATTTTCTCTGCCTCCTTTTGCTTGAATACACGTTTTAAGAATGCATTTTAAAACTACCGGATTACGGGTTTCTCTTTACGGCGAAGGATACAAGCCCGCCTTCAGAATCAAGGCATATTTCGACGCTTCCCTCGGCGACCGATAAAACAACGAAGAATTTGTCATCTGAGCATTCTACGGAACTGTTCGCGTTGTCCAGTCCGCTAAGCCCGATCGCTGTATTTACGGCAATGCTTTTTGCTGTTTCGACGGCTTCCGCTTCGAATATCGACGAGTCAAGGTATTTCGGACTGAAATCTTTTTCATATTTTACCAATTCCCCCGTGCCGGCGTTCGCGGAAACCGTACTGCCGTCGGAGCCGACGTAATGGTCGATAACGTAACTGCTGCCGGAATCGACGACCGCGGTGGAGCTCTGATAATCGAAGGTCTTATATTCCCCGTTGATACGATAGGTCACGGCTGGCATATTTTCTTTCACAAAGTCGCCTTCGGGCTGTTCAGGGACGTCGCACTCCGGCGTTCCTGAGGAGGATAAGTCGGGCGTTTCCGCTGACGAGCCGCCCGGTTGACTGCTGCTGAGCGACGGCTCATCGGCTTTCGAGCTCGATTCGCCCTCCGGGCTCTGCCCGGAGCCGCTTTCGGAGCTGCCATCTGCCGGCGCAATGAAGCCGGAGTTGCCGCTGCCGCCCGGCGCAACGAAGTTTTCGTTGCGGAACGCGCCCATCATATTCAGCGCGACCGGCGTTCCGACTCCGATAACGACGATCAGTATCGCCGCGACAGCCCATTTCATCCACGGTTTCGCGAACGCCGTAACACTCGTCCTGCGCTCGGGCGCCGCCTCCGCCGCTTCGATGATATCCGCGTCGAGCATCCCGATTGCTTTGTTCAATATCTCAAAACTCATAATTGCCTTCCTCTTTCAAAAACGCGGCGAGGCCGTCCCTCGTGCGCTTGAGCATCATTTTGACCTTGCTTTTGCCGAAGCCGTACATATCGCATATCGACTCGATCGAGTCGTAATACCAATACCGGCGGACGAAAACGCCGCGCTCCGGTTCGCCGAGCGAGCGCACGTAAGCGGAGATCAGCCGCGCAAGCTCGCGTTCTCCGAGCGCGCTTTCAACGGTGCACGCCGAAGCAAGCTCCGTCAGCTCCTCGAGCGAGCCGACGGACTCCGCTTTCCGCTTTTTCGCGTTTCTGCGCCGCAGCACGTTGATCGCGGCGTCCCGCGCGAGCATGCCGAGATACGTTTTCAGGTTCTCCGGCCTGTTCGGCGGAATGGAATCCCACGCGGCAAGCAGCGCGTCGTTCAGGCACTCCTCGGCGTCGTGCTCGTCACGGAGCAGATTCCGCGCGATATAAAGCAGATAAGCGCCGTATTGCTCCTGCGCCTCCGCAAGCGCGGACTCGTCCCTGTTCCAGAACAAGCCGACAATGGTTTCGTCGTTCAAGACGAGCCTCCTTTATTCGTGAAAGGTCCTTTCACTTTAATACTCGTAAAAAAACACGGTTGGTCACACTTTTTACTGAAAATCACAGCCCCGGATAAAAAAATAACGGCTCCCCTGCTCCGGGGAGCCGTATACGTATTCACTTCAGGCCCTTCGCCTGCTCGAGGACGGCGCGCCACTTTTCCATCTCGCCGATGACGTCGCCGAACAAATGCTCCGCAGAGGAGGGCGTTTTGTCGTCGTCGTAAACGGTGTATTCGCCGAGCGCCGTGCGGAAGGTGATGCTGCTCTTAGGCGCGTCGAGCGCGACAAGGCCGGTCTTCTTCAGCTTTTTCCAGTCGTAGACGCCGCAATCGAGGTATATCCCGCGGAGCTTATCGACCGCGAAAAGCGGCACCGGCAGCTTATCGTCAATCGGCTTTTCGCGTTCGCGGGAGCCGTCGTGAAGCGTGAAGGCGCATTTGAAGTCCGCGCAGGAAAGCGTCATCGTCAGGTCCGCGTCCTCCATGCCGCCGCGTCTGCGGTATTCGCAGGAAAAGTCCCCGCCGTTGACGGCGTTTATGCGTTCTTCGGCGCGGTCGAGCCACCCGTGCATGACGCGCAGAAGAAATATTGCCGCCACCATCAGGACCGGTAAAGCGATACTCAAGCCGCATCTCCCCCTTCGCAGAATCTACGATAATTATTATAACCCGACGGGCGCGTTTTGTCAATATTCGCGCGAAAATGTGAGAGTTTTCCGAAAAATGCGTTCCCCCGCTTGCCTCGGGCGCGCTTTTATGATATATTATTTAATGAAATCATTTCACGGAGGAAAAACCGCGTGTTCAGAACGATAATCGCGATACTCACGGCGCTGCTCGCCGTCGGCGCCTTCTACATCGTGTGGCGCGTACGGCGCTTCGGCTTCATAAAGCGGCTCGCGGGCGGGAAAAAGTGGCTCGAATGGCTGATTTCCTGCGCGGCGCTGCTGCCGATAGCGGCGTTTTTC
>JAFZXI010000097.1 GCA_017616855.1 Clostridia bacterium | reverse complement strand
TGAGCATTTCGCTCAGCCCTCTGCTTTTTTCTTCATTATTATATATAATAGCCCGCTTCCCTGCCGGAAGCGGGCTATGTTGTATACGGTTTGCGGAATTGTGAGTTTAGAGTTTAGAACTATGATGCCGCTTGCGCGGCAGTTATGAACCGCCTTCGGCGGCGCGGGCGAATGATATTCGCCCCTACGGCGCTGCGGCGGGTTTCTCTCCCTCCGTCTTGACGGCGTCGCCGTCAATCCACCTTTGCCCGTTTGCGGTGCCCGAAAGCCCCCGCGGGTGATAAATCACCCTTGCGTCTTTTCGACCGCGGCGCTTCCTCGCCCTCCCTTTTCCCGCCACAGGCGGCGGTCGGGCTCGTCACCCATCAGAGGGAGGTCTAATATCGTGCCGGTGGTGAGGAGGGTGACGGCGCGGTCGAGCTTGCGCGCGTAGCGCAGGGTGTAATACGTGCCGCCCGAGTCGGCGCCGTTATAGACGCCGATGACGTAACGCGAATTATCCACCATGAAGCGGTCGCGGTCGTGATTGCACCACGGCGTATACTCCGGCGAGACAGTCACGACGGCGTCGCACTCCGCGAGCAGCGCGTCGTAACGCCGCTTCGCTTCACCGGAGGCGCGCTTCATCTGCTCCGGGCACGGACGCGCCGCGATCAGCCGCAGCGGCGTCCCTTCCCTGCGCAGGCGGGCGCATATCTCCCCCGCCCAGGTGTCCACGCCCTGCGCCATGCCGGTTATAAACGTATCCACGCCGAGCGCAACGTGCCGCAGGATCTCTTCGCGCAGGCGCGCCTTTATGCGCGCACACTCCGCGCTGTCTTCCGCGAAGCCGAGCGACGCCGGGCGGTGTCCCGTGAAACAGCAGGTGCGTTCGGGCAGTATCTTCAAGTCGTCGGAAATATGAATATCATTCATATTATACCTTCTCTATCGGGGCGAACTTCGCCATTATCTTCTTTTTGCCGACGGGGAAATCGACCTCGAGCATCTGGTCGCCGCCCATCGGAGTCGCCGAAAGCACCGTGCCTTCGCCGAAGGCGGAGTGCTTCACGCGGTCGCCTACCCTGAAGGTGACGGCGGGTTTCGCCTCCTTCGCGGGCGCGGGGCGTCCAGCCGGCGGGCGCTTCGCCGCGGGCGCGTAGGACGATCTGCCTACGCCGAAGCCGGAAAAGCCGGTGTAAACGGACTTCGCTTCGCGCTTCGGGAGGGTGTCTATCCGCTCGACGTATTCGTCGGGCAGCTCGCGGATGAAGCGCGAGGGCTGCTTATAGCGCGTCGCGCCGTAGAGCAGGCGCTGCTCGGCGCGGGTCAGCGTCAGCTTCTCGCGCGCGCGGGTTATGCCGACGTACATCAGGCGGCGCTCCTCCTCGATCTCGCCGTCCTCGTAGGAGCGGATCGACGGGAAAAGATCTTCCTCAAGGCCGGTGATGAAGACGTTGTTGAACTCCAGGCCTTTGGCGTTGTGGAGCGTCATGAGCACGACGGCGTCGGCGTTTTTGTCGTAGGAGTCGATATCGGTGACGAGGGACATATCCTCGAGGAAGCCGGTCAGCGTCGCTTCTTCGCCGGCGGCGGTCTTGTCGTTTTTGTAGCGTATCAGCATCGAGCCGAGCTCGAGGACGTTTTCCGCGCGGTCGCGCCCGTCTTTGTCGCGCTCGGCGGCGAGCATCGCCATGTAGCCGCTCTTTTCCGCGACGATGCGGACGATGTCCTCGAAGGGCGCTTCCGCGACCTCCGCGGAGAGCTCCGCGAGAAGCTGGCAGAACTCCGCAAGCTTATTTTTCGAGCGCTCGATATCGGGGTAGTTTTCCGCTTCGCGTATGACGTTGATCAGCGGTTCGCCAAGCCCCGCCGCGATGCGCTCCGCCGCTTCGACGGTCGCGTCGCCGATGCCGCGCTTGGGCAGGTTGATTATGCGCTTCAGGCGCAGGTCGTCGTCCGGGTTCGCGATGACGCAGAGGTAGGAGACGACGTCTTTTATCTCGCGGCGCTCGAAGAAGCGCGTGCCGCCGATGACGCGGTTGGGGATCTTGAAGTAGTTCAAGCTCTGCTCGATCTGCGCCGCCTGGGCGTTGGTGCGGTAGAGCACCGCGCAGTCGGAGAGCTTTCCGCCGTCGCGCTGATGCTTCAGCACGCACGCGGCGACGTAGTCGCCTTCGCCGCGTTCGTCCGCGCAGGTGCAGAGGGTTATCTTCGCGCCGAGGGGTTTTTCGGTCCAGAGGTTTTTGCCCTTGCGCTCGGTGTTGTTCGCGATGACGGCGTTCGCGGCGGCGAGGATGTTGCCCGTCGAGCGGTAGTTTTGCTCGAGGCGTATCGTTTCGGCTTCGGGGTAGTATTGCTCGAAGTCGAGAATATTGCGGATCGTCGCGCCGCGGAACTTGTATATGCTCTGGTCGTCGTCGCCGACGACGCATACGGAGCGCGTCTCCTTCGTCAGCAGGTAGACGAGCATGAACTGCGCAGCGTTGGTGTCCTGATATTCGTCGACGAGGACGAAACGGAACTTTTCGCGCCAGTACGCCAGGCGGTCCGGGAACTCGCTGAAGAGCTTCACGGTAAGGTTGATGATGTCGTCGAAGTCAACGGCGCTCGCTTTTTTCAGCGTTTCCGCGTAGTTTGCGTAGATTTTCGCTATGTTTTCGAGGTAGACGTCGCCTGCGGCTTCCTTCGCGAACTCTTCGGCGTCGATGAAGGCGGATTTCGCCGCGGAGATGCGGCTTAGCACGCCCGCGGGCTTGTAGACGTCCTCGAGGCCGAGGGTTTTGATCGCGTCCTTGATTACGCGCTTGGAGTCTTCGGCGTCGTAGATGGTGAAGTTGCTGCTGTAGCCGAGCGCTTCGATCTCGCGCCGCAGGATGCGGACGCAGGCGGAGTGGAAGGTGGACGCCCAGACGTCCGCCGCCGCTTCCGCGCCGCAGGAGAGTGCGATGCGCTCTTTCAGTTCGTTCGCCGCCTTGTTGGTGAAGGTGATGGCGAGCACCTGCCACGGCTTCGGCGCGTCGACGGAGAGCATCTGCTTCACGCGCTCGGAAAGCGGCGCGCCGTAAGCGACGCGTGCTTTCAGCTCCGCGATGTCTTCCGCGGTCGGCTCGAAGCAGACTTCGTCGCTGTTGTAGGCGTCGCCGAAGCGCAGCAGGCAGGCGACCTTTTCGACGATGACGGTCGTTTTGCCGCTGCCCGCGCCCGCGAGGATAAGAAGCGGGTTGCCCGAAGCAAGCACCGCTTTGCGCTGCATGTCGTTGAGGCGTGCGTATTCGTTTTTAATCACTTCCCTGCGCAGCCGCAGGAATTTATCCTTTATTGAAATATCAGGTTGATCTATATATATTTCCCAGTCATTAGTCTGACTGACTTGCTTATTATAGTTGTCAATCCGCTCGATATTTAACTTTTTTGAAGAATCATCTGTGTTCTTTTTATCGTTTGTATCAAGCATTTTTAATATGTCATTAAAAGACATATATGTTGATTCTGGCTTGTATTCTTTATTACTTATTAAGCCATTTATTATTCTCTCCGCTTCCCTTTCCGCTTTTGCTTTTGAAAAAGGATTATTAATCCATCTTTTCAACTCTGTCCCATCAATGATTTCATTAATAATATCATCTTTTGACGCAGGTTTGCTTATGTAGCGCTTGAGATCAACTTCAATCGCTGTTACACCCATACTCTCAATTATTCTTTTCTTCTTCTGCTTTGCTCTATTTGTAACAACAATCTCAATTATGTATTTTTTATCATTAGCATAAGCTATAATATCAGGTCTAATATGATTATCGCTTTCTTTAATTAGTTGTTCTGCATTTGCGCTTTCAAAAACTACTTTATATTTATCTTCTTTTAATACTAACTTTTCACCAATAACAAGCCTTTCATTAGTATCTAATCTCATTTGCATTCCCAAGAACTTATCTGTAGCAGTAAGCCTTATTTCGTAATCAGGAAAAATAATATAACCTTTTTCAAGTATCGCTGTTTTTGCCAAACGATGAAGCCAACTTTCACTATCCCCTATTCCAAAGCCACATCTCTTCTCCTGCTCTTCATCAACATGAGCAAAATGCCATACTCTTTCGCTCCCCTGCTTCGCTGTTAGCTTTCCATGGCATATAGGACATATGCAGTTACACTCATTGCCTCTCGGAACATCACATATAGAAACAATATTATCCTCTTTAATTGGCGTTTCGTCTTTTAATGCATAAAACAATTTCGCTGAACCTTTGCTATAATCCATAACTCTTCCTTATATCTCGTAGATTTTCGACGGGGCGTACTGCCCCGCGGCTTCAAGCGTGCAGTCCGTGCCGACGCGGACGCCGCCCGCGGCGAGGATGCCGCCGACGGTGGAAAGCGCGAGCTCGGGCGTGTTGTTTTCTTCGCTGAGGTGCGCGAGGATGAGGTGCTTCGCGCCGCCGGCGACGAAGGCGCGGCAGGAGCAGCCGCTTTCGACGTTGGAAAGGTGTCCCCTGCTGCTAAGGATGCGGTCCTTCAGGTAGTCGGGGTATGGGCCGTTGATAAGCATTTCTTCGTCGTGGTTCGACTCGACGTAGACGAGTTCGCAGCCGGTTATCGCTTCCGACGCTTCGCGCGTCATGCGGCCGGTGTCGGTGCAGATGGCGAGCGAGGTCTTTCCGTCGGAGACGACGTAGCCGACGCTTTCCGCGGCGTCGTGCGAGGTGCGGAAGGAACGCAGCACGAGCTCGCCCATGTCGGCTTCTTTGCCGACGGGCAGCTCGTAAAAGGCGCAGCCGTCCGACGCGGAGCGCAGGTTAAGCGCGTTTATCGTCGCCATGTTCGCGAAGACGGGCGCCTTTACGGCGCGGACTATGTAAGGCAGGCACTTGACGTGGTCGGAGTGCTCGTGGGTTATGAAAACGCCTTTTACCGTTTCTTTCGCTATGCCGGCGGCGTGGAGCGCTTCCGCGAGGCGGTGCGCCGGTATCCCGGCGTCGATGAGCACGGCGGCGCCGCCGTTTTCCACGCATATGCAGTTTCCCTTGCTTCCTGATGCGATGCTGAAGAAGCGCAAGGTGATCACCCTTTCATATTGAAACGGGGCGGGCGTTTCGCCCACCCCGAAATAGTTCTCTGTTTATCAGCCCGCGGCGTTCGTTACGTCGCCGTAGTCTTTTTTGAGGCAGATATCCGCGCCGAGCGCGCGCAGCTTTTCGATTATGTTTTCGTAGCCGCGCTCGATGTGGTGGATGTGGGTTATCTCGGTCGTGCCCTCCGCCATCAGTCCGGCGATTATCATCGCCGCGCCGGCGCGCAGGTCGGTCGCGCGGACGGGCGCCGCTTTCAGCTTCTCGACGCCTTCGATGACGGCAATCTTGCCGTCGACCTGGATGTTGGCGCCGAAGCGCTTGAGCTCGTCGACGTATTTGAAGCGGTTTTCCCACACGCTCTCGTTGATTATGCTCGTGCCGTTCGCAGTGGAGAGCACCGCCGCGATCTGCGGGTGCATATCCGTCGGGAAGCCCGGATGCGGCATGGTTTTTATGTTCACCCTGTTGAGCGGCCCTGTCCTGCGCACGAGTATCGCTTCGTCGTATTCCACGATCTCCGCGCCCATCTCCTCCAGCTTGGCGCTGATGGATTCAAGGTGCTTCGGGATGACGTTGTTGATGAGGACTTCCCCGCCCGCGCCTGCGACGGCGGCCATGTAGGTGCCGGCTTCGATCTGGTCGGGTATGAGCGCGTAGGAGCAGCCGTGAAGCGACGCTACGCCGCGGATCTTTATCGTGTCGGTACCCGCGCCGCGGACGTCCGCGCCCATCGTGTTGAGGAAGTTCGCGAGGTCGACGATGTGCGGCTCCTTCGCCGCGTTCTCGATGACGGTCATGCCGCGCGCTTTTACGGCGGCGAGCATTATGTTCACCGTCGCGCCGACGGAGACGACGTCGAGATAGACGGGAGCGCCGAGCAGACGGTCGGATTTCAGGTTGATTATGCCGCCGGTGGTGTCCACCTTCGCGCCGAGGGCTTCAAAACCCTTTATATGCTGGTCGATGGGTCTGACGCCGATGTCGCAGCCGCCCGGCATCGGGACCGACGCTTCGCCGAAGCGTCCGGCGAGGGCGCCGAGGAAGTAGTAGCTCGCGCGCATCTTGCGGGCAAGTTCGTAAGGCGGAGCGACGTTGCGCAGCCCGCGCGTATCGATCTCAAAGCTGTTGGCGGTTTTCATCTTCACCGTCGCGCCCATGCAGGTGAGCGTTTCGAGCTCCGTGAAAACGTCGGAAATGTTCGGTATGTTATCTATGTGGCATACGCCGTCGGACAGGATTGCCGCCGGAATTACCGCAATAGCGGCGTTTTTCGCGCCGCTGATATTGACTTCACCTTTAAGGCGGTTGCCGCCCTTGACGATGATGGTGTCCAAATTAACGACCCCTCTGTGTTAGGAATAGGCATCTCAAAATTGCGCTTTGTATAGTATAACACAAACGTTACAAAAATAAAAGAGGAAATTTGAATTTTTTTGTCAAAATCGCAGCCGATACTGTCGTATCGGCTGCGATCCTGCATTGCAAGCGATTATTGAACGGTTACGGACGAACGGGCGCTCATTCCCCAGTTTTCGTCGGAGTCGCAGACGTAGGCGCTGCTGACGGCAAACGTGCCCTTCGTCACGGCGCGGACGTAGAAGACCGCGCGCGCCGAGCCGGTTTCGCTCCAGGCGCATAGTCTGATGCGCTGGCCGTCCTGATCGCAGAGCCAGGCGTCATCGCTCTCATCGTAAGAGTATTCGATGAAACGGAATCCGGACGGGATATAGTCGTTTATCTCGACGCTGCGCTTCGCGGGAATCGAAGACAGGTCTATCTCAACGCGCACCCTGTCGCCGACGGCGATGCTGCCGCCGTAGACCGGCTCGAGCGTCTTCGTGACGGTGTAGGTCGCGCCGGAGACGTCGAGTTCGTCCGCCGCGCCGGTGTAGTAAGCTGTGACGTCAACGGTGCCGTCCTTGACGGCGAAGCCCGCTGCGGCGAGGTCTTCGACGGTCAGTTTAAGCGTCTTCGTCGCGGTTCCCTCGAGCGTGACGGTACCGCCGGAATACTCGAAGGTCGCCGTGCCGTAAGCGCCGCGGAGCATGTTTCTCGCGTAGATAACCTGCTGGAGCCCGTAGAAGTCGGTCAGGTCTTCCTTCTCGCAGACGTGCTGCATAAGGCGCATCGCGAGCGGGCGGTCGACGCGCGAGGCAATCGTCAGCGCCATCGCGGTGAGTTTATCGTTGATGTCCTCGTCATCGCCGCAGACGATGCGGGCAGAGCCGAGCGCGCTTTCCGCAACGAGCGGGCGGAATGTCGCGGTGAACTCAGCTTCCGCACCGGAATCGTCGCCGAGCGCTGCGAGCGCGCAGGCGTAAAGCATGCGGCTGTAAACGTCGCCGGCGTCGGCTTCGGCAAGCAGCGTCTGCACTTTAATCAGTACGGGGTCGCCGAGCGCGGCGAGAATGAGGTATTTTTCGTTATCCTCGAGGCCGTTGGCGTACGCTCTAACCTTCGCGGCGTCGAAGGCGTCACGGTCCGCCCAGACCGCGAACGCGGTCACGAAGGGGTCGGTATCGGCGTAGGAATATATCGCCACGCCGCCGTTGCCATTCTGCCATTCGCCTACGGGCGTTTCGGGAACGTCGTAAAACGCCTTTTCGTCATCCGGCGCGAAGGACGCGAGCATCCTGCCCGCGACGGAGGCGGCGATATGCTGGTCCGTTCTGCCGCCAGCGGAGAAGTAAAGGCCGTAAAGCGTTGAGGCGATGTATTTCGCGTTGCCGTTGCTGAATACCAGCGTAACGGGCGAGCGGAGCGCGTTGACGTCGATTCCGGACGCGAGGTCGAAGCGTTTGACAAGCGGGAGCTCGACCGCGTCTTTAACGACGGTGAAGGTCTCTTTTATCGCGTCGCTCGCGGAGCCGGACTTGCCGGAAACGGTCACGGAGTATTCGCCCGCGGGCATCTGACCGAAGTTGAAGTAAGTGAAGGCGTTGCCCTTCGCCGACTGCGTGAGCTGCTGCTCGGAGCCGTCCGGCTTCGTCAGCGTCGCGGTGAACTCCACGGCGGCGTTCGCGGCGACTCCCGTGCCGTAGGCGTGGACGCCGAAGGAGACGTCGTCGCCCGACTGATAGGTCTTAGCGACAATCGCGTCGGTCACGAACGGCAGCGACGCGCTGACGTTCTTCTTTTCGCTTCCGCCGTAGAGGTCGTCGGTAAGCGCGTTAACGGTAATGCGCCAGTCGGTGACGTTGTCGGGAAGCGTGAAGGTTACCTGCGCCTTGCCGTTCTTGTCTGTGCGAACGGTCTCGAACGCGGCGTTATCGACGAAGTTCTGTCTGACGGTACCCTGGTCTTCCCCGCCGCCGCCTTCGCCGCCGGGGCCGTTATCGCCGTTGAACGCGTGCTGCGTGAATGAGACGAAGGACGCTCTTACGCTGCTTTCAACCCAGGTCCCGTAAAGGCCGCCGAGCAGGTCGGCGTTCTGCGGCGAAACCGCGAACTGCGCTTCGTCGACGACGCTGACGTTGACGCTTGCTTCACGGCCTGCGCCTTTTCCGTCCTTTACGGTAACGGAAATCGTTATCTCCTCGCCGGGCTTGTATTCTTCCTTGTCGGTGGTTATTCCGATATCGAGCTTCTTTTCGGAATAGTCGTACGGTATTATCGCCTCGGAGAGCTTGTAAATGCGCTGCCCGTCGAAGTACGCGCCGAACAGGTAGACGTTGGGAGCGTATTTTTCCTCGAACTTCAATTCGAACGGGAAGGAGGTGTAAACGCGGTCCTCTCTGACGCCGGCGTTGACGACGCCGAGCATGAGCGTGCCGCCTTCCGGACGCTCGGAATTCTCGTCGAGCAGGTCAAGCTGCACGGTCTCGCCGGCCTTGCGGGCGGTCAGAACGCGAGTGTAATCCCACCAGCCGTATTCACCGTCGGAAACGGAAAAGTGCTTGACGTTGGAATTGCTGTGATAATCATAGAAGTTCTCGGTCGTATAGAGGGTGGTTTTAACTTTTCTGCCGCCGTCGTCAACGATCGAAATCTCGACTTCGTAGTAACTTCTGCCTTCGACCGGCTCGAGATTGATATCCTCGCTGATTACGCCGTTATACGCGTCGAATTCACCGGTGAATACCGTTTCGCTGTGTCTGTTATAGCTGTAAACAAGGGTCGTTATCGTTTTTTTCGCGACGTAGTCGTAATAGGTGTATTCCGTCGGCGGATCGTAGGTGATCTTGTCGATCTTCACCGCGACGGGCGTCACGTAAGGCGCGCCGCGCATGCCATCGGGATCGGAATAGCAGTTCTCGATGGCTTCCTTCGTCAGATTATCCTTGAAGTAGTTGGACTTCGCGTTGACGTGGACGACTCCGTTTCCATCGACGGAAGCGTCGCCGGTCAGCATAGCCGACTTCGGCAGGTAGCAGAACTGAATGCCGAACTCATTGACCTTGTCAAGCGTCGATTCGTCCTTGACGGAGATCCACTTGTAAGACGGGTGCCAATAGTCGCCGTCGTGTTCCGACACGGCGGTGAATGTCCTCTCGATCCTGCCCTTCGCGTCGGTGACGTAGTACGGACCGTCGACGGAGAAGCGTTCACCCGCGGCGGGAATGCCGCCGTAGTATTCGGCGGTCATGCCGAACTTCACGGTCTCGCCGGATTTATAGTAGGTCTTGAACTCGTCAAAGGTCACGGTGTAAGCGGGCTTGACGTAGTCCTCGACCTCGACGATGTTGTAGCGAATGACGTCGTCGCCGGAAACGACCGCGACGCTGTACCACGCGTGCTCCATCTTGTCCAACGGCAGCTCGGCGGTGAATACGCCGTAGGCGTCCACCTGCGCGGTGACGGAAATCAGGCGCTTATCCGCGGGCATTTTTTCCTCTTCGCGACTGCCGGCATAGTCAAAATAATAATCGATATCGCCGAACGCGACGGTGATGCTGTCCGGCAGCGCGGCGCCGTATCTTCCGCGCAGCACGCCGAACACCCTGATCTTATCAGTCGGCAGATAGGATTCGCGGTCGGTGTAAATATAAGCGTAATACTTGTCTATCGCGGGCAGTTCATCCTCGGGCGCGAGTATGATGGACGCGATGAACGGCATGCGGCTGCCGTTTTCAATCTTCACAATCCCGGCTCTGATCTTGCCGGAAATCGGAAGCTCGGCAGTGCCGTCGGAGCCGGTCTTCACGCTCTTTTCGCCGTCAAGCGTGACGGTCGCGCCGGAGACGGAGGTCGCTGTCTTCGCGTCGTTCACCCAGACGAAAAGGCGTTCGCTTTCGCTTCGCATATATACGACTGTGTCGTTTACCTGGATAAGCTTCTGAATAGTATACGGTGTGCCCTTCAGCGTCGTGGTTGCGGTGACGACATAGTAGCCCTCCGGCAGCGTCTGCGGCAGCACGAGGTAGCAGGTGGAGTAACTGCCCGCTTCGTACGGAATCGGGCTGAGCGTCGCCTTCAGCGTCTGCTCCATGCCTGCGGTGTCGACGCTGTCATAGGTCATATAGCTCGCGTAGTAATAGCCGCGGCGGTAAACGTCCTTCGCTTCCTTGACGCGGAGCAGGTCCGCGTAGGCGTCGGCGGAGGCGACCTTGTGAACGACAACGTCAAACTTTGCGGAGCTGTAATCAAAGTCGGCGTTCGCATAGGAATGCGTATCCGCAATCATCTCTATGACCGGGACGTCGGTCGTCAGGAATGTCTCTTCAAGACTGCCGCTGCGGGCAATCATGGTATTCTTATCGACGTCCTCGCTGATGCTGAATTCCGCGGAGGCGTCCTCGGCAATGCTCTCACCCTTGGCGTCGGTCAGTCCCGCGCGGACGGTGACGACGTAGGTAGTCATCTCTTCCCAGCGCTTTTCGGGAATGATCACGACGCGGTCGCCGACCTTCTCCATTCTGTACGGAGTGGCGGGCTCTACGGTTATATAGCTCTCGTAATCGGTGAAGTTAGCATTCGTAAAGGTAATTTCGATGCCGGTAGTCGGATCGGCGGAAGCGCCGTTGCGCGGGAAAAACGAGCGCACACCGAACTCCGCACGCGTCTGGAAGGCGTAGGAACGGTCGTTGCCGTTGCCGTCGTCGATCATGAAGGTAAGGATCGCGTCCGGCTCAAGCGGCTCCTCGAAGGTGAGCAGGTAGTTGCCCTGCTCCGTCTTCTGCACGTCGAAGGGCGTATCTACGCCGGCGGAAAGCTGACTGAGCAGGTCCTCCTTATCCGCGAAGCGTTCGCCGGCGATAAGGAACTGCGACTCCGTGAAAACGCCGTCCGCGTCCGCGACGGTGGGGGTTATCTCCGCCGTTATCGGCACGGGGTCGGAAATTGCGGGTTTCAGCGCGAACACGAGCACGACGCCGACTACCGCGGCAACTGCCACAGCGGCAACGGATATCGCCGCCGCCTTATGCGCTGCGATCCATTTCCCGAATGACGAAAAGAACTTTTTCATAATATATATCCTCCTTGTCGTAGGCCGATTTCCATCATCCCGATTATAGCACATTGAAACCGAAAAAGCGATTACAAAAAAGTTACAATTTTGTAACTATTTTGTAACTTTTTTACTCTTTTGTTACTTTTGTGTATATTTTTTCATTTTAGACTTGACAACAGGGGAATAATGAGATAAAATATAAAAAATGGCGTATAATTATGAGGTTTAATTATGGAAAAACTCTGGACGGGAAGGTTCAAAAAAACGCTTGACGAGGCGGCGAACGCCTTCAACGCGTCTATATCGGTCGACAGCCGGATGTTCCGCGAGGACATCGCCGGCTCGGTCGCGCACGCGAAGATGCTCGCGGAATGCGGGATAATCTCCGCAGCCGACCGCGACGCCATCGTCGCGGGGCTCGAAGGCATACTCGCGGATATGGAATCCAGCGCGCTCGCGCCCTCGCCCGAGGCGGAGGACATCCACTCCTTCGTCGAGGCGGAGCTGACAAAGCGCATCGGCGACGCGGGCAAGCGCCTGCACACCGCGCGCAGCAGGAACGACCAGGTCGCGCTCGACCTTCGCCTTTACCTGCGCGGACGGATAGACGAGCTTTCCGACGAAATAAACGACCTCATCGCCGCGCTGCTCGACGTCGCGGAAGCGAACACCGACGCCGTCATGCCCGGCTATACGCACATGCAGCGCGGACAGCCCATCGTCTTCGGGCACCAGCTCTGCGCCTACGCGCAGATGCTGCTGCGCGACCGCGACCGTCTCGCCGACTGCCGCAAGCGCATGAACGTCTCCCCGCTCGGCTCCTGCGCGCTCGCCGGCACGACCTACCCCATCGACCGCGAAATGACCGCGCGGCTGCTCGGCTTCGACGCGCCCTGCGCGAACAGCATCGACGGCGTTTCCGACCGCGACTTCGCTGTCGAACTCGCGGCGGACTGCGCCATCATCGCGGCTCATCTTTCGCGGTTCGCGGAGGAGACGATACTCTGGTGCTCCCGCGAATTCGGCTTCGTCGAGCTGGACGACGCCTACTCCACCGGCTCCTCGATCATGCCGCAGAAGAAAAACCCCGACATCGCCGAGCTCGTCCGCGGCAAGAGCGGGCGCGTCTACGGCGACCTTACGACGCTGCTGACGCTGCTCAAGGGCCTCCCGCTCGCCTACAACAAGGATATGCAGGAGGACAAGGAGGCAATCTTTGACAGCGTGGACACCGTCAGCGACTGCCTGCGGCTCTTCGCTCCGATGCTGCGCACGATGAAGGTAAACCGCGCCGCGATGCGCAAGGCGGCGGCGGATGGCTTCATCAACGCCACCGACTGCGCGGACTATCTGACGAAGAAGGACGTCCCCTTCCGCGAGGCGTATAAACTCACGGGCGGCATCGTCGCCTACTGCATCGACAACGGCAAAACGCTCGAAACGCTGACGCTCGAGGAATACAAGGGCTTCTCCCCCGTCTTCGACGCCGACGTCTTCGACGCGATCGACCTCGACGTCTGCGTCGCGAAGCGCGTCAGCTTCGGCGGCACCGCCCCCGAAAGCGTGAAAGCGCAGATCTCGGCGATGAGGGACGAGATATAGAAAAACATATCATATACAGAAAAGCCGGAGGCAATTGCCTCCGGCTTTTGTTTATTACTCCTGCCGTCAGTTCACGACGCTGTTGTCGACGGCGGTCTGGATGACCGTGTCGGTCAGGCCCCAGATCGTGATATTGTTTCTGCCGTATTTCTGCAGGCATTCCTCGTTGCTCGAGCAGTTATACTTATTCGCGTAATACGCGACATATTCGTTGAATTCGTCCTCGCTCAGCTCTATCCCCTCGTTGCGCGCGAAAGCGACGCAGACCATCTGCGTTTTGACCTCGCCCTGCGCGTAGTCCGTCACCTGCTGCCTGAAGGTCTCGTAGCTCATGCCCATATAATTCTCGACGAACTGTTCAAGCGAGATGCCGAAGCTGTCGGCATAGTTCTGGTAGTTATCGTTCAGCTCGTTCTCAAAGGAGGCAATCTCCTTTTCCGGATACTTCAGCACCTTCGCGCCGCCGAGCAGCTTTTCGCGCACGAGCGTCCATTTTTTGTTGGAAACGATGTTCGTTTTCACGTCAGCGAGGAAGGAATCGACGCTGTCGTACTGACTGAAGTTGTTGGCAATGAACTCCTCGTTGATCTCCGGATAGGAATACGCCCGGATAGAATTGATCGTCACGGTGAAGACGACCGCCTTGCCCGCGAGTTCGGCGGATTTATAATGCTCCGGGAAGGTAAGGTCAAGCGCGACCGTCTGGCCGATCTCCGCGCCGATGAGCCCGTCCTCGAAGCCGGGGATGAAGGTGCCGCTGCCGATCTCGAGGTCGTAGCCCTGCGCGGTGCCGCCGTCGAACGCGACGCCGTCCTTCGTGCCGACGTAGTCGATATTCACGAAGTCGCCGCTCTGCACCGCGCGGCCGGTCACCGGCATCTTGCTGACCGCGTCGTTATTGACGAGGAACTCGTGGACCTGTTCTATCGCTTCGTCGTCGGTCGCGGCGATGTCGTCCGCGGATATCTCAATCCCGTTCAGCTCGCCGAGCTCGACGTATTCGGAGAGGTCGTAGTCATAGAAGTCGTATTTGCCGAGCGTGCCGTCTCCGGCGGGTTCGTCGTTTTCGCCGTTTTCGACTCCGCAGGCGGATACGGTGAGAAGCATCAGCGCCGCGAGCAGTATTGCCGTCAGTTTCTTCATGGGGCTCTCCTTATTACAGCGAATTGTAAAGCTTCGCGCCGCTCTTTTTCAGCAGCAGCATCGCGACGACGGCTGAGACAGCCGCGAGTCCGGCGCCTGCCAGCAGGAACGCGCGCGCCCCGAGCAGCAGCTTGAAGACGAGCAGATACAGCAGCGCGCCTAAAACCGCGCAGAATATAAAGCCGAGTCCGATGGTGAGCATGACCGACGCGCTCTGCTTGACGACTGCATTTTCATTCGTCCATTCGAGCTTCGGATGGCGCAGGTTGATAAGCAGCCCCGCCGCGGAAATGAACAGCATATAGAATATGGCGGCGACCGTTATTATCACCCAGTCGAGCGGCTCGATCACTCCAGTCGCGACGACGACAGCGGACGCCGCAAGCACGGGCAGTCCGCAGACGAGCAGGTTCAGCATGATCTTGGCTTTGAATATGTCCTTCGGCCTTATCGGCATCGCCTTAAGCTGCGGGAGGCGGCGTCCCTCGATTGAAATCGAGGCGGCGGAGGTGCTGCTCATCGATATGACGAAGTAGACGATTATCAGCGCGAGCGGCGCGATGATCGAGGAGGCGTCCATCGAAGCGAACTCCGACTGCGTCCTGCCGGAAAGCGATACCGCCGCGTATATCGCGCCGGCGATGAGAAGTATCGGCGCGAACGCGGTGTTCATAAAGTAGCTGAATGAGGAGAAGTATCCCGACGCTTCCTTGCGGAAAAGCGCGGTGAAGGGCGACTGCGCCTTCGCGTTGCTGAAGCCGTCGCGCTTCGCGGCGGGCGAGGCGTTGACGTTGCCGACGCTGCGCGAGAAACGCAGCGACGCGATCCACGCGACAAGCGCGATGAACGCAACCGAGACCGCCGCGAACAGCAGCAGCGAAGTCCAGTTCAGCTGCGCTCCCTCCATGCACCATTTCAGCGGCGGGAAGTATTTGCCCGCGCCGGCGATGAAGCCGGACGGGTTCGCGAGCAGGCGCTGCGTCAATCCGCTTGACGACGACAGGAACAGAATATAAACCGCGATGAACGCCGCTACGCCGATGGCGTTGCGCACCATCTTGGTCTTGGCGCCGAGTTTGAAGCGGCTGAACAGAGTCGATATCAGCAGTCCCAGCCCGACCGGTATCAACGGCACGAATATGAACAGCACTATCGCCGCGACTATGAAAAGCAGCGGAGGCGCCGCAAAATAGGCGTACACGGCAAACGCCGGTATCAGTATCATCGCGGAATAGAGATAGTTCTCCGCGAGGAAGGCGCAAAGCTTGCCGGTGTAGATCTGGAAGCCGGTCATCGGCATGGCAATAAGTCCTTCGATATTCGTCGCTTTGAACATGCGGGACGCGCCGGTGGTTGACGCGGTTATCAGCGTCAGCACCGCGTCGACTATGATGAATATCAGCAGCTCGAGCTCGGGAGCACCGACCTCGTTCGCCATACGTCCGAACGAATACGCGTAGAATCCCGCCGCGACGAATGACAGCAGCACGATGAGAATGCCGAACATCAGCGTCGCAGGGGTGCCCTTGCTCTTGCTTCTGCGCTCAACGAAGCGGCGCGGATTCAAGCTCTCCGACGCTTCGGCGCGGAAAAGTGTCAGTATGTTTTTCATTCCGTCAGCTCCAGGAAAACTTCTTCAAGGGAGTTGTTACCCTTGATGTCGGCGGTGGCGCCGGAGGCGATGAGCTCTCCGTTTTTGATTATCGCCATCTTGTTGCATATCTTCTCCGCGACGTCGAGCACGTGGGTGGAGAAAAAGACCGCTCCGCCTTCGCTGCAAAGCTCCGCCATCAGCTCCTTGACCGTGTGGGCGGATTTCGGATCGAGGCCGACGAAGGGCTCGTCCATTATCAGCAGCTTAGGCGCGTGGATGAGCGCGGAGATTATAACGAGCTTCTGCTTCATTCCGTGCGAATACGTGGATATCACGCCGCCGAGATCGTCATATATCTCGAGCATGCGCCCGTATTTCTCGACGCGCGCGGCGCGGTCCGCGGAGGATACTCCGTAGATATCCGCGACGAAATCGAGGTATTTGATACCCTTCATGTTGTTATAGAGCTCCGGATTATCCGGAATGTACGCGAACTTGCGCTTGCACTCGACGGGATCCTTCTTAATCGAAATGCCGTCGATGTAGATCTCGCCCTCGTCGAATTCGAGAATACCGGTGGCAGACTTTATCGTGGTGGTTTTGCCGGCGCCGTTATGTCCGATAAACCCGAAAACGTCGCCTTTTTCGATATGCAGCGAAAGGTCGCGCACGGCGTAGGTGCCTTTTTCGTAGCATTTTGACAGGTGTTCTATTCTGAGCATATTTACCTCCTATACGTTATGGAGTGATCCGGACGGATCACTCCATTATTTCGTCTTCGTTTTCAAGATTGTGGAACACGTTGGTCACGTCGTCGTCATCGTCGAGCATTTCGAGCAGACGGCGCATAAGCTTCTGCTCCTCCTCGCCGTTGACGGTAACATAGTTGGACGGCACCATTTCGACCTCGGCGGAAAGCACGTTGTAACCCTTCGCTTCGAGTCCTTCGCGGACGGCGGTGACGTCGTTCGGCGCGGCGGAGATGACGTACGCCTCGTCTTCCTCGTTGAAGTCCTCGGCGCCGAGTTCGAGCGCGTCGTCAAGCGTTTGTTCGCCCTTCGCCTTGTCGGTGACGATCACGCCCTTGGAGGTGAACATCCAGCCGACGCAGCCGGTCTGGCCCATGTTGCCGCCGTTTTTATCAAAGCAGTGGCGGACCTCGGAGGCGGTGCGGTTTTTGTTATCGGTCAGCGTTTCGACTATGATCGCGACGCCGCAGGGGCCGTAGCCCTCGTAGGTCAGCTTTTCGTAGTTGGTCTTGTCGTCGCCGCCCGCCGCTTTCTTTATCATGCGGTCGATGTTGTCGTTCGGGACGTTATTCGACTTCGCCTTCGCGATAAGGTCGCGCAGCTTGGAGTTAGACACGGGATCGCCGCCGCCTTCCTTGACCGCGACGGATATTTCTCTGCCTATCTGCGTGAAGATTTTGGCGCGGGCGGCGTCGCCCTTCGCCTTCTTGTGCATTATGTTCTTCCACTTCGAATGTCCGGACATAAAAATCTCCCTTTGCTGTAAAATTAAAATGCTTCACGGTCAATTATACAACACCGTGAAGCATTTTGCAATATTTTCCTTATTATTTTTATCAGAGCGGATCCTTGTTGACGTCGTCGAAACCCTGACCGAGCACCTCGGTCGCGTGAAGAATAATAACGAACGCCTTGTCGTCGCATTCCTTGACGATCTTGCGGCACTCCTGCACCTGCTGGCGGCGAAGCGCGCACATTATCACGTTCGCGACGTTGTTTGTGTAGCCGCCCGAGCCGCGCAGCACGGTCACGCCCCGCTGAAGCCCGTTCATCAGATTCTTTTTTATTTCGTCAGTGTTGCCGCTTACGATCAGCGCGACGCGGGCGACGGAGTTGCCGTCGAGCACCGTATCGATGACCGCGCTCGTCAGGTAGACGACTATCAGCGAGAAGATCGCGGAGTTTTCCGCATGGGTAACGCCGTTATATTTGAATACCACGTAGCCGGCGGCGATTATAACGATATCGACCAGGAACATCATCCTGCCGAACGAAACGCCCGGGAACTTGATACGCATAAGCTTTGCCGCGATTTCCGAGCCGCCCGTCGTCGCGCCGCGCAGGAATATTATCGCGAGCCCGATGCCGCTCGTGACTCCGGCGCAGATCGCGGCGATAAGTCCGATTGCCGGCTCGTTATTCGTCGGGAAATACTGCAGTTTCGGGAAGACCTTTGCGATAAGCTCGGTGAATACCGAAACGAGCGTCATCGCGATAAACGTCTTCGACACGAACTTGAAGCCGAAGCAGGCGAACGCCGCGATGAACAACGGCACGTTAAGCACGAAATACATGATACCTGCGTCCCACCCGACGGTGTTCTGCAGTATCGACGCGATACCGGAAACACCGCCCGGGACTATCCTGTGCGGCAGGATGAAAACGTTCATCGAAAGCGCGTAAACGATCGCTCCGACGATGAAATACGCGATATCAACTATACCGGTCTTTCTGTTGAGGATCTTTTCGAGCTTATTCATTTCGATCTTCCTTTACGAAGTAATACACTATATAAGTTTCTCCTTAATGGCGGAAAACAATTCGTTCAGCCGCGCGCCGTCGCCGGAAAGATAAAGCCATCCGAAAAGCGCTTCGACGCCGGTGGCGCGGCGGTAATCGGTCACGTCCGCGTTTTTCGGCGAAGCCGAGGCGGTGTTGTTGCGGCCGCGCTTGTAGACCGCGGTCTCCGCTTCGGTCAGCAGCGGGAGCAGCAGCTCTGCCGCTTCGCTCTGCGCGTGGCAGTTGACGTCCGCCACAGACATATTATGCAGATTGCGGCGGTCGGGGTGCGTTTCCGCGAGGTATTCGCGCACGAGCAGCGAATACACGGCGTCGCCCACGAAGGCGAGCGCCTGAGTCGGCATCGCGTTCAGTTTTTCGCGGGAAAGGGGCGCGTCACTTGATATAATCAAACTCATATTCTCCTATCCGCACGGTGTCGTCTTCCTGTATGCCGGCGCGTTCGAGCATGTCTATCGCGCCGCTGTCGACGAGCAGTTTCTGGAAGTATTGCAGCGATTCGTAATCGCCGAAATTCGTGTTGCCTATCGCCTTTTCGAGTCCGCCGCCGGAGAGCTCGTAGACTCCACCAACCTTGCGCACCTCGATGGGCTTAAGCGGCACGAACTCCTCCTCCGGCTCGATATCCGGCTCGTAGACCTTTATCGGCGGGAGCTCGTCCAGCTTGCGAACGATTGCCGCAAGAAGCTCCTTTATTCCCTCGCCCGTCGCGGCGCTGATGGGATAAAGCTCGTAGCCGTGCGCGTCCGCGTATTCGCGGAGCACTTCGAGCTGCTCGGGGATGCCGGCGTCGATCTTGTTCGCGGCGATTATCTGCGGGCGCTCGGCAAGCTCCGGATCGTAGACCGCGAGCTCGGCGTTTATCTTCTCGAAATCCTCTATCGCGTTTCTGTCTTCGGTCTCGGCGGCGTCGACGAGGTGGACGATCAGACGGCATCTGTCGATATGCCGCAGGAAGCGGTGGCCGAGTCCGGCGCCTTCGCCCGCGCCCTCGATGAGCCCGGGGATATCCGCCATGACAAACGAGCGGTAATCGCCGATATCGACTATGCCGAGGTTTGGATTTATCGTTGTGAAATGGTAATCCGCTATCTTCGGGCGGGCGTTACTGACGCGTGAAAGCAGCGTCGATTTGCCGACGTTCGGGAAACCGACGAGGCCGACGTCCGCGAGAAGCTTCAGCTCGAGCTCGACCTCGCGCGTTTTACCGTCCTCGCCCGTTTTGGCAAAGCGCGGCGTCTGACGCGTCGAGGTCGCGTAGTGCTGGTTTCCCGCGCCTCCCTTGCCGCCCTTCGCGGCAACGTAGCGGTCGGTATTCGACATATCCGCAAGCAGTCTGCCGCTTTCGGCGTCGCGTATCAGCGTGCCGCGCGGAACGCGTATCTCGAGATCCGCTCCGCTCTTGCCCGTACAACGCGCGGATGCGCCGTTCGCGCCGTTTTCGGCGACGTATTTGCGCTTGTAGCGAAAATCGGAAAGCGTGGCGAGGTTATCGTCCGCGACGAAAATAACGTCGCCTCCCTTGCCGCCGTCGCCGCCGTCGGGTCCGCCCGAGGCGACGTATTTCTCGCGGTGGAAGGAAACGGCTCCGTCGCCGCCCTTGCCGGACGCTATTACGATTTTTGAATAATCGGTGAACATACTCTTCTCCGCGGCGTCAGATGACGCGGACGCCGCCCTGTTTCCTCACGGAAAGCACTTTGCAGCTTCCCGCTCCGAAGATGTTTTCCATCGCTTCCTTGTAGGAGGCGAGCAGATAAATCGGCACGAACGCCTGCATCGTGCCTGCGAAGCCGCCGCCGTGTACGCGGAAACCGCCTTTGCCGTCGAGAACGCGTTCCGCCGCCGCGAGCGCGAGAGCTATGCCCTGCTCGCGCGGTTCTCCGGCGCAATAGACGTTCTGATTGAACATATACGAGGACCTGCCGGACTCGTTCAGCAGGCGAAGGAACTCCGCGAAATCGCCTCTTTCAAGCGCGGCGCGCTGGGCGTCTACGCGGCGGTTTTCATTGAAGTAGTGCAGCGCGCGCAGGATCGCGCGGTCGCCGACCGTTCCGCGCAGGCGCGGTATCGCGGCGATGAACTCCGCCTCGTCCACCTCGCGCAGCACGCTTTTGCCGAAATACGCGGCGACGGACTTCATTTCCGCCGGGATAGCCGCGTATTCGTCGGTCAGGTTAGCGTGGCTTCCGCCGGTATCGACGACGCAGAGCGCGTGGCCGCAGGAGGCGAAATCAAAATCGATCTTGCTCACCTTCGGCGCCGCCGGGTCTCCGAAATCTATCCCGATGAAGCCGCCGACCGAGCTTGCGGTCTGGTCCATGAGTCCGCAGGGCTTACCGAAGTATACGTTTTCCGCATACTGCGCGGCGACTGCGATATAGACGGGATCGAGCGAGCCGCCGTTGAAAAGTCCGCTGATTATCGTGCCGATCAGCACCTCGAAGGCCGCGGAGCTCGAAAGACCGGAGCCGCGGATAACGTCGGAGGTCGTGTAAGCGTCGAATCCGTCGATACTGTAGCCGTCAGCGCTCAAACGCGCGAGCATTCCCGCCACGAGCGAACGCGAGCAGGAAACGCCCTTCTTGACTTCGCCGAGCTTGTCGAGTTCGATAACGTCGGTGTTGTCGAAACCCTTCGACTTGACGGACACTCTGCCGGAATCGTTTTTTGCGACGATTGCGATGACGTCGAGGTCGACGGCGGCGGCAATCACCTTGCCGTTATTGTGGTCGGTATGGTTGCCGCTTATCTCGCTTCTGCCGGGCGCGGAAAAGATATTCACTTCTCTTTCGCCGTAGAGCTTGCCGAACTCCGCGAGCGCTTCGGCGTAACGCGCGCGCTGACGCTCGAGCGCCGCGGCGCCGTAAAGGCCGGAAAGCAGCGCGTCGTATTCGCCCGCCAGCACGGCAAGACGCAGTCTTTCATTAGTCATAGGAATCACCCTGTCGTTACATAGTTTGCGGCTGCCTTGCGGGCAGCCGCGGAATTATAACTTGTTTCCCCTGATTATTCCTCGGGACGATTGCGCTTGTTGACCATATCCATGACCGCCTGGAAATCGGTGAACGGGATATCGTCGTTATCATCGTCCTGCGGCTTCTTCTGCGGAGCCGGAGCGGCCGGAGCCGCGGCGGGAGCGCTGCTCTTGCCGACCGAGAAAACGAAAGGAGAGGTAAGGTCTTCAAACGGATCGGAATACGACGTTTTGCCGCCGGACGGGATACCGGAGAAACCGGTGGCGATGACCGTCACGCGCATTTCGTCTTCCATATTTTCGTCCACGGTGTAACCCCAGATGATATTCGCGGAGGGATGGGCCGCTTCCCTGATCATGTTGGCGGCGGTTTCAACGTCGTCCAGCGCGATGTCGGGCGACGCCGCGAAGTTGAGGATAACGCCTCTCGCGCCGTTGATCGAAGTCTCGAGCAGCGGCGAGGAAATGGCCGCTTTCGCCGCTTCGACCGCCTTGTCGGGGCCGGTGGCGTGGCCGACGCCCATGTGGGCGAGGCCGGCGTCCTTCATGACCGCGCAGACGTCCGCGAAGTCGAGGTTTATGAGCGCGTCCGGCAGCTTGATAAGGTCGGAAACACTCTGAATGCCCTGACGGAGAATATCGTCCGCCATATCGAACGCGTTGAGAAGGGTTATCTTCTCTTCGCTGACGAGCTTGAGTCTGTCGTTGGGAACGACGACGAGGGAGTCAACGTGCTGCATGAGGGCGGTGATACCCATTTCCGCCTGCTCCATCTTGTATGTACCCTCGAAACCGAAGGGCTTGGTCACGATGGCGACGGTCAGAATGCCCATCTCCTTGGCGACCTCGGCGATAACGGGAGAAGCACCCGTGCCGGTGCCGCCGCCCATTCCGGCGGTGATGAACACCATCTGCGCGCCGCGCAGAGCGTTCGCGATCTCCTCGCGGCTCTCTTCGGCGGAACGCTGTCCTTTTTCGGCGTCCGCGCCTGCGCCTCTGCCCATGGTCGTCTTCGCGCCGATCTGGATCTTGGTGGGCGCCTTGGACATAAGAAGCGCCTGCGCGTCGGTGTTGACAGCGACGTAATCCACGCTCTCAACGCCGGATCTGATCATACGGTTAACGGCATTTCCGCCGCCTCCGCCGACACCTACGCATTTTATACAAACAATCTGTTCATCGTCGTTAATAAGTTCCATCGCCATTACCGATATCCTCCCCGTTTATTGTAATCGTTATTCGCTATTCGCCGTCTTCACTGCCGGAAGAGCTATCCTCTTCGGACGATTCCTCCGATGAGGAGGGCGCTCCTCTGCTCGCGTAAAGCTTGTCCCCGGAGGTAACGTCGATGCTCCATTCTCCGACGGAGGGGAGCGAACTGTTTATCCAGGTTTTTACCATACGCACCTTGTAATCGAGCTCCGAATCGCCGCCGAGTTTGGCGGTTACTCTGCCCTCGAGCTTGATGCTCACGTTGATCGGACTGATGAAGACGATACTGTCAACGTTTATTATATCATTTTCTTTCAGTATCGTCAATAAGTCAAGCAATATTTTTTCTGAAATCTCGGAATCCGCCTTCGCGGTCTCCCCCTCGTCCGGAACGTCGAGCGTTATCCCGCTCAAAACCGGGGTACCCTCCGGCAGCGCCGAGGTCGTTTCCATAACGCGAAGCGTTTCCGAAAGCAGCGCCCAGCGGTCTTCGCCTATCATGTAACAGCACGACGGCTCGGTTTCGACCACTTTAATCCTGACCGTAGACGGCAGTTCCCTTGTGATCTCGACGTCGGAAACGTAAGGCAGCGCCTTAAGGACTTTTTCCTTTATCTTCGATTTGCTCATGCGCAGGAGGTTATCGCCCTCCTCTATGCCGGACGCCTTTATTACCTGAGAAACGGTATAGCGGCTGTTGCCGGATACCTTTATCTCCGAAGCGTTGAAGAAAACGGTAAGCGAAAGGATAAGACAAATTATGCAGACGAAAAGCAGCAGTAAAAGGTATACTGCCGTCTTGCGTCTGCGCTTGTATTTCTTTTTGCGTCGAGCGTTATACTCCCGAAGCTTCTCGGAAGACGTCGATTGTGTCCGCTGTTTCATTCTTCACGTTCCTGTATATTTTCGCTCCGAGCGCGGCGAGCGCCGCCTCAAAAGATTCATACCCTCTGTCTATGTGGCGGAGCGACCGTATCTCGCTTCGCCCTTCGGCTCCGAGCGCCGCCACGACGAGCGCGGCTCCTCCGCGCAGGTCGGTGCAGTGCATTTCGGCTCCGCGGAGACGGTCCACGCCGCGTATAACGGCTATTCCGCCCTCCGACTCCGCATTCGCGCCCATGCGTTTCAATTCGCGAAGGTAGCGGAACCGACTGCCGAAGATGGTTTCGCTTATCACGCTCACGCCGTCGGCGGTCGCAAGCGCCGCCGCGGTGACGGCCTGCGCGTCGGTCGGGAACGCCGGATACGGCGCGGTTTGCAGAAAGCGCACCGCCTTAAGGCGTTCCGGCGCGGCGACGGTAAGTTTACCGCCTTTCGTTTCAAAGCGGCAGCCCGCTTTCTCAAAAACCGAAATCACCGCCGCTATATGCTCCGGACAAACATCCGAAAGCGTCAGCTCCGAACCGGTTGCCGCCGCTGCCGCGATAAACGTCGCCGCGGCGATACGGTCGGGAATGCAAGTATGCTCACAGTTGCCCGCCGCTTCTACGCCGTCTATCACGAGGACGTCGCTGCCGGCGCCGCTGATTCTGCCGCCCTTGGCGTTTATGAAATCCGCGAGCTCGGTTATCTCCGGCTCTTTCGCGGCTCCTACAAGCGTCGTTCTGCCCTTCGCCGTCGACGCCGCGATGATAATATTCTCCGTCGCGCCGACGCTCGGGAACGGCAGCACTATTTCCGCGCCCTTCAGCCGTCCCCTGCTCTCGCAGCAAACCAGCCCGTCTTTCTCGGTTATTTCCGCGCCGAGCTTGCGCATCGCGGAAAGGTGAAGGTCTATCGGCCGCGGCCCGAGCTCGCAACCGCCGGGAGCGGACACTATCGCCCTGCCGCAACGCGCGAGCACCGCACCGAGAAATATCACCGACGAGCGCATCCGCCGCATAAGTTCCGGCGGAATGTCGCATCGCGGAACGCAATCCGCGTCCACCGTAACGGTGTTTCCGTTACGCACGGCTCCGCAGCCGAGCATACGCAGGATCTCGAGCGAACTGTCCGTATCGGTCAGGCGCGGGCAGTTATGTATAACACTCCTGCCGCCGAGGACCGACGCCGCAAGCACGGGAAGCGCCCCGTTTTTCGAGCCCTGGACCTTAATTTCGCCGTGAAGTCCGTATCCGCCGTCAATAACAAGGCACTCCATCTCAGACCTCCGAAAAAGCATTTCAAGTCATTCTATGCCCTTTCGGGAGATGGAGTGAAGCGCGCTATTTCCCGACGCGCTCCAGTTCGGCGGTTATGCAGTCGAAAACCCGCTCGCCGTAATCGTAAACGGCGGCTTTTTTCAGGTTTTCGGTCATTTCATTTCTTTTATCGGCGTTGAAGATTATCTGCTCAATGCCGTCCTCGAGCGCCTTGCAGTTATAATCCTTATCGTCGACAAGGATAGCCGCGTCGGCGTCCGCGAGGTGCTTCGCGTTATGGAACTGATGGTTGTCCGTCACGTTGGGCGACGGAATGATTATCGCGGGCTTGCCCGCCGCGCTCATCTCTGCGAGGGAGCTGGCTCCGCAGCGGCAGACGACGGCGTCGCAGGCAGTCATGTACTTCGGCATATCGCTGATGTACTCGAAAACGCGTATGCTGCCGCCGGTTTCGACTCCGGCGTCGGCGAGCGCCTTCATGAACTCCTCGTAGTAGAACTTGCCTATACCGTGAACGATCTGTATTCTTTCTTCCTTGTGATGTCTGATGATGTAAGCGAGCATCGCGTCGTTTATCGTGCGCGCGCCGAGACTGCCGCCGGAGCAAAGCAGCAGCGGACGGTCGTCAAAGCCGAGCTCGCGGCGGCATTCCGCCTTGTCAAGCTTCAGCAGGTCCTCGTAAATCGGAACGCCCGTGACTACGCTGCGCGTGCCTGCGGGAAGCTGCGCCGCCGCTTCCGGGAACGTCAGCATGACCGCGGAGGCGTACTTCGCGGCGAGCTTCGTCGTCATGCCGGCGACGGCGTTCTGCTCGTGGATAAGGCAAGGTATACCGAGCTTGTGCGCCGCGAGAAGCGTCGGGCCGCTGACGTAGCCGCCCATGCCGACGACGATATCCGGTTTGAACTCCTTGTATATCTTCTTGCAGCGTCTGCGCGAGGTGAATATGCGGCGGAGCGTGCCGAGGTTATACGGAGAAAGACTCCGCTTGAAGCCCCTTATGTCTATGAACTCGATTTTGAAACCCGCCTGCGGGACGAGCTTCGCTTCGATGTGGTTTTCCGTGCCGATGAAGAGTATTTCCGCGTCGGGAATACGGCGCTTTATGTACTTTGCCGCCGCAATCGCGGGATTGATGTGGCCGGAGGTGCCTCCGCCTGCGAATACGATCCTCATTTTCATCATCCTTTTTCGGTGTTGGAATATCTCGAAACGTTGAGCACCACGCCCATTTCCACCAGGAGCAAAACGAGCGACGTGCCTCCGTAGCTGAAGAACGGGAGCGAAATACCGGTGCTGGGTATCGCGTTGCTGACGACGGCGATGTTTAGCAGCGTCTGCGCTCCGACCTGCGTCATTATCCCGACGCAGACAAGGCAGGCGAACTTATCCTTCGCCTTCAGCGCGATGTGGAAGCCGCGCCAGACGAGCAGCGCGAACATAAGGATTATCGCGACCGCCCCGACGAAGCCGAGTTCCTCGCAGGCGATGGAGAAAATATAGTCGTTATGCGCTTCCGGCAGGTAGCCGTATTTTTGCTGCGAGTTGCCGAGCCCGAGTCCCATGAGTCCGCCGGAGCCGATGGCGTAAAGCGACTGGATTATCTGATATCCCTCGCCCTGCGGATCGGACCAAGGATCGAGCCAGGCGCTGACGCGCTTTCCCATATAGCTCGTCATGCTGACTATCAGCACGACGCACAGCAGCAGCACCAGGAAGCAAAGCAGCAGGTGCTTCCAGTTCGCGCCGCCGACAAAGACCATGACGACGCCGATTATAGCGAGCAGCATAGCGCCGGAAAGGTGCGGTTCGATGATGACGAGCAGCGCGAAAATGCCCGTTATGCCGAGCGGTATGAGTATTCCGTTCGTGAAGGTCGCCATCTTGTCGTAGTTGACGGTGATTATGTGCGCGAGAATAAGGATCATTCCTATCTTCGCTATCTCGGAGGGCTGGAACGTAAGCCCGAGGTGTATCCAGCGTTTCGCGCCGTTGGCGGCAACGCCCATAGGGAAAACGAGTATCAGCAGCAGCGCCGAAATCGCCGCGGCCACCCAGGAAAGCTTGCGGTAGAACTTATAGTTCAGGCGCGAAGCCGCGAACATCGCGATAACTCCGATAATCGCGGCGAGAAGCTGCTTTTTGATGTAATACATGCTGTCGCCCTCGTCGGCAAGGCCGGCGGCGTAGCTTGCGGAGAACAGCATTACAAGCCCGCTGATAAGCACGAGGACAACGAGCACGAGAAACGGCAGGTCCATCGGCGGGAGCTTTGCCTTATTCAGTTTTCCGTTTGCGGCAACGGCGGCAGTTCCCATCAGAAACCTCTCAGATCTTCACGAAATATATCCAGAGGAACGCCCCTGCCGCGAACAGCAGGGTCAGTCCCATGGCGGTGAAATCGATGCGCACCTCGGACCAGCCCTTCTTCTCGAAGTGATGGTGTATCGGCGCCATAAGAAACACCCTGCGCTTGGTACGCTTATAGTGCAGGACCTGTATGACGTCGGAAAGTATCTCGATCATATAAACGATGCCGACAATAAGGAATATCAGCGGCATTCTCAACGCGAAGCAAAGCGTGCCTACGAGGCCGCCGAGGAAAAGCGAACCGGTATCGCCCATGAACACCTTCGCGGGATAGAAGTTCCAGACGAGGAAGCCCATCATCGCGGCCGCGAGCGCCGCCGCGAGAACGGAATAGCCCTCAAGTTTGAAAACGGACGCGGCAAGCAGGAAGAATATGCCGACTATCCACGTCACGCCGGAAGCGAGTCCGTCGAGTCCGTCTGTGATGTTGACCGCGTTGACGATACCGACAAGCGCGATGACGGTCAGCGGATAAATCGCGAAACCGATATCAATGCTCCACTTCGTGAACGGTATGTCTATCTGCGAAGAAAGCAGACCGCTCACCCCCATCGAAACGGTGAAGGCAATCGCCGCCGCGAACTGCAGAAAGAGCTTCTGCTTTACGGTGACGCCGAGGTTCTGCTTTTTGGATACCTTTATGAAATCGTCGATGAAGCCCACCAGCCCGAAAAGCAGGGCGGTGAGTCCGCAGTATATGATGCCGTATTTTTCACCGCTGTCGCCCGCCTTACTGAGAGCAAACGGTATCGCGGCTCCGATGCCGAGAATGAACATGATGCCGCCCATCGTGGGCGTCCCCTGCTTCTTCTCGTGCCAGGTCGGGCCGTCCTCCCTTATCGACTGGCCGAAACGCAGACGGCGGAGCAGCGGTATCAGAACGAAACCGCTGAGCGCGGTCACGGCAAAGCTCAAACACGCGGCGATAACGATATAATACTCACTCATCGGCGTTATCCTCTCTTTTCATCTTCTACGAAAACGTCCGCTATGACTTCTTCGAGACGCTGGGCGCGCGACGCCTTGAAAAGCACGGTGTCGCCTTCAACGAGGACGTTTTTCAGCGCTTCTGTCAGCGCGCGCTTATCGGGGAATATCGCGACCTTTCCGCGTCTTTCGGCGACGGAGTTGAATCCGCGCTCGTAATCGGCAGCGAAGTGCCCGTAAATCATCAGCAGGTCGGCGACGGACGCCGCTTCCCTGCCCACTCTTTCGTGGGCGGCGGCGGAGTAATCGCCGAGCTCGACCATATCCGAAAGCACCGCTACGCGCCTGCCCTTGCCTGTTTTGGAAAGCAGGGACAGCGCCGCGGACATAGAATCCGGAGCGGCGTTGTAGCAGTCCTCGATGACGGTTATACCGCCTTTATCGTAAACGCTCTGGCGCATCGCGGCGGTGTGGAAATCGCCTATACCGCGGATAGCGGACTCCGGCTCGGCGCCGGCGACGAGCGCCGCCGTGAACGCTCCGAGCGCGTTATACACGTTGTGTCTGCCGCTGACGGGAACGATCATGTCGTATTCGCCCTTCGCGGTCTTTATCCTTACTTCGCTGTGGTTATCGCCCTCGCGGACGATCCTGCCGCTGACGTCGGCGTCACCGAGCAACGAATAGCGGATTATCTTTATGCCGTCCGGCTCCTTAACGGTGGAAAGCATATCGTCGTCGCCGTTCAGAACGAGCGTTCCGCCCGCCTTCATGCCCTCGACGATCTCCATCTTCGCATTGAGGATCTCCTGTCTGCTTCCGAGCAGACCGATATGCGAAATGCCGATGTTCGTGATGATCGCGGCGTCCGGCTTCGCGGCGCGCGTCAGGCGGCTGATCTCGCCGCGGGCGTTCATGCCCATTTCGATTACCGCGGCTTCGACGGTTTCGTCAAGCCGGAGCAGGTTCAGCGGCATTCCGATATGGTTATTCAGATTGCCGTCGGTCTTTATCGCGTTTCTGCTGTCCGAAAGGGCGCAGTAGGTCATGTCCTTCGTCGTCGTCTTGCCGACGCTGCCGGTCAAGCCGATGAGGAAGGGATGGAACATATCGCGGTACGCTCCCGCAAAGCGGAGCAGCGCCTTAGTCGTGTCGTCGACGCGTATCACCGGCACGCCGCACTCGCAGTCGTCATGCGCCATGACGGCGGAAGCGCCGTGTTCGCACGCTTCTCTGATGAAAGCGTGTCCGTCCAGGCGCTGGCCCTTGATCGCGATATAGAGCGAGCCGGGAATGACCTTGCGGGAATCAATCGCGACGGAAGCGACTTCTCCGTCCCCGACCGCAACGCCTCCGGCGAGCTTTGCGACTTCTTGTACCGTAAGCTTGATCATAAGATAACCTCCGTTTCGGCTATCATTTCTTCGACAGAATATCCGCGACTATCTCGCGCTCGTCGTAATGTATCTTCTCGGTGCCGAGTATCTGATAATTCTCGTGGCCCTTGCCCGCGAGAATGATAACGTCGCCCGCCTGCGCTTCATTCAGCGCCGCTTCAATCGCCTTCGTTCTGTCGGTAATGACGGTGTACGGCGTGTCGCAACCCTTCACTCCTTCGAGAATGTCGGCGATTATCGCGTCGGGCTCCTCGGTGCGCGGGTTATCCGACGTTATGAAGAGATAATCCGCGAGCGAAGCGGCGGTCTCGCCCATTAGCGGACGCTTTGTCTTGTCACGGTCGCCGCCGCAGCCGAACAGGCAGATAACTCTGCCCTCGGCGAAGTCGCGAACCGCGCGAAGTATGTTCTCTATCCCGTCCGGAGTGTGGGCGTAGTCGATTATCACGGTGTAGTCGGTATCCGTCGGAACGACCTCGAGGCGTCCCTTGACGCCTCTTGAAACGGCGAGCGCCTCCTTGACGGTGGCGAGCGGGATTCCGAGGGCGTAAGCGGCGGAAGCAGCGGCGAGCGTGTTATACACATTGAACATGCCGGGCATGCGTGTCGTGATACGCGCGATATCGCCGCGCGTCACGAGCTCGTAGGAAGCGCCTGTGCTTTTCAATTCGACGTTCTTCGCGGTAAGGTCGGCGTTGTCCGACTTCGCCGAATAGGTCAGCGTTTCGCCCTCGGCTGCGGCAAGCATCTGCTCGCCAGCGGGGTCGTCGGCGTTGATTACGGAAACGCGCGAAACGCCGAAAAGCTTCGCTTTCGCGGCGGCGTACGCCTCCATCGTTATATGGTAATCGAGGTGGTCCTGAGTGAGATTCGTGAAAACTCCGACGTCAAAGATACAGCCGTCCACACGGCTCTGATCGAGCGCGTGAGAGGAAACCTCGCTGACGACGTATTCCGCGCCGGAATCCGCCATCTGACGAAGCAGGTGGAAAAACTCCTTCGGCTCCGGAGTCGTGTAGTTCGCGGCGACTTCCTTGCCTCCGATGACGTTGGAGATCGTCCCGATAAGTCCGGCGCTGCGGCCTGCGTATTCGAGAATGTTTTTGATAAGCACGGACGTCGTCGTTTTTCCGTTAGTGCCGGTGACGCCGACGAGTTTGAGCTCCTTCTGCGGTCTGCCGTAGAAGTTTGAGCATACTGCCGCGTAAGCTTTGCGGCAGTTTTCGACGAGAACGTTTACGCTTCCGTCGCCGGTGTCGCGCTCGCCTATGACGGCGACGGCGCCGGCTTTTCTCGCGTCCGCG
>JAFZXI010000096.1 GCA_017616855.1 Clostridia bacterium | reverse complement strand
ATCGCCGCAAGCGTCGCTCCGCCGCGCTGAAGCAGGCGTTCTTCGCACACTTCGTCCGGCGCTACGACTGCGACGATCTTATCACAAAGCTTATACGCGCCGCTTTCGAAAAGCGTAGGCGCGTCGAGCATCGCCTTCTCCCTGCCCTCGCAAAGCTCGCGGAGTCGCGCGACGATAGGCGGATGCGTGATAGAATTGAGCTGTTCGAGCGATTCGCGGCTCGCGAAGGCGCGCTCCGCTACGAGGCGTTTTTTCACGCCGCGCTTCGTCAGCACGTCGGAGCCGAACGCGTCCGCGAGCGCGCGGCGCACGCCGTCGCTTTTCAGAACTTCGGCGGCGACCTTGTCGCAGTCGATGACGAAAAACCCGTATTCAGCAAAGACCTGCGCGGCGGTGGATTTGCCCGAGCCGCTGCGGCCGACGAGTCCGTAAACCATCGTTTTCTCCTTGTTACACGTTTACCACGCTGCCGCCGGACGCCCTGAAAAGGCGGTTGAAAACGGCGATTCCGACGCCGTCCTTCCGCGGACAGCGGACGTAAAGCGTCGATATGCCGCGTCCGTCCGCTTCGCGCATCGCGGCGAAGACTCCGTGGGCGAGCGAAACGCTGTTTCCCTCTTCTCCGTATGCTATGGCGCGCGGAAAAACGGCCTCTTCGCCGTTGAAGCACATTGCGCAGGCGTTCTCATCTTCCGCGAGCCGCGCTTTGATATAGTTGACCGCGCCTTTGCCCTCTACTATGACTACGCGGCAATCCGGCGCGTAATGCTTATACTTCATTCCGGGCGCGAGCGGTTTTTCATTTTCCGGAAGCATCTGAGTAACCGCCTTGTCGAGCCGTACGCTGCCGAGCGCGGCTTCGATCTGGGCGGGCGTTATGCCGCCCGGGCGAAGCACGGTAGGCGTTTCGCCGCAGACGGTTACGACGGTGGATTCGACGCCGACCTCGCAGGCGCCGCCGTCGAGGATCATATCGATCCTGCCGTCCATATCGGTCAAAACGTGCCGCGCGGTAACCGGACTCGGCTTGCCGGAGCGGTTCGCCGACGGTGCGGCGATAGGTACTCCCGCCGCTTTAATCAGCTCGCGGGCGTAGTCGTTTGAAGGCATGCGTATCGCGACGGTATCAAGTCCGCAGGTGACAATGTCGTTGACTATCGGGTGTTTTTTCACTATGATTGTCAACGGTCCGGGCCAATACTCGCTCGCGAGCTTGTAGAACGCTTCGTTAAGATATCCGAGCTCGGCGGCCATATCAAGATCGGCGACGTGCATTATCAGAGGGTTATCGTGCGGCCTGCCCTTCGCCTCGAAGATGGACAAAACCGCCTTCTCGTCGAAGCCGTTCGCGCCGAGCCCGTAAACCGTCTCTGTCGGGAACGCCACAAGTCCGCCCGAGCGTATGACCCGCGCCGCTTTTTCTATTATTCCGTTTCGTCCGTCGCCGGACAAATCAAAAAACTCAGTCTTCAAAGCAACTCTCCGTTTGCGTTATTCGGCTTCGGCAAGCTTCCTCGCCTGATCCGCGGTTATAAGCGAAGTGATTATCTCGTCGAGGTCGCCGTTCATGATCGCGTCGATCTTATAGAGCGAAAGCCCGATGCGGTGGTCTGTAACGCGCCCCTGCGGGAAGTTATATGTGCGTATGCGCTCGCTGCGGTCGCCGGTGCCGACCTGACTGCGGCGTTCCGCGGCGATCTCCCCCATCTGCTTCTCGCGCTCCTGCTCGAGAATGCGGGAGTAAAGTATCTTCATAGCGCGGTCTTTGTTTTTATACTGGCTGCGCTCGTCCTGGCACTCGACGACGATGCCGGTCGGAATATGCGTTATGCGTATCGCGGACTCGGTCTTGTTGACGTGCTGGCCGCCGGCGCCGCCGCTGCGGTAGGTATCAATCTGCAGGTCTGAAGGGTCGATGTTGACCTCGGTTTCCTCCGCTTCGGGAAGCACCGCGACGGTGACGGTGGAGGTGTGGATTCTGCCGCCGCTCTCGGTTTCCGGAACGCGTTGGACGCGGTGGACGCCGCTCTCGAACTTCAGCTTCGCGAAGGCGCCGTCGCCGCTTATTTCAAACGATATTTCCTTTATGCCGCCGAGCCCGGTCTCGCTGAGGTTCAGTACTTCATGCTTAAAGCCGTGGGTGTCGGCGTACATGGTGTACATGCGGTAAAGCGAGCCGGCGAAAAGCGCGGCTTCGTCGCCGCCGGCGCCGGCGCGGATTTCGACGATGACGTTTTTGTCGTCGTTTTCGTCGCGCGGCAGGAGCAGGATCTTCAGCTCGTCGGAAATGGTTTCGAGCTTTTCCTTCGCCTCGAGGTATTCCGCCTCGGCGAGCTCGCGCAGCTCCCTGTCTTTCTCGGTGTCGAGCAGTTCCTTCGCCTCCGCCTGCTGCGCGGAGTATTTCTCGTATTCGTTATATTTCTCGACGATCGGAAGCAGGCGCTTATGCTCTTTCATAAGCGCGCTGTACGCTTCTCTGTCGGAAATGACGGCGCCGTCGGAAAGGCGGCTTTCCACTTCCTCGAACTTTGTCTTTATGTCAGCGAGCTTGTCAAACATCTTCCGTTTTGCTCTCCACTCTCTTGATTTTTCGCTCCAGCTTGAAGCGTTCGCCCTCGACGACGCGGCCGCAGCCGGCGCATTCGAGCTTCAGATCGAGGCCGGTGCGCAGGACGGTGAATTCCGCGCTCCCGCACGGGTGCGGCTTTTTCATTATTACCCTGTCGCCGACGGTGAACTGCATGGCAAACACTCCTCTTATTGTATTTTACCATAAAGAAGCGCGAGATAAAAGACCTTTTTTCATTTTTTGGTAAAGAAAAACAGACCCCGCGATTGCGAGGTCTGTTTTATTCGATTTACGGGGATTAGCCGTCGATCTCGGTAACAACGCCGGAGCCGACAGTTCTGCCGCCTTCGCGGATAGCGAAGCGGAGGCCCTTCTCGATGGCGATGGGGGTGATCAGCTCGACAGACATAACGACGTTGTCGCCGGGCATGCACATCTCGACGCCTTCAGGCAGATGGATAACGCCGGTAACGTCGGTAGTTCTGAAATAGAACTGCGGTCTGTAGTTGTTGAAGAACGGCTTATGTCTGCCGCCCTCGTCCTTAGTAAGGACGTAAACCTGGCCCTTGAACTTGGTGTGGGGCTTAATGGAGCCGGGCTTGCAGATGACCTGGCCGCGCTCGATCTCGGTTCTCTGAACGCCGCGGAGCAGAACGCCGATGTTGTCGCCGGCTTCAGCATAGTCAAGCAGCTTTCTGAACATTTCGATACCGGTAGCAACGGTCTTTCTGATCTCGTCCTTGAGGCCGACGATCTCGACTTCTTCGCCGAGCTTGAGCTGTCCGCGCTCGACTCTGCCGGTGGCGACGGTGCCGCGGCCGGTGATGGTGAAGACGTCCTCGACGGGCATAAGGAAGGGCTGATCGGCCATTCTGTCGGGGGTGGGGATGAAGTTGTCAACAGCGTCCATAAGCTCGATGATGGACTTATATTCGGGCGCGTTGGGATCGGTGGAAGTGCTCTCAAGAGCCTGCAGCGCGGAGCCCTTGATGACCGGGACTTCGTCACCGGGGAAGTCGTACTTGGAGAGCAGCTCTCTGATCTCCATCTCGACGAGCTCGAGCAGTTCGGGATCGTCGACCTGGTCGACTTTGTTCATGTAGACAACGATGTAAGGAACACCGACCTGACGGGCGAGAACGATGTGCTCGCGGGTCTGGGGCATCGGGCCGTCGGGAGCCGACACGACCAGAATCGCGCCGTCCATCTGCGCCGCACCCGTGATCATGTTCTTTACATAGTCCGCGTGTCCGGGGCAGTCCACGTGCGCATAGTGCCGCTTCGCGGTCTCGTATTCCACGTGCGCGGTGTTGATCGTGATTCCGCGGGCTTTCTCTTCGGGCGCCTTGTCGATTTCATCATAGCGCATGGCCTGGGCTTCGCCCTTCAGAGCCAGCGTCATGGTGATCGCCGCGGTCAGGGTGGTCTT
>JAFZXI010000095.1 GCA_017616855.1 Clostridia bacterium | reverse complement strand
TTGCCGTCAGAAAAGGTGCCGGCGCCACCCTCTCCGAACTGCACGTTGCATTCCGGATCGAGTCCTCCGCCGGCGAAAAAAGCGCCGACCTTCTTCGCCCGTTCTTCGACGGGCAGTCCGCGCTCTATAAGTATGGGTCTCGCGCCCGCGTGAGCGAGCGTATACGCCGCCATGAGTCCGGCGGGGCCGCCTCCGACGACAAGCGGACGGCTCGAAAGCGTGCTTTTCGTCGGGAGTTCATATGTTTCGCGCTCGAAGCGCTCGGCGTTCGGGAGCTTCTCCGCGAGCGTTACCGCGGCGGAAAAGACGACGCGGATATCCTCTTTTTTGCGCGCATCGACGGAACGGCGGACCGTTTCCAGCCCGATGACAGCGCCTTCGCTTACGCCGAGCCGCTTCGCCGCCGCCGCTCTCAGTTCCTTTTCGCCGCTGCCCGGGAGCAGCTTGATTTCTCTTACAATATAAGTATACATCGTCAAATACTCGCCGCCGCTTCCCTGCCTGCGCGGATGCCGCTGCACCACGCCCAATGCAGATTATAACCGCCGCATTTCCCGTCGACGTCGAGCAGCTCGCCCGCGAGGTAAAGACCGGGAACGCGCCCGACCTGCAGGTCGCTTCCGATTTCGGAAGCGGGAACGCCGCCGGCGGTCACCTGCGCGTTCGCGAAGGGCATAACTCCCTCCGCTTTGAAACACAGCGACTTCGCGGACTCCGCGAGCGCGGCGAAGCCGGCACCCTTCGCGTTCGCGGCGGCCGCTTCGGCGAGGCGCCTGTTGAACAGGCCTCCGAGCAGTTCCGCCGGCGGAAGGTTTCTGCCGCAATCGAGCTCTTCGAGCAGCCCCGCGGCAAGCTCCGGCGTATAATCGGGGAGCAGGTCGACGTTTACGACGTCCCCCTTCTCCGCGAAGCGCGATACGTCGAAAACGCAGATGCCGGAAAGCCCGCGGTCGGTAAACTGCACTTCGCCGTCCGCCGAGGCGACGCGGGAAGCTCCGCGCAGCAGCGTGACGCGCGCTTTTGCGCGGACGCCCTTGAAGCGCGCGGTGCCGCCGCATTTTATCCCCGTCAGCGCGGGGCGCAGCGGCGTGTGTTTTACGCCGAGCCGTTCGAGCAGGACGAAGCCGCCGCCGTCGCTCCCCGTCGAGGGAGCCGCGCAGCCGCCGGACGCCAGAACCACCTTTTTCGCTTTTATCGTTTCGCTTCCGGCGAGGACGAAGGCGCCGTCGGCGCCCGAGATTTCCGTTATTCTGCAATCCGTGACGACGTTCACGCCGAGGCGGTCAAGCTCGCGGCGGAGCGCGTCGAGCACTGTGTTCGCGCTGTTTGAATAGGGGTATACCCTGCCCTCGCCGTCGCTATGTAGCAGCACGCCGAGACTTTTGAAAAAGGTGAACGCGCCGGTCGTTCCGAGTTCGCCGAGCACGTCTTTAATGAAATCGCGGTCGCCGAAATAGTCTTCGGCGGCGGGAGAAACGTGTGAAAGGTTACACCTGCCGTTGCCGGTCTGCAGCAGTTTTTTGCCGACGCGGGAATTGCCCTCGGCCACCGTCACGGACGCGCCGAAACGCGCCGCGGAGATTGCCGCGGCGATACCTGCGGCTCCGCCGCCGATAACGCATATGCCGGTGTTCATGCCTTTTCCCCCTTAAACCGTTTTTATCGTGAACTTGATTTTTTCTCCGAAGTGGGCGCGTCCCTCCGCGGCCATTTCGAGCGTGACCGTCTTGTAATTATCAGCGGTGACGGAAATGCCGCTTACGGAGATGAGCGCGTGCCGCGCCGCATCGGACGGAATATCAAAGCTCTCGCCGCCGACGTTGACGCAGACCGCTCCCGCGGAGCTGCCCGCGTTCGCGCGGCAGATCCACTTCGCTCTGCCTGTGTTGACGACGGTGAGCTTCAGTTCTACCTTGCTCCCGCGCGGAGCGGTGATGACGTCGCCGCTCTTGAGCAGGATCCATTCGCCGCCGGAAACGCGGTACCACACGCGGCGTATCGTCGCGTTAAGGAAACGCAGCGGACCGATATCGAGGTCGCTGATGCGCGAAAGCTCCGCGTTGAGCGAGGTCATCGAGTCGCCCCTGTTCGTGATGCCGAAGACCTTGCCGGCGTTGTTCGCGGCTTTGAAATCGGACTGGTGCCCGAAGTACATGCTGACGACGCCGTAAGCGTATTCGTCGCGGTCGGCTTCGACCGTGACCTGCGGCTCGCGCACTTTGCCGGCGTTTTTGAATTCGTCGGCGAACTCGCGTATCAGCGTCGTTGCCTTTCTGTCCGAACCGTCCGGATTGATTATGCCGTAGTCGCTCGCTTCGCCGAGGCGGAAGCCGCCGGCGTACCACCAGTAGAAAATGCCGTTGGACTGGCTGTCTTTCAGCACGCGGTTGATATTCGCTATGTAGTTCGCCTGGGCTTCGAGTCCGTATTCATTATCGTAATTCGTGCCGACCCAGGCGTCCTTTCCGAACTCGAACCAGATCAACGGTTTATCGCAGGAGTAGCGTGAATAAGCAACGGAGTAAACGGCGGTTTCAAAGTCGTCGTCCCACTGATAATAGTATCCGTAGCCCTCCGGGCCCATCACGTCGAGCGCGGATGCGAGTGCGCCGTATTCCCAGCCGACGTCGCGGAAGCGCCCGTTCGGCCAGCCGGTATACATGCCGTTTCTCGCGGCGACCAGGTGGTTGGGATCAACGTCTTTAATAATGTCGGTTACCTTGCCGAAGATGTCGGCGCACCAGTCGTCGAGCCAGCGGCGGTATGCGATTATCGCGGTCGATGCCTGCTGATTGCGGCCGGCCAACGTACCGATATCGACGCCCTTCATAGTGCCGCCGGCGTTGCGCCCGGGGCTCCAGCCCCACGCGGACTCCGCGGCGTCGAGACTGCCGTAGTTATCGACAACCCACCTGCTCCAGACCTCGTCGAACGCCATCATGCCGAGGTCGTTGCACCAGCACGGTCCGTAACCGCCGGGCATGGTTTCCCATGCGATATCGTAGCCGACGAGGGTATCGTTTCCGGCGAGCTTGCACCCGGTTATCATGTCGTTTATCGTCTGCGCGTTACCGTCAATGAAGGTAACGGGGTTCGCGAATTCGCGGAAGGAGAAAAACACCTTCAGCCCGTATTTTTCGCACAGCCGGATAAGCGTAATGAGAGTATTGTTCCCGATCGCGCAGTCGTACGCGAAAACGGAGACGGCGTTGAATCCGATATCCTTTATGCGCCGCAGGTCCTTGGAAACGATGTCGATATCAAAAGCGGACGGCGACACCCATTTTTCGTAATCGTCACCGATGAGTGATATGCCGCTCGACGGCATATAGTTGACGCCGTAGCACTTCCAGACTTTGCCGTCGAGATAGAGGTCCTTGCCGACGGCGGTGACGTATTTGCGCTCGCTTTCCGGCTTCTCGGCGTAAACGCAGACGTCGTGCGCGAGACGGTCGATGACGGTTTTTCCGCAGCGGAGTTCTGCGGTAACGCGGTAGTCTCCCGCCTCCTGCGGCGTAAATCCGGTGCTGTAAAGCGTGTAGGTGCCTATCGCCGTATCCGTCACGTTCTCGAACTCATATGGCTGGAACTCCTTCTCGAAAACGCCCGTCCCTTCGCGCGTTATCTCAAGGTTTACGGTAAAGTATTCCGTCGAGCGCGCGGTATTGACGGAATCGACGCTGCCGAACATCATCTCTTCGCTCATCGTTTCAGCGCCGACGGTCCATTCATCGCCGGGGAAATACGTGTATTCGCTCGCGCCGCCGCCGAAAAACATCTTGCGGACGTTAAAATAAGCCGCGACGCAGGAGATTGCGCTCAGCGCTTCGGCGCTGCCGAGGAATTCTTTATCGTTTGTGTTGAAGCTCGCCCACATCCCTGAATTGTAAGTCACCTCGACGTCGCTGCCGAGCGACAGAACCATATACGCGAGGTAACCCGCCGTTTCGCCCTTGGCGTCAAGCGCCTCGATAAGCGGAACGAATCTGCGGGTGCGGTATTTCAATATGCCGGTGCCGTACGTGCGCGGCGAGCAGGAAAACATTTCGGAAGGCATCGCGTAATCCGCCTCCGGAAGCACGGCCTGCACATCGCGCGAAACGACTTTTACGGCGTTCGTCACCGGGAAGGTATGGTAGGCGGGCGACAGACAGTCGATGAGCAGCTCGCCGGAGTACTGATTGTTTTTGTTCGTACCGTAGGCCCCTTCCATCTCACGCACCTTTACGTAGACGGAACCCGTCTTCGAGTATATATCCGTGAACGCCGGACCGCCGATACATATCAGACCTCCGTCGTTGTTCAGGTAGCTGCTTATCGGCTGGATCAACCCCTCCGGCACTCCGCCGGCGTCGGTGTAAATAACCGCTTTATATGCCATCGGATTAAAGACGGCGTATGCGGATTCCTCCGCTTTTTCCCATGTGTAAACGTCGGCGGTGAGACCGAACTCCTTGAGCTCTTTTTTCAGTTTTTTGACGTACGACGGCTCGTCTGCCGGAACGATAATCGCGACGGTGCCGCCGGTATTGAGCACCGCTTTTTTCTCTTTGTAAGCGGCGACGGTTTCGGAGGTCGGCACGTCTCTGCCGGAATACTCCGACGACGATGAACTTCCCCCGTTATTCTGAGACGGCAGCGTGAAGACCGCAACGACAATAGCCACGCACAGAACGAAAGCTACTATGCGCAGTACCCAAAGTTTTTTGGTTTTTGACGTCGTCTTTTTTTCTTCAGCGGATTCCGGTTCCGACGCTTTTTCTTCCGGGATATCGGTCATTGGGGTCTTCACTCCTGCCGTAGTCAAAACGTCGGCGCGCCGGATACCCGACGCGCCGACTCATGCGTTTGTTTCAAGCCGTTGCAACGCGCCATTTAAGCAGCGTTACTCTTTCTTCTCTTTGAGAAGGTCTCTGATTTCGGTAAGCAGTTCTTCGCTCGTGGGAGCGGCGGGCTCTTCCGCGGCTTCTTCGGCGGCTTCCTTCTTTTTCTTGGATTCGGCCATCTTCGCGAGGCCCTTGACGAGCAGGAAGATAACGAACGCCGTGATGATGAAGACGATTATCGCCTGAATGAACTTGCCGTAGAAAATCTGGGTTTCGCCGACGGTGAAATAGACTTCCTCGATGCTCGCTTTTCCGGTAAGGATCGTGATGAGCGGCATAAGGATATCCTGCACCAGACTCGTAACGATGGCGGTGAAAGCGGCGCCGATTATGATGCCTATCGCCATGGTCATCATATTGCCTTTGACAGCGAACTCTTTGAAATCCTTAAAGAACTTTTTCATTTTTTGACACCCCTTGCTTTTATTTGATTTGATTATAGCAAATTATTCGCGATTTTGCAATATTTTCTTTTCGGATAGTTTTATTTTCCGCGTAATAGGGACAATCCGCCGCGGCATAGTATTCCGCGGGTGGTGCTATGCTCTCTTTCGTCTGGGCGGGAATGATACTCGCCGCCTTCGCGTATTCCGCGTTTACGGGACGGCTCGACACGCTGGGAGGCGCTGTCGTTTCGTCGGCGGAAAACGCTGTAGCGATGCTGATTTTTCTCGCGGCTGTCATACCCTTCTGGAGCGGCGTGATGAACGTCGCTTCCGCCGCGGGCATCACAAAAGGAGCTGCTAAGCTGCTGCGCCCGGTGCTGAAACGGCTGTTTCCGCGCTCGTTTGAAAACGACGTCTGCGCCGAGGCGATCTCAATGAACGTCGCCGCGAATATCATAGGCGTCGGCAGCGCGGCGACGCCCTTCGGCCTTAAGGCGATCGGCGAAATGAGCGGGCGCCGCGGAGGGGAACCGGACGCGGAAATGATACGCTTCGTCGTGCTCAACACCGCCTCGGTGCAGCTTATCCCCACCACCGTCGCGGCGATGCGCGCAAGAGCCGGCGCAGAGTCGCCGTTCGACATAGTGCCGGCGGTTTTGATTTGCACGATCGCGGCGCTGGCGACGGGATTGCTTTCGTCGGAGCTGTTCCGGCGGCTGTATGAAAGAAAGCGCGTTTTGCGCGGGAGACGCGTATGGCGTACGTAGGCGCGGCATTCGTGCCGGTTTTTATCTGCGCCGTGCTCTGCGCCGGACTGTTCGGGAAACTTGACGTGTTCGCGCTCTTCACAGAGGGAGCGAAAAACGGACTGCGTACCGTGCTGCGCATTGCGCCTTCGATGCTCGGACTGATCACCGCGGTCGGTCTGCTCTCCGCTTCCGGAGTTACCGATGCGCTCGCGCGGCTTATAGCGCCGCTCACGGAAAGCATCGGTTTTCCGGCGGAGATAGTCCCCGTCGCGCTGCTGCGTCCGGTTTCGGGCGGCGGCGCGGTCGCGGTGCTTGAAAACGTGCTGGCGAAATTCGGCGCAGACTCAGCGGCGGGAAGAATGGCGAGCGTCATCTGCGGCGGAGGCGAAACGACCTTTTACGCTCTCGCAGTTTACTTCGGAGGCGCCGGCGTAAAGAAAACCGCCTACGCCGTTCCCGCGGCGCTGATAGCCGACTTTACCGTCGCGGCTTCCGCGGTTTTACTGGTACGGCTCGGTATGTGAATAACGCTGTTCCCTGTTTCCGAAATCCTTTTCCGCTTTTTTGGTAAAGAAAAGAAATCAATTCTCTAAAACAGTCATATATGAACATAATTCATATGAATATTACTAATATTTGTATTCCTCATAATCGTGCGAGACCGCATAATTAAAGGGTTTGCGGCATATACCCATCTGAAAAGTCGTATTTTTATCCGTCATGTTGACAAAGCGGTTGTTTACCCGCATTTACAGGTAAACAACCGCTTGTTTTACTTTATTTTTCGTGTTTCTTTTTAATCCGCAGACGCCACGGATGCTTTGTATTTGCCGTTTCCGGCGTCTTTGAGCGAAACGGTGTATTTATTTGCTCCTTCTGAGACGTTCAGCTCGGCTTTTTCCTCTCCGTTCCCCGTCCAGATGAAAACTATTCCCTCTGAAAGAGCGTTTTTCGTCAGCGTTCCCGCTTCCGATTCCACCGAAACGTTTGCCGACTTGAAGAAAATGACCGCGCATTTGTTGTCTTCGGCATAAGGAATATCAAAACTCACCTCGGCGTCCTTCAGTAATTCGCTTTCCGGAGTCAGTCCGCTTATCTCATCCGAAGTCAAACCGCGCGACGGAATCTTCAATTTCAGCTTCGCGGCGGCTTCGTAAGAAGCGTTTGACGCCTGAGTTTCTTTGTTGAGGTCCGCCTGCTTGTTTGCGAGAAGCACCGGCAGAACCCCGACGCCTACTGCGAGAAGTGCGATAACCGCGATTATCGCGATGACGCGTTTGAATGTCGACGTGTTGCTCCCCGGAGGCCCTCCGCCCGAATCTGATACGGGCGCATTATTCAGTTCTTCGTCCATACTATTATCCTCACTCCGTAAGCTCTTTGTTGAGCTTTGTTCTTATCTCTTCCATTTCCTTATTCACCGCTTCGAGATCGCGGTCTATTTCCGCCGCGGATCTCGCGGTCGAAACGGACTGCTTCGCCTGGCGCTCAAGCTGCTCGAAATCCGAACCCTCGAGCAGTATATCGAGCTTTTCGGAGAGCTCCTCACGCCTGGCGCGAAGGGCTTCCTCGGTATTCGGAACGTTCTTCATGACTATTTTTTCTATCAATTTGAAGAACAGCAGCCAAAGCAAAACCGCCGCTCCCGCGCCCATAAGGCCGAGAGAAATGAAAAACGCCTTTGACTTTTCGATGTTAATATAGCTCATCAGCAGGAACAGCAGCAGACCCGCGACGAACAGGAAACCGCCCGCGCAGAGCAGCAGAACGAGCGTCTTTTTTTTCATCGCCGTCGGCTTTTCGCCGGAACCGGCGAGTTCCTTCAGTCGCTCCTCGTTTTCGAGCAATTCGTCCTGAACCTCGCGCGCTTTGCGGAGGCGTTCCGCGGGGTTCACACCGCGCGCCGCCATGCTTTCGGCGCCGAGGCGCATCTGCTTTTTGCCGAGCGCGTCGAGACGCTCGCGAAGCGCGAGGATCTCGTTCGCCTTTATCTTTGCCGTGGAATCTATGCGGATAGGCGCGGTCTTCAGTATGTCGCTTATGTCAACCGGCGCGCCTTCGGAGCCGTGCATATACTCTTTTGCGGTGCGCGAAAAGAAGAATTCGCCCGCGCTGGCGGGTATCTGCATCTCGATATCGGTATCGGCGTCCTTAACGAGCAGACGCTCTTCGCCGTTTAGGTATTCCCTCGCGACAACGTAGCGCCTGTCCCCGTCGGAAAGCACGGCGTAGCCGCCCGCGACGGGGCCCTTCGCGGAGTCGAGGTACGGCTGCACTTCCGCGGCGCACTCCTTTGAACCGTAGAAAATAAAGAGCTGAAACGCCGTCAAAGTCGCGAGCCCGAGCTCGCCCTTGCCGGCGAAGGCGGATACGTCGCCCGGCTCGAGCCGCAGATTATCGACGTTGCCGAAGCTTTTGATTTTGTAATACTCGATTATCATCCTTAACTCCTATCGTCCGGAGATCTGTATAACAGCGATCTGGGAACCCCTGTTTTCTCCCATTCGCCTGTGTGAGTAATAGTGGGTTTCGTCGCAGACGGTGCAGTCGCCGGAAACGTCGATATTGCTTTCCGGAACGCCCCTGCCGGTGAGCGCTTCAACTGCGCATTTCGGCAGGTTGACGCGCGTCTTATGCTCATCGTCCGCGGGAATTATCACGCTCATGCCGAAGTCGGAACGGAACACGTCTGCGACGTCTTCGTCAACCTCGAAGCAGCAGGGACCAACGCATGGGCCGACCGCGGCGACAAGGTCGGAGGCGTCGGTGCCGTAGGCGTTCTCCATCGCGTTTATCGCGGCTTCGATAACTCCGGCGGCCATTCCTCTCCAGCCGGCGTGAACGGCGGCGCAGGCGCGTTTTGAGCGGTCGTAGAGCAGCACCGGAACGCAGTCCGCGATGTGAACGACTATAGGCGTGTACTCGAGTTTCGTTATCAGCGCGTCGGTGGCGTCAAATTCGGGAATGAAGAAGCCGCTGCCGACGTTTTCGTCGGTGACCTCTTTGACGTTTATCCCGTGGCGCTGGTAGGTGCGGGTAAGGCGCGAGAAGTTCAGCCCCGCCGCCTCGCAGACGAGCTCGTAGTTGCGGAGGACAATATCGCGGTCCTCTCCCCTGCCGAAGCCCATGTTCATCGAGGCGTAGAAACCGGTGCTGACTCCGCCGAGGCGCGTCGTGAAGCAGTGGCGCACCGACTGCTCGGCTTCGAGAAGTCCGCTTTTGACGAGCGTAACGCCCTTGTTTTCGGTTTTGTAAAACGATTTGTTCATATCCGTATTTTACCACACGCGGAGGCAAATGTAAAGTCCCGCGGAGCAAGTCATTTTATGCACTCGAAAATCTCTCTCCAGACGTCTTCGTCCTGCGCGGTCATGCGGAAGTAATCCCAATCCTTTGTGAACGCGCGTTTTTCCTCGGTCGTTCTGAGTTTCTTGTCTGCGACCTGCATTTCATATGCGCCGAAACACTCGCGCATGTATTCGACCGCGTCGGCGGAATAATGCGGATTGTGGTATTTCCCGTCGAGTTCGAGGAAACGCACGTTGGGATTATCCACGCGCTCGCGGACGTAGCCGAGACCGCTTTCAAAAGGCACCACCGCGTCGTCGCGGGAGTGGATGATAAGCGCCTTCGCCTCCGTTTTCCGCAGCGCGTCAACGGAGCAGAGCGGATAGATATCCGGATTCGCCCTGCGCTCGAAGCGGCATATGCCTCGGCGCACGACGCCGTGTTTCCCTTTGAGGAAAAGCCGCACGAACTCAGGCGTCGATACGAAGCCGGAGATGACGACGGCGGCGTAGACGTCGTCGCGCAGGTTCAGCACGTTCCCGACGGCGTAACCGCCCCAGGAATGCCCGACGACAGAGACGCGCGCGTCCTTGTATTTCTCCTGCGCGCGAAGCCATGACAGGCAGGCGTTCAGGTCGTTGACCGATTCGGTCAGACCGCGTATGTTTTTGCCTCCGGAGGCGAAGCAGCCGACGTTATCGTAGCCGACGCAGCGGTAGCCGTGCTTGCAGATCGTTTCGATTTCGCGCATATACGAGCGGTGTCCGCCGCCTATGCCGTGCGCGAAAACGATGAGCGTTTCGGCGTCGGCGCCGGGGTAGGAATAGACGTTGCCTTTCATTTCTATCCCCTGCGGAGAGGAAAACGCTATCGGCTCCGCAAGCAAACCGGGAAAATCCTCATGTGTAAAGTATTTGAATATCCCGTCGTCATCGTAGCGCTTGACGATTTGCTTTTTGTATACGGCGGCAACTATGCACATATTCGGCACCTCCTGAAGCGATATGTATATATAATAGCATTTTTTGCGGGAAAATGCAAGAATGACAGAATCAAAAACGGCAATCGGGCAGATGCCGGATTCTGATAAATGAAGTTTGCGCCGTTGGCGCAAGTGAAGTTATGCCTGACGGCATAGTGAAGTATTGCGGCTTCGCCGCAAAGTGAAGTTAAGTGTTTCGCTGATAGCGTGCGAAGCACACTTCACGCGCGTCAGCGCGCTTCACGAGGCGCAGCCATGCTTAACGTTCCGCGTCAGCGGAACACTTAACCTCACTCGCCGCGACACGACAAACTTCACTATGCCGTCAGGCATAACTTCACTTTGCGGCACCGCCGCAAAACTTCACTGAAAGGAAACGATTATGCAGGAATCAAAACTCCGTGATCAATCTCTGGACTTCGCCGTCCAAATCATAA
>JAFZXI010000094.1 GCA_017616855.1 Clostridia bacterium | reverse complement strand
GCCGGCGCTCTACCTCGCGGGCGCGGAAGCGAAGGCGGCTTCGCCCTGCTTCACCGGAAAGCGCCCGGCGGAACGCGCTCCGGCGCGCGCGGAGGCGCGTATCTGCGCCGGCATGGTCGTTTTCAACGGCGACCTCGAAAAAGCCGCCGCGAACGCGGAGAACGTTCTGCGGCAGGTCGACGCCTTCTTCTTCGTCGATAACGGCTCGGACGACCTTTCCCCGCTCGAAGCGCGTTTCGCGGAAAACCCCAAGGTGCGTTTCATCAAAAACGGCGAAAACAAGGGCATCGCCTACGCGCTGAACCGCGCGCTCGACGCCGCTTCCGAAGGCGGCTTCGACTGGCTGCTGACGCTGGATCAGGACACCGTCTGCGACCCCGAGCTGATAAGCGTCTATTCCCGTTACCTCCGCCTCGAAAAGCTCGGCATCGTCTGCCCCTTCGTCATCCACCGCGGCAAGTGCGAGCCGGACGAATACCTCGCGCAGCCGAAGGAGGAGGCGGAGTTTTTCCACACCTACGACCGCTGCATAACCTCCGCCGCGCTGACGAACGTCGCCGCCGCGAAGGCGGTCGGCGGCTGGAACGACGAGCTTTTCATCGACGCGGTCGACTTCGACCTCAACCACCGCCTGCTGAAAGCGGGATACCGCATACTGCGCGCCAACGACGCTTACATCGTGCAGGAGATCGGCGAGCGCGTGCCGATAAAGCTCTATAACCTCGTTTACCGCTTCGTCGGCGACCACAAATACCACGGGCCGAAGCTGTTTTCCGTCCATTCCGACACGCGCCTGTATTACATCGCGCGCAATTACCGGTGGTTTTTGAAGAAGTACAAGGCGAAGTCCCCGACCGTCAGCCGCGCGGCGAACTTCAAGGATATGCTGCTGCGCTTCCTGCTCTACCCGCGGGGTCGCAGCCGCCTGAAGATGCTGAAAGCGGTACGCAAAGGCCGCCGAGACGCGAAGAAAATGAAGTATTAAAAAAAGAGCCGCGTGCGCGGCTCTTTTTTTATGCCCTGCTTATTTCATTTCTCACAGTGCGCGCAGTCGGCGAAGCGGAACTTTTCGGCGTCGTATTCTATGCCGTTTTTGTCGTAATAGTCCTTCAGCGCCGCCTTTATCGCCTCCTCGGCGAGCACGGAGCAGTGGAGCTTATGCGCCGGAAGCCCGTCCAGCGCCTCGGCGACCGCCTTGTTGGTCAGCTCCAGCGCCTGCTCGACGGGTTTGCCCTTTATCAGCTCCGTCGCCATCGAGCTGGACGCGATCGCGCTGCCGCAGCCGAAGGTCTCGAACTTGACGTCGGAAATTACGCCGCCGTCGATCTTCAGATAAATCTTCATTATGTCGCCGCATTTCGCGTTGCCGACCTCGCCGACGCCGTCGGCGTCCTCGATGACTCCGACGTTGCGCGGATTGCGGAAGTGGTCCATTACCTTTTCGCTGTAAAGTGCCATATTATGCCTCCTATGCCAAAACGAAGCTGCTTTCGCCGTTCATGAGCTTGCGCCAGACCGGCGACATCCCGCGCAGACGCGCGACGACGTCCGCGACGTTTTCTATCATATAATCTATCTCTTCTTCGGTGTTCTCCGCGTTTATCGTCAGGCGGAGGGAGCCGTGCGCGATCTCGTGCGGCCTGCCTATCGCGAGGATGACGTGGCTCGGGTCGAGCGAGCCGGAGGTGCAGGCGGAGCCGGAGGAGGCGCAGATGCCCGCGTCGTCGAGGAGCAGCAGCAGGGACTCGCCCTCGATGCCCTCGAAGCAGAAGCTGACGTTGCCGGGCAGGCGCTTTTCCGCGTCGCCGTTCAGCGCGGAATGCGGTATCCGCGAAAGCCCGGCTATAAGCCGGTCGCGGAGCGCCCTCGCCTTCGCGGCGTTTGAGTCCATGTTCGCGGCGGCTTCCTCGAGCGCCGCAGCCATGCCCGCTATCGCGGGGAGGTTTTCCGTTCCCGCGCGCTTGCCGCGCTCCTGCGCGCCGCCGTTTATCACGTTCGTCAGCGGCACGCCCTTTTTGACGTAAAGCGCGCCGACGCCCTTAGGCCCGTGGAACTTATGCGCGGAAAGCGAAAGCATGTCTATATTCTGCTCCGCGACGTTGATGTGAAGCTGCCCGACCGCCTGCACGGCGTCGGTGTGGAAAAGCACGCCGCGCGCGCGGCAGAGCGCGCCGATCTCCGCTATCGGCTGGATCGTGCCGATCTCGTTATTCGCGTACATCACGGAGACGAGGCAGGTATCCTCCCTGATCGCCGCGTCAATCGCCCCGGACGTTACTATCCCGTTTTCGCCGACGCCGACGAGCGTCACTTCAAAGCCCTCTTTTTTCAGCGCGTCGAGCGTGTGGAGCACCGCGTGGTGCTCTATCGCCGTGGAAACGATGTGCTTTTTCCCCTTCCGCCCGCCGATGCGCGCGGCGGAGATGAGCGCCTGGTTATCCGATTCGCTGCCGCCGGAGGTGAAATACACCTCGCGCGTTTCGCAGCCGAGGACGGCGGCGACGCGTGCGCGCGCGGACTCGAGCGCTTCCTTCGCGCGCTGACCCGCCGAATGTAAGCTCGACGGGTTGCCGTAGACCTCCGTCATGAACGGGAGCATCGCCTTTATCGCCGCTTCGCTCGTCCGCGTTGTCGCGGCGTTATCGGCGTATATAGTCATTTTTTCCATTATCCGACCGCCTTTGCGATGAAACTCTTTATTTACCTACCTCACAAGTAGGTTATTTTTATGATACCACCGGCAGTTTTATTTGTCAATAGTTTTGTAACGAAAAAATCCCCGAAGCGTAACGCCTCGGGGATTTATGCGTTTATCAGTTATCGAGGAAGTCCTTGAGCTTCTTGGAGCGCATCGGGTGGCGGAGCTTGCGGAGGGCTTTCGCCTCGATCTGCCTGATGCGTTCGCGGGTGACGCCGAACTCGTCGCCGACCTCTTCAAGCGTGCGCGGTCTGCCGTCGACGAGGCCGAAGCGCAGGCGCAGCACCTTCTCCTCTCTCGGAGTCAGCGTGAAAAGCACCTCGGAGATGGTCTCCTTCAGCAGCTCGCGGGAGGCGGCGTCGGCGGGCGCGGGGGCGTCCTCGTCCGGAATGAAGTCGCCGAGGTGGCTGTCCTCCTCCTTGCCGATAGGCGTTTCGAGGGAGACGGGCTCCTGCGCGATCTTCATGATCTCGTGGATCTTCTCGACGGACATGCCCGCTTCCGCGGCGATCTCGTTGGCGGTCGGCGTCCTGCCGAGCTCCTGGACGAGCTGTCTCTCGATGCGGACGATCTTGTTTATCGTTTCGACCATGTGGACGGGGATGCGGATGATCCTCGCCTGGTCGGCGATGGCTCTGGTTATCGCCTGGCGGATCCACCAGGTCGCGTAGGTGGAGAACTTATAGCCCTTGGTATAGTCGAACTTTTCGACGGCGCGGATAAGACCGAGGTTGCCCTCCTGAATGAGATCGAGGAAGAGCATGCCTCTGCCGACGTAGCGCTTGGCTATGCTGACGACGAGGCGCAGGTTCGCCTCGGAGAGCTTCTTGCGCGCTTCGACGTCGCCCTCCTGCATCTTTATCGCGAGCTCGACCTCTTCTTCGGCGCTGAGCAGCGGGACGCGGCCGATCTCCTTGAGGTACATCTTGACGGGGTCGTCGTTGGTCGCCGCCTCGGCGAGCGCCTCCTCCTTCTTCTCCTCGTCGTAGTCGTCGAGCAGGTCGCCGTCGACGTCCTTGTCGAGATCTATATCGTCGATGGAGTCGTCGATCTGCATATCCTCGATGACCTCGATGCCCGCCTCCTCGAACGCCTCGTACATCTTCTCGACCTGATCGACGTCGAGGTCGAGATCGTCGAGGACGTCCATTATCTCCTTGCTTGAAAGCGAGCCCTTGGCCTTACCGTATTCGATAAGATCCTTGATTATATTCTTTTTCTCGCTCATGTTCCAATTCCCCTTTCATTCTTTCTGCGAAGACGCGCCGCCCTTTTTGAGCCCGGATATGTACGCCTTGAGCTCCTCCGGCGACATCTCTTTGATATTGTCGCGGGTCAGCCGTCCTTTTTCCGCCTTCAGCGCCGAGATCGCTTTTTTCAGCGCGGCCGCGTCGAACGGCTCCTTATCGGCGTCGAGCATGATGCGCGTTATCGCGCTCATCTCCCTGACGGGATCGAAATCCGCGTTGAAGTCAGCCAGCGCAGGCGCTTTTCCGTCCGAAACGACGCCGACGATACAGTCGAATATCCTGCGGTTGAACTCCGTGACGAAATCGGAATCCGTCAGTTCTGCTTTGATGATATCATAAGCCGAGGGATTCGCAAACAGACAGCGCACTATTTCTTCTTCCGCTCGTGCGGCCCTCAGATTATTCCGTTTTTCGGGGTTTGCCTTGTCGTCCGAGCCGAAGGAGGCGCGGATGCGCTGCCTCTGCTCGTTTTTGCGTTCGCGCGCGCCCTCGCGCTTGCGGAGGCGGTCGATCTCGCCGAGGACGGTCTTGACGTCGACGCCGGTCAGCTCGGCTACCTGCGAGGCGTAGACCTCGCGCTTCAGCGCGCTGTCCTCCGCGGCGACGAGCTCGACGGCGGCGTTGACGAAACGCACCTTGCCGTCCGGCTTGGTCAGGTCGTTATCCCGCTTCAGAAGCTCGAGGCGGTAATCGACGTAGCTCCCCGAGTCGTAAAGCAGCGCGCCGAAGGCGTCGGCGCCGTAGCGGCGAATGAACTCGTCGGGGTCCTTCGCGCCCTTGTAGTCGAGGACGTTTATCGAAATGCCGGTCGGCTTGAAAAGCTCTATCGCCTTCGAGGTCGCGGTCCTGCCGGCGTCGTCGGAATCGTAGGCGATGGTGACTTCGTCGAAGTAGCGCGCGAGCAGGCGCGCCTGCTCCGAGGTTATCGCGGTGCCGCAGGTGGCGACGGCTCCGGTGAAGCCCGCTTCGTGCAGGGAGACGGTGTCGAGATAGCCCTCGGTCAGCACGAGCTTGTCCGCGCCCTTGGCGAAGTTCAGGGCGAAAACCGTCTGCCCCTTGCGGTAGACGGGGGTGTTTGAGGAGTTGATATACTTGCGCGGGTCCTTGTCGCCGACGCGTCTGCCGCCGAAGGCGACGACCCTGCCGGTGATGTCGATTATCGGGAAGATCACGCGGTCGCGGAAGGTATCGTAGCAGCCGCCGTTCTTGCCCTTTGAGGCGAGGAAGCCGGCGATCATTTCGCTTTCGCTGTAGCCCTTGGATTTCAGGTGGTTCGTCAGCGCGTCCCAGCTGTCCGGCGCGTAGCCGATGCCGAAATGCGTTATCGTGCTCTTTTTCAGCCCGCGCGCGCGGAGGTAGTCCATGCCGCGCTTGCCGGCTTCGGAAACGAGCGTGTCGTGGAAGAAGCGCGCCGCCTCCTTGTTCATCGCGAGGACGCGGGAGCGCAGGCGCATCGCCTTCTCCTCCTCCTCGTTATGCTCGAGGCGGACGCCGGCGCGGTCGGCGAGCAGCTTGACCGCCTCCGGATACTCGAGGGATTCCTCGCGCATGACGAAGGTGATGACGTCGCCGCCGGCGCCGCAGCCGAAGCAGTAAAACGACTGCGTATCCGTGAAGACGGTGAAGGACGGCGTCTTTTCGCTGTGGAACGGGCAAAGTCCGGTAAACCTGCTGCCGTTCGGCTTCAGGGTGACGTAGCGTGAAATTGTTTCCTCGATCGGGCACCGTTCCTTGATGCTCCGCAGGACGTCGTCCGAAATCCTCATCGTTTTTCCCTTATCACTTATAGCTCTTCGGGATGTAGATATCCTCGAAAACGCTGATAAGATACGTATCCGTCATGCCGGCGATGTAGTCGCATACGACGCGCTCGACGCCGTCGGCCTCGACGTAGTTTTTATAGCCGTCCGGAAGCTTGTCCGGGTTCTTCAGAAAGTGCTCGTAGAGGCGGATAATCGCCGCCTTCGCCTTCTTTTCCTCGCCCTTGGCGAGCGGGTTGTAGTAAACCTTTTCGTAAAGGAGCGTGTGGAGCTCGTCGTAAAGCGCGTGTATCTCCGGCTCCATCGTGATTATCTCGCCCGTTTCGCTGGCGCGGACGAGGGAGCATATCATCGTCGTTATCCTGTCGGAATGGGTCTGCCCCAGCCCCTCGAGGATGCGCGCGGGGATGTCGCCGGGCTTGAGGATGCCGGCGGTCTCGGCGTCGTCGATGTCGTGGTTCATATAGGCGATGTGGTCGGCGTAGCGCACGATCTGCCCCTCGAGCGTGTCGGCGAGCGGGTCGCAGGTGTGGCGCAGGATGCCGTTGCGCACTTCGTAGGTAAGGTTCAGCCCCTGCCGGTCGCGTTCGAGGACGTCGACGACGCGCAGGGAGTGCTCGTAATGCTTGAAGCCGGTCGGCGAGACCTCGTTGAGCGCCGCTTCTCCGGAATGCCCGAAGGGCGTGTGCCCGAGGTCGTGGCCGAGCGCGATGGCTTCGGTCAGGTCCTCGTTCAGGCGCAGGGCGCGGGCGATGGTGCGCGCGATCTGCGCGACCTCGAGCGTGTGAGTCAGGCGGGTGCGGAAATGGTCGCCCTCGGGCGCGAGGAAGACCTGCGTCTTATGCTTCAGGCGGCGGAAGG
>JAFZXI010000093.1 GCA_017616855.1 Clostridia bacterium | reverse complement strand
TTCCGCGCCGAGCGCCTTGAACGCCGCCTTCACGACGGCGGGGTGAACGTGCTCGCCGTCGCATATCAGCTCGCAGGTGACGGAATCGCTTTCGAGCGCCGCGCCGGCGAGCCCCGGCTCGCGGTGCCCGAACGGGAGCATCGCGTTGAACAGGTGCGTGACGTGGGACGCTCCGCAGGCGAAGGCGCGCTTCGCCGTTGCGTAATCCGCCGCGGTGTGGCCGAGGGAGGCGGCCGCGGTCTTGGTTATCTCTTTTATCAGCGCGTCGGCGCCGTCGTATTCCGGCGCGACGGTGACGAGCTTGACGTGTCCTTTCGCCGCTTCACGCAGGCGCGAATACAGCGCGAGGTCGGGTTTCGAGAGGTATTCGACGGGGTGCGCGCCGCGTTTCGCTTCCGAAAGGAACGGACCTTCGAGGTTTATGCCCTCGGGCATGGCGCAGCCGTCCGCGGCGCCGTTTTCGATGAAGTCCGCGATCTCCGCGGTCACCGAAACGAGCTTTTCGATATCCATTCCGCGGCAGGTAGGCAGGAACGCGGTCGTGCCGCCGGAAGCGAGCGCGCGCGCGACCTTTTCGGCGGCGCCGTTCCCGTCGTAGCACTCGTGCTCCCCTACCCCGTGGGTGTGGATATCCACGAGCCCGGGCAGGACAAGCAGGCCGGAGGCGTCGACGCCTTCGCCCTTTTGCTCCCCGACGGCGGCTATCGTCTCGCCTTCGAGAAGAATATCCGTGCGCGCGAGGGTGAAATCCCCTCGCATGACCGTTCCGTTTCTGATAATCATAGTTTTTTCAGATCACGCCGCGGCTTATCCGACGACGACTCCGCCGATATTGGCGAGCCACCAGCTCCCGTCTGTCTTCATCACGATGAAGCTGCCGTCGCCGAAGCTGATGATATCCCTGTATTGGAACGAGCCCATGATGTCGCCAGCTCTGTTGTAAACGCCGCACAGTCCGTCGTGATTGAGGGCTACCATTCCGTCTTTGTCCGCGTTGTAGGGCATGCCCTTGCCGAACGAAGTGCAGGCGACGCTTGTGTAGGCGTCGTCGTAGTAGAAGCCGATCACGACCTCGCCGCTCGCGTTTATATAGCCCCACTTGCCGTTCTGCTTGACCGCGGCGAGTCCGTTCGTGAAGTGAAGGCCCTCGTCGTAGACCGGCTCGACGATAAGCTTGCCGTCGTGCCCGATGAGGCCGACTTTGAGCGTTTTCATATCATAGACTATCTGCGCCTCATTCTCGGCGGGGAGGTCTTCTTCGGGAACGTCGCTCGCTTCAATCTCGTAATAGACGACCTTGTTGTTGTCGGAATCCCAGAAAAATTCGGCGGGACCGCCGTGGGCGCAGAGGTTGCCGTCGGTCAGCGTTTTATCTTCGGGATTGTAACTGACTTCGCTGCCGTTCTCCTTCGTCAGGATGCAGTATCCCTCCATCGCGCAGTACTTGACCGCGGCGTATTCCGCGTTTACGATCACGCTGCCCGAGGAGTCCATCAGGCCGAGCTTGCCGCTTTGGGAATCCTTGAAGGAGGCAATCCCCGGCCCGACGTAAGCGGGTTCGGTCATCGTTTCGTTCAGCGGGGCGATGACCGGATCGTAGTTTTCCTCTTCCGAGGATTCTTCGTTTCCGCCGCAGGCGCAGCAGAGCGCTACCATGATAAGCGCGAGCGCGAGGCAGACGATACGTGTAAAGTTCTTTTTCATTTGGTTTCCCTCCGGTGTATGATAAAGTGTTATTATTTATTATCGTTCTTGAAGACCCAGTTTTTCTGGACGAAATAGCCGGCGAAGAAGAGCGTCACGTCGACGCACATCTTCACGACGGTCTTGAGCACTCCGGTGGCGCCTGTCAACCTGACGAACAGATAAACCAGCCCGTAGGAAGCGCCCATCTGCGCGAACCACAGCACGTAATAGCGGTGTATGCTCCACTTTCCGCCGCCGCTGAAGACGGCCTTTTTGTTTATCGTGTAGTTGACTACCGACGAGCATACGCGCGAGACGACCGTCGAGATGAGCAGCTTTATCGAGGTCGGGACGCCGGTCATGTCGAGCAGCCAGTTGAGCAGCGTGAATATGACAAGCTCAAGCAGCGTTGAAAGCAGCGAATTGAGCGTGAACGCGAAGACGCGGTAGATGCGCAGCGAGTCCGCGACGACGCGGAACTTAGAGCTTATGTTGCCGTTGATATAGACGGTTTTTATCGGCAGCTCGCGTATCGGGACATTGTTCCTGCCGGCGTAGACGAGCATGTTCATCTCGAACTCGTAGCGCTCGCCCTCGATCTCCAGCATTTCTCCGAAGCGGCACGAAGGCAGGCCGCGAAGCCCCGTCTGCGTATCCGAAAGGCGAAGCCCCGTCGACATGCGGAGCACGGTGCGGGTCGCCTTGTTGCCGAAGCGGCTGCGCGCGGGAATGCCGGCTTCGTCGAAGTTGCGGCTGCCCATCACGATGCTGTCCGGGTGCGAGGCGAGCTCTTCGGCGACCGCGGCGATGTCCTCGACGGTGTGCTGTCCGTCGCTGTCCGCGGTGACGGCGCCGAGCGAGTCGGGACGGTTTTCCGTCATCCATTTTATCGCGGTCTTCAGCGCCGTGCCCTTGCCCTTGTTTTCTTCATGTGTCAGCACGGTGACTCCGCCGCCTTCCGCGGCCTCGTCGTAAAAGTGAAGCCGTTCAGCCGCGCTGCCGTCGTTGATTATGATGATGTCGTCAAAGCCCGCTCCGCGCAGACCGGAAACGACGTTTACCAGGTTTTCATCCGGGTCGAGCGACGGGATGACGATGGAAACGTTCTTCAAACCAGCTCCTCCTTTCGTGCATAATACCTCAATTTATACCAATAGATATTATATACCATTCCGCTCAATATTGCAAGAGTTATTATGCTTGCGTTTGCGGCGCTTTCGTGGTAAAATAATACTATGAAAGGCGGTGCCGTATGATGAAATACGTTCTCGCCCTTGACGAGGGCACCACAAGCGCGCGCGCCGTGCTGTTCGACAGCGAATGCCGGGCGGTATCGATGGCGCAGTGCGAGTTTCTGCAGATATATCCGCGCAGCGGCTGGGTCGAGCACGACGCGGTCGAGATCTACGCGAAGCAGTGCGCTTCCATGACCGAGTGCGTCGCGAAAAGCGGCGTCTCCGTCTCCGACATCGCCGCGGTAGGCATCACCAACCAGCGCGAAACGACCGTCGTCTGGGACAAGCGCACAGGCGAGCCGGTCTGCAACGCGATAGTCTGGCAATGCCGCCGCACCGCCGACATCTGCGACAAGCTTCAGGCGGACGGCCTCGGCGACTACGTCGCGGAGAAGACGGGACTGCGCATCGACGCCTACTTCAGCGGCACGAAGCTGAAATGGATACTCGACAACGTCCCCGGCGCGAGAGCGCGCGCGGAACGCGGAGAGCTGCTTTTCGGCACCGTCGACTGCTGGCTGCTCTGGAAGCTCACCGGCGGCAGAGTCCACGCGACCGACCGCACCAACGCCTCCCGCACGATGCTCTACGACATCTCCGCGGACTGCTGGGACAAGGAGCTGCTGAAAGCGCTCGATATCCCCGCCTGCATGCTGCCGGAGGTCCGCAGCAGCAGCGAAGTCTACGGCTACACCGACGTTATGGGCGTGCGGCTCCCCGTCTGCGGAATCGCGGGCGATCAGCAGTCGGCGCTTTTCGGCCAGGGCTGCTTTGAATCCGGCGAAGCCAAAAACACCTACGGCACGGGCTGCTTCCTGCTCGCGAACACCGGCGAGAAACGCCCCGACGTCAAAAGCGGGCTCATCGTCACCGCCGCCGCGACGGAAAAGGGCGCTCCGAAGCAGTTCGCGATCGAAGGCAGCGTCTTCGTCGGCGGCGCAGCGATACAGTGGCTGCGCGACGAGCTCGGCATTATAGAAAAATCCGCCGACAGCGAGCAGCTTGCGCTCGGAGCGGGCGGAAACAACGGCGTCTATCTCGTTCCCGCGTTCGTCGGGCTCGGGGCGCCGTATTGGGATATGCGCGCGAGGGGCGCGCTCTTCGGCGTTACGCGCGGCACCGACGGAGCCGTGCTCTGCCGCGCGGCGCTCGAATCCATCGCCTACCAGACCGACGACCTGATCCGCGTCATGCGCGAAGCGGGGCTGCCGCTGACCTGCCTGAAGGCCGACGGCGGCGCTTCGCAAAACCGCTTCCTGATGCAGTTCCAGGCGGATATATCAAATATCGAGGTGCTCCTGCCGCCCTCGCCGGAGGCGACCGCGCTCGGCGCGGCGCTGCTTGCCGGACTCGCGGCGGGCGTGTGGCGCGATCGCACGGAAATAAAGGAAAAACTCGGCGGCGGGACTCGGTTTTCGCCGAAGATGGCGGAAAACGAGCGCGTGCGCCTGCTCGACGGCTGGAAGCGCGCCGTGAACGCCTGCCGCTCGTTCAATCAATACGGGGAGGGAAACATATGATCAACGTAATAGAAAAGAAGGTCCCGTCGAGCGACGGCGTCCACGAGCTCGCGGGCAGGGTCTATCTGCCGGAGGGCGAGCCGAAAGGGCTGTTCCACGTCGTCCACGGAATGACCGAGCACATCGGGCGCTACGACCGCTTCATGCGCGCCGTCGCGGAGGCGGGCTTCGTATGCTTCGGCTACGACCACCTCGGACACGGGCATACCGCGAAGGACGAATCCGAGCTCGGCTTCATCGCGAAAAAGGACGGCTGGAAGCTCCTCGCGGAAGACGTCGCCGTCTTCGCCGACGCGATGAAGGCGGAATACGGCGAGGACCTGCATTACATACTCATGGGGCACAGCATGGGTTCCTTCGTCGTCAGGACGGCGGTTGAAACCTCCTTTATCCCCGACCGTCTCGTCGTTATGGGCACCGGCGGACCGAACCCCTCCTCCGGCGCCGCGATCGCGCTGCTGAAGTTCATAAAGCTCTTCCGCGGCGGACGCGCCTACTCCGGCTTCGTCGAAAAGCTCGCTTTCGGCAAGTATAACGAGCGTTTCGCGGACGAAAACGACCCGCTCAGCTGGCTGACGAAGGACAAAGAAATACGCCGCCTGAACGTGGAGGACAAGTTCTGCGGCTTCCGCTTCACCGTCAGCGCCCTGCTCGACCTCGTGAAGCTGACGGCATTCTGCAATAAGAAAAAGTGGTTCAAAAACATCGATAAGTCGCTGCCGATACTGCTCGTTTCCGGCACCGAAGACCCCGTAGGCGCATACGGCAAAGGCGTCAAGACCGTTTACGAACGGCTGAAGGCCGCCGGCGCGCAGGTCGAGATGAAACTCTACGAAAACTGCCGCCACGAGATACTCAACGACACCTGCAAGGAAGAAACCACCGCGGACGTCCTCGAGTTCGCTCTGAGAAAGTGACGCTCAAACCGCGCCCGTCATCCCGGGCGAAGCGAGGGACCCCCTTCCCTTCGCAGCGTCGATGAGAAGGCGGGGGAATTATATCTCTCCCTCAGTCTCAACGCGCTTCGCGCGTTTCGACAGCTCCCTCCTCAGAGGGATCCGGGGCCGGCTTCGCCGGCGGCGCGCACAGCGCATTTTGCACACGCGCAAACAAATTAACATACAGGAGGAAAAAACAATGTTCACAAACATCGGCAAAAAAATCAAAGTTCTCGCTAAGGTGCTCTGCTGGATAGGCATCATCGGCGGCATCATTTCCGGCATCTCGCTGATCGCGGTCGGAGCCAGCGGAGCCGGGTTCTCCGCCAGTTATTACGGCTCCTCGAGCTTCGTCGGCGGAGGCGCTCTGATAGCCGTCGGCGTCGTCATGCTCATCCTGCTGCCGCTGCTCGCGTGGGTCTCCAGCTTCGTGCTCTACGGCTTCGGCGAGATGGTCGACAGCACCTCGGACATCAAGCAGTCCAACGAGGAAATACTCAGCCGCGTCAACAACATCGCGCAGAACGTCTACTACACCGCGCAGAACGCTCCGCAGCAGCAGCAACCGCAGCAGTAATCAACGATTCCCGAGTATTGACTTTCGCGCGGCGCCGTGTTATACTTTCGTTATAATAAAAAACGGAGGTATAATTACATGTTTAACAACATAGGAAAGAAAATCAAAACCCTTGCGAAGGTCCTCTGCTGGATAGGGATTATCGGAAGTTTCATCGGAGGCATAGTGCTCGCCGTATCCGGCGCCTCGTCGTCCAAAAAAGCAACCGATATCCTGCTGCTGATACTGTTCGGCCTCGCGGCGGCGATAATCGGCGCCTTCCTGGCGTGGATTTCAAGTTTCGTGCTCTACGGCTTCGGCGAGCTGGTCGACAGTACGCAGGAGATAAAGCGCTCCAACGAGGAGATACTCAACCGCGTCTCCGGCGGCGCACAGCAGCCGCAACACCCGCAGTGGCCGCAGCAGTAATCACTCCGCGCAAAAAACGAGAGCAGTCCGGTTTATCGGACTGCTCTTTTGTTATACTGCTTCCGCAAAAGGAGGTGCGGGAGATGTTTGACGACGATTTCGGCTTCGGCGGCGACGAGGACCAGTGGGCTTATGAGGAGTTTATGTGCAAAGACGGAGGAGGCGGCCCCGGTTGCTCGTTTTCCATATGGAAGGTCGTCGTCGTTCTGCTGCTGATATGGTGGGCGCTCGATTTGATTTTCGGGAAGTAGGCGGCGCGGCGGCTTGCCGACACCGCCCTCCGCCCGCGAAAGCGCTACTCGCCTATATAGGTGAAGCGCTTGAACGTCTTTCCGTCGCGCTCGACGGTCTCGTTCCACATCGAAAGCGGACGCACCCAGTAGCCGCCCTCGCCGTAAAGCGCCTGATAGACGACCTCCGGCTCGAGCGTTTCGGAGTTTTTCGCGACGAAGAGGGCGCGGTATTCCCCGCCCTTGAAGTGTCTGTATCTGCCCGCCTTGAAGGTATTATCGCTCATTTTTCCCTTTCCTTTCTCACAAAAAGATCCGGTCGAAGCACGCTTCGACCGGATCGCTTTTTTATTGCGCTTACGCGCGTTTCTTGCTTCTCTTATCGGTGAAGACGAGGGCGCAGCCGGAGCAAAGCGCCACAACGACGAAGACGAAGGTCAGCGTCATGTCTCTGCCGATATCGGCGGTGCCGGCGTTTCTCTTCATGCCTTCGGGGTTGCCGTCGGCGTCGAGCTTCTGATACGCCTGCAGGTCGGAGATGTAGATCGAGGTGGAACCGGAGATGTTGACCGCCAGAGTGAAGGCGTCGGGAGCCGGGATCATCGGATGGCTGCCGCTCATTATCGCCTGCTCGTTCTCGAGCTGTTCCTCATAGGAAGCTGTCGGGACCTTCAGTTCGGAATACTTCTCGGCGAGCTCCATATCGGAGATCTGCCAATAGTACCAGCCGGGGCCGTCGTACGCCTTGGTGGAGTTCGTCGCGGAGCTCTCCCAGGTGTAGTTGACGTTCATCAGCGAAAGCTGCAGGTACTTGCCGCGGGCGTAATCCTCGTTTTCGATCGCGACGTACATGCGGATGCCGGAAATGTACTTGTATTCGCTGCCGAAGGGGTTGTTGTAAACGGCGTTGCCGTTGTAGTTCGAGAAGGAGAAGTTCGTCTTGCCGCGGTTGAGCTTGAAGCGGATGCCGAAGTCGGCCTCGGTGTCGATGAACGCCTTATCCTCGGTCACGCTGGCGACCGCGTTTTCAAGGGTGATACCGGGGTTGCCGGTGATGTTGTCCCAGGTCTTGAAGGAGTTGAGGTTGACGTATTTGACCTCGCCCTTTTCAAGTCCGTCAAGCGCCTTCCGGAGTTTCTCGCAGGCGGCGTCGACGTCCTCGACCTCGGCGGTGGAGGAGTTGAAGGTCGTCTGCGCGGAGAGCAGGGCTCTGTCGAGCGCCTTCATCGAGGTCGCGCTGTATTCGTATTCGTCAACGTTCTGCGCTTCGCCGATCAGTTCGGCGAGCTTGGACAAGCTGACGGCGTTGTCGTTGGTCTCCTTCTTGTAATACTCGAAGCCGGAGATGTAGAAGGTCGCGCCCGCGGAGGGCATAACGACTTCAAACTGGAAGATGTAGCCGGGGTTCGGCATCTTCTCTTCGCCGGAGAGCTCGGAGAACGGGACGTAGACGTAACCGGGTCCGTCAAAGGTGATGACGTAGGGATCGCCCTTGCCGGCGCCGTCGATGAGTATCGTCTGCTCGCAGGCGGTGGTTATGTTGGCGTTGCCGCCGAGGGTGATTTTGAATCCGGTGGTCGTCTTGGTCGAGCTGTCGTATCTCTTGAACTTGCCGTAGTCGGGGGAGGATACGTAGAAGCGGACGCCGGTGTAACCCGTATGCGCGATGCCGCCGAAGATATCGGAGGGCATTCTGGTGAAGCTGGTGGTGTTCGGGCGGAAGTTCTGGAAGATTATCGAGGAGGTGTCGCTCTTGCCGACGACCTTCAGGATCTGCTTGGAGCCCTCGGCGCCGTACTTGGCGATCTCGGCTTCATCGGTCACGAGGGACATCGTGCCGTTCTTGGTGTACGCCTTTGCCATATCCTCGTCGGTCCAGTTCTCGATGCCGGGCAGCTTCTTGCTGGAAATGGTCAGCGGAACGAGCTGTTCGATGGCTTCCTCGAGCTGAACGGCGAACTTTTCCTTCTGGGTGGCGCTGGTAGCGGCTTTCGCCTGGTCATAGACCTTCTTGAACGCCTTCCAGGAGCCGGAGGTGTATTCGGCCCAGCGCTTGCTGGCGCCTTCAGCCATTACCTTGGAGTAGGAAACGCCGCCTTCCTTGCTGAAGCACGCAAGGTCGGACATCGTAAGGAAGCCGGTGGCGACGGTCGTTCTGCCGACGTCGACGCAGATGTAGTTGATTTCGGCAAGCTGCTCGTCGGTGATGCCGACGCTCGGGTCGTTATCGTTGACGAAGTATTTATACTTGCTCTTTTCCTCTTCGTCCTCGGGGATATCGAAGAAAAGGTAAACGTTGTTGTTCGCTTCTCTGTCAGCGTACTTGAACTTGACGCTCGCGGTGAAGTCGTGGTCGGTGCCCTGCGCGCCGACGGTCAGCGTGATGTTCTGCGTGACGCTCTTGGAGTTCAGCTGCACGCGTATTCCGTCGAAAGCGGAAATGTCGGCGGAGCCGTCCTCAAGCGTGAAGGGGTTGCCGGCGAGATCTGTGGAGCCGGAAAGGGATCCGTCAGCAAGAGGCGAAAGGGCGGTGAAGATATTGCCGCTGGTCGCCTTCTTCGGCGAGATGGTCAGAACGCCGGCTTCGCTGTTCGTAACGCTGCCGCCGTTGCCCATCGTCATGCCCAGAGGCGGATCCGCGGTCTTCGCGATCGCGCCCCACGCGGCAAAGCCGGTCAGCTTCGTGGAAACGAACGATTCATAGTAAGGCGAATCTTCGTCATCGGCGGAAGCGCCCATCGGGAAAAGCCCGGTGAAAAGCGCACCGACGAGGGAGATCACAAGAATGAACGTAAGAATCTTTTTCATAAGTCTATTCCTCCTTTTCCCTGTCGCGCGGTCAGCGTCCGCTGCGCTTCGCGCGGGAGGCCTTTTTCGTCATCGCAACCATGCAGACGGCAAACGCCAGCAGGCTGACGGCGACGACGGGAAGCAGCGATACGGGCGCCTCGGAACCGGGCAGGTCGCCGTCGAGCGGGTTGCCTTCGTCATCGAGGATCTTGTACGCCGCAATGTCGGACAAGCAGTAGAACGCTTCCTGGACGAGGTAGCTGCCCTGAATGTTGATGGCGAAGTAGTCCAGGAACTCGTAGTCGAGCGAGTAGTTATTATTGGAAAGGCGGAAGCTGTTGAAGGGGAAGTAGACGTAGCCGCTTTCCTTCATGTCGGAAGTGTCGACCGTGCAGCTCGCGGTAAGGACGGGCATGAACGCGTTGCAGTTGCCTATCGTCATGGTCATACGGGTCGGAGCGCCGCCCTTGGGCATGTAGAGGTAAACCCTGATGCCGTCGTAACCGGTGGCGTTTCTGCCGCCGAAGGGGGTCGTTACCGCTTCGAGACGCTTATACTCGGCGCTTTCGCCGGAGTTCGCGTTGGAGTAGCTGTAAAGCTGAATCGCGCCGGACTTGTATTCGACGAGCAGGCCGGCGTCGGTGACGTCGTTACCCTCTTCATCCTTGGCGAGATACGCCTGGTCTCTCGTTATCGAGAATGTGCCGCCGTTGTTGACCATCTTCTTGAGCTGGTCTTCGGTCCAGGAGCCGAAGCCGGGGAAGCGAAGCAGCGCGTACTGCGGCTTCTTGAGGTTATCGACCGCGGCCTGCAGCTTTTCGTATTCGGCGTCGATCTCCGCCTGGGAGACGTTCTCCTTGCCGGCGACCTTCAGCGCGGCGTTCTTTTCGTCGATGAGCTTCGCCCAGGACTGTCTGGACCAGAAGCTCTCTTCGTATTCGTTTTCGATCTCGTCGATAAGGTTGACCAGCTTCGCCTTCTGGGATTCGGTGTTGACGATGATGTACGCCTTAACGTCGGTGATCGCGACCTCGACGCCGTTGGTGATGTCGTTGAACTTCAGACCGAAGGTGTCGAGCTTATCCATATATTCGGGCAGCAGATCCTGGTTGTCGAAAGAGGAGAAGGGCACGAGGTAGTATCCGCTCTCCTTGATTTCATCGATGCGGGCGGTGAAAATCTGATTGGGCTCCTCGCCGTAGGTGCCGATGATGACGTCAACGGACTTGGCGCGGCTCTCGGGAATGTTGCTGAAGTTCATGTAGAAGCGGAGACCGGTATAGCCGCTCATGTCCTTGCCGAAGAAGTCGTCGTTGATCGGGATCGGCTGGCCGTCTTCCATCTTCTCTTCGCGGTCGTAGTTCATGAACTCCATCCAGCCCTCGACCTCGGTGCAGACGAGCTTGAGCAGCTTCAGCGAGGCGTTCGGACCGGCGACGCGCTCCCACGTTTTCGTGGAGGAGTTGTATTCGAGACTGTAAACGTCATCGACGTCGTCGTAGTCGTAGACGTAATCCTTCTGGTTGTTGGTTATCAGCGAAGCGTTGCAGTAAAGCTGCTCGTACATCTCGTCGATATCCTCGGTCTTGTAAGCGCGGAAGCCCTTTATGTCGTAAAGCTTGAGCTGCGGCTCGCCGAGTTTCGCGATAGCGGCGTCGAGCGCGGCCTTCTTGGTGTTGACGCTGGACTTCTTGCCGTTGAGGGTTTCCTTGACGTACGCTTCGTAGGCGCTGGTGAATTCCTCGTAGGCGTCCGCGTCGTATTCTTCCGCGCCGTAGAGGGCGTTGACCGCCGCCATCGTCTCAAGATAGGACTCCGTGAAGTTGAACAGACGGAAGTCGCTGATAAGCAGCTGCATACCCGCCTTCGTTCCGTGGAGGGTTATCTCGATCTTCGAGAAAGCGAGCGGGTCGAAACCGCCGTCAACGTTGAAATCGGCGAACTTGAAGTACATGTAATCGCCGCCGTCGGCAACACCGCCGAGGGCGCCCGTGGTCGCGGCGTCCTTCATGACGGCCTTCTTGTCGCCGTCCGAAAGCGCGATCTCAAGCCAGCAGTCCGCGGCGTCGGCGCCGAGCATGTTCGTGTTCACCCAGAGGCAGATGCCTTCAAAGGTGCCGGTGCCGGGCGACGCTATCGAGAAGGACTTCGCCGATTCGTCGTAGCGGTTCGTAAACTCGGGTACGACGGCGCTGCCCTCCGCGTCAAAGTTTGAGAACGCGACGTCGCCGTCCTCCGCCGCGGTGATGAGCAAGCTCTTGGTGGGAGCGAACTTCGTCGTGCCGCTGGTGACGGAGGGCTTTCTTCCTATATCAAAAGAAAGCGTCGCATTCGTCGAAGCGATCTTCGCAAGGTCGTCGGCGGACCAGCTCTCGAGCGCGTAAAGCTGTACGTTCTCGATGCCGTAATCCTGCGCTGCCGAAACGAGCATTGGAACGACTGCGATAAACATAGTCATTATTATGCCCGCAAGCACCGCGACCGCGACCGATTTTTTGATCGATCTCATAATCATGATGTGACCTCCGGATCTGGAAAAATCTTCTCCGCCCGCTGACGGAGACAACTACCCATAATTACACAACATATTACAGGTATTATTATTATATTACCTAAAAGCGCGCGTTTCTTGTCAAGTAGTGATATTATTACGGATTTGTGATATTTTCCGGAACTTTTTTGTTATTTGCCGCCCTCCGCCGCGGACCGCTTGACTTTGAGCGCGCGCGGGGGTATAATTCTATTGTAAAACAGCGGTTTGGAGGTGAGCGCCGTGAAGAAAATACTGTCTATATTATTATGCGCGGCGCTGCTCGCCTCGCTTTCCGGCTGCAGCTGGATCGAGGGGATATTCTACCCCTCCTCGCCGAAGCTCGACTTCGGCTCGAACGAGACGGTGGAAACGCCGGATACGCAGTACGAGCCGCTTTACGACTATAACGGCAACCGCATAAGCGACGCGCCGCTGACGCAAATCGAGCTGCGCGCGAAGACGCTGCAATCCGAGCACCTGACCCCCGAGCGCATCGAGGGCGGCACGCTTTACGCGGGCAACCTGATACGGCTCGCGCGCGTGCTCAAACGCTGCGAAGCGGCGTTCGTCAAAGAGGAGACCGCGCCCTATTATTCGAGCGAGGACAGCGCCCCCGCCTCCTCCCGCCCCGACCCGACGGTCGACTACTCGCCCGTAACCGTCGGCTTCTGCGGCAGCAAGGCGATGGCGGGCGACGGCGTCGAATACATGAAGGACGCCTACCCCTTCGCGATACGGCGCTGGTTCGCCGATTCCTACGGCAGCGACAACTTCAACTTCCTTTTCAGAGGCGTCTCAGAGGCCGACTCGCGCTACGGCGCGCATGACGTCGGGCGCAACCTCATCAACGACGGCGCGGATATCGTTTTCATCGACTACGCGGTCGCGGATATGAAGAACCCCGACGCGAAAGAGACCTTCGAGGTCATCGTAAGGCGGCTGCTGACCGCGGAAAAGCCCATCGCGGTCGTCATTCTCTGCACGATGGACGCCTCCTGCAACTCCGACTACGCAAACGAGCTCGAGATCGCGCGCGCATACGGCTGCCCCGTCATCAGCATGCGGCACGCCGTCGCGCAGGAGCTTTCGGAGGGCAAGTTCTACTTCTCCTCGATGACCGACGACGGCTTCAACCTCGGGCTGAACGGCCACGCCTTCTTCGGCGAGCTCGTCAAGAACTTCCTGGAAAACGTTCGCCGCCAGCTCGATAAGATAAACACCGACGCGGATATCCCCGTCCCCGCGACCGCGCTGACGCAGTGCCGCTATATGAACGGCTGGCTTTTCACGAATTACAAGCGGCCGGTCAGCTTCGGCAGCTTCGCGCGGCTCGGCCTGCACTACGACGTTTTCGGGCGCAACGGCTGGGAATCCTCCGCTCCGGGCGGCGCGCCGCTCGTCTTTGAGATCGAGGCGCAGTATATCACGCTGATGTACTGGCGCGTCGTCGACCGCACCGGCGGGCGCATCGAGGTCTTCGTCGACGGCGAGCACGCCGCGACGCTCGAATGCGACTATATCGACGGCGGCGAGGACTGCGCCGGCTATGCGACCGTCTACGTCGGCGACGAATACGCGCCGCACACCATCGAAATACAGATGTCCGCGAACAAAAACAACGGCTCCACCGGCGAGCGCGTCTGCCTGCTCGCGATCATGACGGCGTAAGGGTTCAAATCCCTTCTGCTTATTATTCCGCGCGAATAAGCTCCCGATATTTCCGCACACAAAAACGCCTCCCTCGCGGGAGGCGTTTTTTTATACTTTTGCGGAAATTCAGAGAAGCATCGGCTTGATGTAATTGACGGTGTACTGTATGCCCTTCTCGCCGAGCTCGCCCTGCCATATGGAGGAGTGCGGCTCCAGCGATACGCAGCCGTCGTAACCGCCCGCGTAGAGGTAGCCGAAGAAGCTGTGCCAGTCGAAATCGTCGAGTCCCGCCGGCGGGAAATCCCACCAGTTATCGCCGAGATAGAGCGTTCCCTTGATATGCACGTGGTAGAAATGCTTCGACCACTTGCGCATCTCCTCGCGCCAGTCTCTGCCGTGAACGACGGCGTGGGACGGGTCGTACTTTATGCCGAGGCCGGGAACTTCGGGAATGATTCTGCCCCACGCGCCGGAATTGTCGAGGAAGTTGTTCCAGTCGCAGTTGTAGAGGCAGACCTTGACGCCGATCTCGTTGCCGTATTCGACCAGGCGGCGCATATACTTCGCCGCGGCGGCGAAGTCGGCGGCGTCGTCCCAGAGGGACTGACCGCGGTTGCAGCCGGTGATGTAAACGCGGCAGCCGACGGCGGCGGCGGAACGCATGAGCTCTTTTTCGATCTCGATCTGCGCCTCGTTCAGCGTACGGTCGGGCAGGAGACGCTCGGTCCCCCACTGGCCGACGGCGGAAACGGTGACGCCGTATTTCTTTATCCACTCGTTTATCTGCGGAACGGCGGCGGTGAACTCCGGCACTCTGAAGTTATCGTTGATGTCGAACTCGAGGGCGGAGATGCCCTTTTCCGCGGCGTTTTTGAAGCTCTCTTCGTTGAACCATCCGATAATGCCGATATACATACGGTTACCTCGCTTTTAGTCGTCGTAGGTGAAGAAGACGGGCTTGCCGGTCTTCGCGGACTCGTAAATGCCTTCGAGGATGCGGGTGACGACCGCCGCCTGCTCCGGCTTGACCAGCAGCTCTCTTTCGCCGCGGACCGCGCCGTAGAAGGTGTTGGCCTCCGCCTCGTCGGGTCCGAAGCCCGCGTTGCCGTCGTAATACGCGACGCCGCCTTCGCGGAGGTCGGGCTTCTCGATGGTCATGACGTCGTTGACGACCTTGTTGATGCGGACGCCGTCCATGAAGTCGATGCCGCCCTCGGTGCCGCAGAGGGTGCAGATCGCTTCGCGCGCGTCGGCAAAGTTGAGCGCCCAGGACGCGTCGATGCTGATGACCGCGCCGTTCTCCATTCTGACGAAGCCGAACGCGGAATCTTCAACCGTGAACTCGGAAGCGTCGAAGCCGCCCCAGATGTTGCCGGTATTCTTGCCGTCGCGGCAGATCTTCTTGAAGGACTGACCGACGACCATGACGGGACGGTAGTTATTCATGTGCCAGAGCGTAAGGTCGAGCGCGTGGGTGCCGATGTCGATCAGAGGTCCGCCGCCCTGCTCGTCTTCCTTGAGGAAAACGCCCCAGTTCGGGATCGCTCTGCGGCGCAGCGCGTGGGCGCGGGCGAAATAGATCTCGCCGAGCTCGCCGTTCTCGATGCGCTTGTGGGCGTAAAGCATTTCTTTAGTCTGTCTGTTCTGGTAGCCGATGGTCAGCAGCTTGCCGTTCTTCTTGGCGGCTTCGCACATCGCGACCGCTTCTTTATAAGAAGTCGCCATGGGCTTTTCGCAGATGACGTGCTTGCCGGCGTTCAGCGCGTCGATGGTGATCATCGCGTGGGAACGGTTGGGCGTGCAGACGTGGACGCAGTCGATGCTCTCGTCCTTCAGCAGCTCCTTGTAGTCGACGTACTCGGCGGCGCCGCTGATTTCGGGGTATCTCTGCTTGGTCTCCTTCATTCTTTCGGGAATGAGGTCGCAGATCGCGACGACCTCGACGTCCTTGACGGATCTGAGGCCCTTGAGGTGTTTGCCGTTGGCGATACCGCCGGTGCCGATTATCGCCGTTCTGATTTTCTGTGCCATGGTTTGTCAGCTCCTCTTCCGCTTCCGTGGAAGCAATAATAAACTTATTATCTATCTAAAACCCTTATTTCTCAGGGTCAAGATACGAACCGTAAGCGACGACGTACTGAACGCCGGAAATTACCGTGGTAACGACCGCCGCGGCGAGAAGGATATAACCGACCCAGTGGTCGAAGCAGAGCTTTTCCGCGAGCCAACCGCCGAACTGCATTTCGATGAGTATGCAGATTATCGCGATCATCTGCAAAGTCGTTTTTATCTTGCCGAGCTGCGCGGCGGGCACGACGACGCCGCTGCCCGCGACGAGCAGGCGGAGCGAGGTCACGAGGAACTCGCGCGCGACGATGATTATCGTCGCTATCGTCAGCAGCATGCGCCAGGTCGGGTGTTCGGTAAGGCAGATGATGCAGAAAAGCGCCGTCGTCACGAAGACCTTATCGGCGAGCGGGTCGAGCAGCTTGCCGAAGTCGGTTATGAGATTGCGCTTGCGCGCGATCTTGCCGTCGAAAAGGTCGGTCAGCGCAGCGATCCCGTAGATCGCCGCGGCGATAAGGAAGCGATACGGTATCGCTTCAATAAACAGCACCGCGACAAAGACGGGTATAAGCAGCACCCTGAATAATGTCAGCTTGTTCGGAAGGTTCATTAGTCTTTCCTTCTTTGCGTTTATGTTTTCAGCCGAGCGCGCGGCTGATCTGGTCGTAGGTATAGCCCCTGCGGGCGAGGAATGCGGTTATTTTTCCCTTTTGCTCGTAGGTCAGGTCGGCGAGCGCGCCGAACTTCTTTTCCGCTTCCGCCCTCGCCGCCTCGGGGAAATCGAAGCTTTCCTCCAGCAGCGCGAGCGCTTCGTCCGCGGTCGCGGAATCGAAGCCGCGGCGGCGCAGCTCCGCCGATACCTTCAGCGGTCCGCAGCCGGCGGAGGCGTAATGCGCGGCGACGCGCGAGGCGTATTCCCCGTCGCGTATGTAGCCGAGCTCGGTCAGGCGGTCGGCGGCGGCGCGCGCCGCTTCCTCGCCGACGGGAAGCTCCCGCAGCTTTTTGACGAGCTCGCCCGTAGAGTAGTCCCGCCGCGAAAGCAGGAAATAGGCGTGGGAGCGCGCGATGCGCTTCTCGCTTTCCGCTATCTCCGCGGTCAGCTCGGCCTCGTCCGCTTCGCACTCTTGCGAAAGCCGCAGTTTGCCCTTTCCCTCGAAGTCGACCAGCCCGAGCCGCTCTCCTTCTTCGTTAAAGACTTCGAAAAACGGCTTTTTGCCGAGGCGTTTAAGTCCGACCTTCATGGCTTACGCGCTTATTCCTCCTCCACGCCGGCGCCGATGCCGCCGCCCGCGGGAGTCAGGGGCAGCTTGCTCTCCTCAGCGACGGGAGAGGCGCCCTCGAGAATCTTTTCGCGAATCTTCGCCTCGACCTCGGCGGCGATGTCGGGGTGCTCGGTGAAGAAGACGCGGGCGTTATCCTTGCCCTGTCCGATGCGGTTTCCGTTATAGGAGAACCATGTGCCGCTCTTCTCGACGACGCCGACGCGCACGCCGATATCGACAAGCTCGCTCTCCTTGGAGATGCCCTTGCCGTAAAGGATATCGAACTCGGCGTTGCGGAACGGCGGAGCGACCTTGTTCTTGACGACCTTCACCTTGGTGTGAGCGCCGACGAGCTCGAGCCCGTTCTTTATCTGCTCCGCGCGGCGGATGTCGATGCGGACGGTGGAGTAATACTTCAGCGCGGCGCCGCCGGTCGTGACCTCGGGGTTGCCGTAGACCACGCCGACCTTCGAGCGCAGCTGATTGATGAATATCAGTATCGTGTTCGTCTTGGAGATGACGCCGGCGAGCTTGCGGAGCGCCTGAGACATAAGGCGCGCCTGGACCGCCATGTGCGGATCGCCCATGTCGCCTTCAATCTCGGCTCTCGGCACGAGCGCGGCGACGGAGTCGACGACGACAACGTCGATGGCGCCGCTGCGGACGAGCATTTCGGCGATCTCGAGCGCCTGCTCGCCGTAGTCCGGCTGGGAAACGAGAAGATTATCGGTATCGACTCCGAGCGCCTTGGCGTAAACGGGATCGAGCGCGTGCTCCGCGTCGATGAACGCCGCTTCGCCGCCCGCCTTCTGCGCGGAGGCGATGACGTGCAGCGCCAGGGTGGTCTTGCCGGAGGATTCCGGTCCGTATATCTCTATTATCCTTCCGCGCGGCATGCCGCCGACGCCGAGGGCGAGGTCCAGTCCGAGCGAGCCGGTGGAGATCGCTTCGATATTCAGCGCGGGCTTGTCGCCCAGTTTCATAACGGCTCCCTTGCCGCATTTCTTTTCAACTTGTTCGAGTGTGTACTGTAACGCTTGCTTCTTATCCATTATTCTTCCTCCTTCTTAATATCCGTTTATATGAAGCATTACTGCGGATTGACCGAATAGTTCGGGGCTTCCTTGGTCAGATAGACGTCGTGCGGGTGACTTTCCTTCAGTCCGGCGCCGGTGATGCGGACGAAGCGGCTGTCGCTGTGGAGCGCGGGGATATCCGCGCAGCCGCAGTAGCCCATGCCCGCTTTCACGCCGCCGATGAGCTGGAAGACGGTGTCCGCGACGGGCCCCTTGTAAGGTACGCGGCCTTCGACGCCTTCCGGAACGAGCTTCGTCGAGCCCTGCTGGAAGTAGCGGTCGGAGCTGCCCTTCGCCATCGCCGCCATGCTGCCCATGCCGCGATAGACCTTGAAGCGTCTGCCCTGGAAGACTTCGCTCTCTCCGGGGCTTTCGTCGCAGCCCGCGAGGAGCGAGCCGACCATTACGACGGAAGCGCCGGCGGCAAGCGCCTTGACGACGTCGCCGGAATACTTGATACCGCCGTCGGCTATGATCGGGACGTTATACTTCGCGGCGGCGCAGGCGGAATCGTAAATCGCGGTTATCTGCGGAACGCCGATGCCGGCGACGACGCGGGTCGTGCAGATCGAGCCGGGCCCGATGCCGACCTTCACGCAGTCGGCGCCCGCTTCTATCAAAGCGGCGGTGCCTTCGGCGGTCGCGACGTTGCCCGCGATAAGCTGGCATTCGGGGAAGGCCGCCTTGACCTTGCCGACGCATTCCATTATGCCCTTTGAGTGTCCGTGCGCGGAGTCGAGCACGAGCACGTCCGCGCCCGCTTCAAGCAGGGCGGCGGCGCGGTCGAGCACGTCCGCGGTGACTCCGATGGCGGCGCCGCAGAGCAGTCTGCCCTGCGAGTCCCTCGCGGAGTTCGGATACTGCACCGCTTTTTCGATGTCCTTTATCGTTATCAGGCCCTTGAGACGCCCTTCCTCGTCGACGAGGGGGAGCTTCTCGACCTTGTGCGCGCAGAGAATCTCCTGCGCCTGCTCGAGCGTCGTGCCGACCGGCGCGGTGATGAGGTTATCCTTCGTCATGACCTCCTCGATGCGCATATTGTAATCCTTGAGGAACTTCAGGTCGCGGTTGGTGATTATACCGACAAGACGCCCCGCCTTGACGATCGGAACTCCGGAGATGCGGAACTTCCCCATCAGTTCGTCGGCGTCGTAGACGTAGTGGTCGGGAGAAAGGTAGAAGGGGTTGGCGATGACGCCGTTTTCACTGCGCTTTACCTTGTCGACCTCGTCCGCCTGCTGCTCGATGGTCATGTTTTTGTGGATTATGCCGATGCCGCCTTCGCGCGCCATGGCGATAGCCATGCGCGACTCGGTGACGGTGTCCATCGCGGCGCTGATTATCGGCGTGTTGAGTTCGATCTTCGCCGTAAGGCGCGTACCGACGTTGACCTCCTTCGGAGTTACCTCCGATTTGGCGGGAACGAGCAGCACGTCGTCAAACGTGAGCGCTTCTTTGCCGAACTTTGAGGCGAAATCCGAGTTTATCATAACGACCCTTCCCTTCTGTGTCCTTGATTTTTGTATTACGCGTCAGACGGCGGCGAAAAGCCGGCGGCTGAGCGCGGTGAAGTCCGCGTTCGAAAGCGTGCTCTCCGGATCGAGCAGGAAGCGCGCGGGGCAGATGCCCGCGGCGCGCAGCGCGGATTCGGCGTCCGAAGCGACGAGCGAAAGCGGCGCGTTCGCGTAGATTAGCATATCCGAGAGCGCGGCGGCGTCCTCCGGCGAGGCGATACGCACGCGTATGACCTTTTCGCCGGCGTCGACGGCGTCGAACATCTCCATAGGCGAGTATATCTTGCAGGCGGAGAGCGTTTCGGCGGACGGCAGTTCGTATATCTGCCGCTCGATGGCAAGGTATTCGCCCTCGCAATTCGGGGGCGCGATCTCAACGTCGCAGACGGCGGCGGAGAGCGCGGAAATATGCTCCGGCGTCGAGCCGCAGCAGCCGCCGAGCGCGGCGACGCCGAGCTCCGCGAGCTTCTTCATATCGGCGGCGAAGGTCTCCGGCGAGACGCTGTGGTGAACGCCCGCGTCGTCGGGGTATTCGCCGTTCGGCTTCGCGGTCAGCGGTATCTTCGCATACTTCACGAAGCCGGGGAACAGTTTCAGCATTCCTTCCGGCGGGAGCGAACAGTTCAGCCCGAAGGCGTCGGCGCCGTTCGCCTGCAGCGTAACGAGCGCCGCGGCCGGCGAGCAGCCGGAAAGCGTGCGTCCGCTCGAGCCGCAGGTCATCGAAGCATAGACGGGCAGGTCGGTGGACGCCTTCGCGGCGAGCACCGCCGCCTTGACTTCGGTCAGCGACATCATCGTTTCCACGGCGATGAGGTCGGCGCCGGCGTTTTCAAGCGCCTTCGCCTGCTGCGCGAAAACGGAATAGAGCGTATCGAAATCCGCGTCGCCGAAGGGCTTCGGGAGCAGGCCCGTCGGGCCGATATCGCCCGCGACGAGCGCGGCTCCGCCGACGGCGTCCTTCGAGAGCTTAACGAGGGCTTCGTTCATGCGTTCGCACTCGTCGGAAAGCCCGTGCGAAGCGAGCTTGACGGCGCTGCCGCCGAAGGTGAAGCTGTAGACGACGTCGCTGCCGGCGGCTACGTAGTTCTGCTGAAGCTCCGTCAGCACGCCGGGGTGGTGGAGCGCCCATTTTTCCGGGCATACGCCGGAGGGCATTCCCGCCTGTATCAGGCAGGCGCCGCTGCCGCCGTCAAGTATCATGGGTGTCTGTTTCATTCGTTTTCCTCACATTTTCTCCGGCGCGTCGACCTTGAGGATGTCGAGCGCGTTGGCAAGCACCTGCCGCACCGCCGTCACGAGCGCGAGGCGCGGGAGGATAAGCTCCTTCTCGCCGCTGCGGATGCGGTGGGCGTTATAGAAGCTGTGGAACGCTGAGGCGAGCAGCGTAGCGTAATGCGTAAGACCGGACGGATCGCGGCTTTCCGCGCCGTCGATGAGCGTCGACGGGAACTCCGCGAGCAGCATAAGCAGCGCGCGCTCCTCCGGACTCGTGAGTCCGTCGGCGGAGGGGACTTCCCCTTCCTTCAGCGCGTAGCCGTCGCCGTTCAGCGTTGCGAGCAGACTGCAGATGCGCGCGTGCGCGTACTGCACGTAGAATATCGGGTTCTGCGCCGACTGCTCGATGGCAAGGTCGAGGTCGAAGTCCATGCCGGTCGCGGGCGTCTTCATATTGAAGAAGAAGCGCGCCGCGTCGACGGAGGTCTCTTCGAGCAGGTCGGAAAGCGAGATCGCCTTGCCGGTGCGCTTGGACATTTTGACGGGTTGGCCGTCCTGCATCAGCCGGACGAGCTGGATAAGCACGATTTCAAGCCGTTCGCTGCCGTTCAGGCCGAGATCGTCGAGTATGTACTTCAGGCGCGCGATATGACCGTGGTGGTCGGCGCCCCATACGTTGATGACCTTGTCGAAGCCGCGGAGGGCGAACTTGTTGTAGTGATAGGCGGCGTCCGCCGCGAAGTAGGTGCAGTTGCCGTTGGTGCGTATCAGCACCTCGTCCTTCAGACGCTTGTCCTCCGGGCAGTCCTCGGGCGAATGGCGGGAGGCGGCATACCAGAGCGCGCCGTCCTTTTCGTAAGTCAGTCCCTTTTCGGTCAGGATCGAGATGACCTTATCGGTGATTTTATCGCGGTAGAGCGAGCTTTCGCGGAACCAGACGTCGTAGTCGATGCGGTAGCCGTGGAGCGTCTCGCGTATCTGGTCGATGTTCTTCTCGAGCGCGTACGCGACGAGCGCGTCGCGGCGCTGCTGCGGCTCGGCTTCAAGCACGTCGTCGCCGCGGAGCGAGATATACTCCTCCGCGCGCTGCTTTATGTCTTCGCCGTGGTAGCCGTCCTCCGGCACCGGCGCGTCCAGACCGAAATGCTGGAGGTAGCGCGCCTCGAGCGAAAGACCGAAGCGCTCGATCTGGTTGCCGGAATCGTTGACGTAAAACTCGCGCGTCACGTCGGCGCCGCAGCGCGAAAGGATCTCGGCGAGCACGTCGCCGGCGGCTCCGCCGCGGGCGTTGCCGATGTGCATGGGTCCCGTCGGGTTGGCGGAGACGAACTCCACCATTATCTTCTGCCCCTTCAGCGCGTCGGTCCTGCCGTAATCGCGCCCCTCTGAGAGCGCGGCGGCGAGCACGTCGCGGAAGAAGGCGGAGGAGTATGTGAAGTTGATGAATCCCGCCCCTGCGACGGAAATCGTATCAAAGTAAGTGTCCGATAAATCGGACTTCTCTATCAGCTTCGCGGCTATGTCGCGCGGGGACGCGTGCAGCGTTCTCGCCCACACCATCGCGGCGTTCACGGAGAGGTCGCCGAAGGCGGGATTGGCGGGTTTTTCCACCGAAAACTCCGGCAGCTCGCCCGCTTCGGGAAACGCCGAAAGCGCCGCCGCTTTTATAAGGCGTACCGCCTGCGATTCAGCTTTTGAAATTGCGTTCATTATCTCTTTCGGCCTTTCTGAGCGTTATGCTGATCCTGTTCTGCGCGCGGAGCGCGGCGTTCACGTCTATCGTGTATCCGAGGTCGATGAAGCCGCCGTCGTTCGACAGCTCCGACTCGACCGACTGGGTGCAGATGCCCACCATGAACGGCCCGACCGGAGTCGAATACCAGCAGGTGTGGCGCTGCCCCTTCTCGAAGACCATCTTCCCCGCCTCGTCCGAGCCGCGCTGCATCGTAACGACGTTGTCGCGGACGGAAAACTCGGTCATGACCGAGCCGCCGAAGGGGGCAAGTTCTTCATATCTTATTATATAGGCGCCGTCTTCGGACGAAAGCGAGCAATCGGTACGCATTTCCGTCGTATCCGTGTCGCCGTCCCAGTTCTGCGCGCCTGTAAGCGTCAGTATGTATTTGTTTCTCATATGTCTTCCTTGCGTGTTATTCCGCCGAAGCGGTGATGAGCTCGGTTTCGCCGCCCATTATGCGGCGGGCGAGCTCGCGGGTGCCTCTGCCGACGTCGCTGACGTAGTATTCGTCGGCGCCGCCGTTTCCGCGCTCAAGCCCGGAAGCGAGCACGCGCGCGAGGCATTCGCCGGTGTTGATAAGTTCGGTGCCCGGCAGCAGGCGCGCGATAACCGGCGCGAGCAGCGGGAAATGGGTGCAGCCGAGGATCAGCGCGTCCGGAGCGCCGAGCGGCGCGATATACCCGCGCGCGATAAGCTCGACCGCCTCGCCCTCCGTCATGCCGCTTTCGACGAACGGGACGAACAGCGGGCACGCGGCGGAAACGACCTCGCATTCCGGCGCGAGCGATTTTATCAGCTTCGCGTAGCTTCCGCTTTCCACCGTCGCGGGAGTGCCGATGACGCCGACGACGCCGCGGGGGTACTTTTCGGCGGCGTACTTCGCCGCGGGAAGCGTGACGCCGTAGACGGGAACGCCGGCGGCTTCCTCCTTCACCGCGTCGAGCGCGACGGAACTGACGGTGCCGCAGGCGGCGACGATCGCCTTAACAGAACGCTTCATGAGGAAGCGGCAGTCCTGGCGCGCGTATTCGCGGATGATGCCGTCGCCGCGCGTGCCGTAAGGAACGCGGGCGGTATCGCCGAAGTATATTATCTTTTCGTTCGGGAGCAGCTTTTTGATCTCCGCGGCGACGGTCAGACCGCCGATGCCGGAATCAAACACGCCGATAGCTCTGTCGTCCATCATTTCTCCTCGCAGAAAATCATTCGCCCATCGGGTCGGGGAAATCGTATTTCGGGCGTTCGCGGCGCATGCCTTCTTCAAGTATCTCTGTTATCTGCTCGGCGAGCGGAACGCCGGCCGCCGCCCACATGCGCGGATACATGCTCGCGCTTGTGAAACCGGGAATGGTGTTGAGTTCGTTTACGATGACCTGCCCGCCGCGCCTGATGAAGAAGTCGACGCGCGTCATGCCCTTGCAGCCGAGCGCGGTGAAGGCGCGGACGGCGAGGGCGCGGACTTCGTTCGCCTTCTCCTCGGGAATGAGCGCGGGCACGATGACCTCGGTGCCGTCGAAATACTTCGAGGCGTAGCCGTAAAGGTCGCCGGTGTTCGGCACCTGGCCGCAGACGGACGCGCGGGGCGGGTCGCCGAGCACTCCGACCTCGATCTCCATGCCGTCGACCGCTTCTTCGCAAACGACGCGGTCGTTATAGGTGAACGCCGTTTCGATGGCGGCGGCGAGGGAGGTTTCGTCCTTCGCGCAGATGACGCCGACGGAGGAGCCGCCGTTCGACGGCTTGACGAAGACGGGCAGACCGAGCTTTTCGATAAGGCGCTTCGTTATGCCGAGGTCGTTTCTCCACTCGGAAAGCGTGAAGGAATCCCACTTGCAGTGCGGAATGCCGACGCGGTCCATGACGCAGTTGGCGTAATATTTATCCATGCAGACGGCGGCGGCGCCTACGCCGCAGCCGACGCAGGGTATGCCCGCCATGTCGAGCAGACCCGCGGCGGAGCCGTCTTCCCCGCCCGAGCCGTGAAGGATCGGGAAGGCGGCGTCGATGCGTATGTATTCGCCGGACGCGGTTATCAGCCCGGGCTTTTCGCTCGACATCGAGAGATTCACGGGAAGGTTGTTTTCGTCGTTGATCCAGCTCTGGTCGCGGAGCTTATCGGTGCTTCCGCGGTAGAGCAGCCAGTCGCCCTCGTGGGCGATGCCGACCGCTACGGGATTGAACTTATCACGCGGGAAACCGTCCAGAACGAACGCCGCCGAAAGCAACGAAATGTGGTATTCGGTTGATCTTCCGCCGAAGAGAACGAGCACGTTTTTCATCAAGATACACCTCTGGTTATATACAGTAATATTTTATCATCTCTGACAATAATATGCAACCCATAATAACGGATATTTTTTATTTTTTGATAAGTTTTTTGAGCGGCGGCGTGACGGAAGGAGCGCGAGCCCGCGCTGACGAAGCTGTCGGAAGCTCTCCCCTCTCCTCACCCGTTTCCGCGATACAAAAACGGCAGCTCCCTCGATTCGAGGGAGCCGCCTGAAGTTGATATTGACTTTTTGCGTGTCTTTCGCCGCGAAGCGCTACGACGCGGTTATGAAGTCCGGGATAATCTTGGCGTTCGTGTAGATGACGAAGTTGGACGCCTGGGAGCTGGTTATGACCGCGCCTCCGTCGCCGCGCAGCACCATCGTCACGGTGATGCGGTAGTTGGAATACGCGTGTCCGGCGTTCTCGAGCGCGCTGCCCGTCTTGACGTGGCAGTGGATGACCGGCGCCTTGATTTCGGCTTCGGTATCCGTAAGATTCGCGCGCGGCACGACCTGCGAATAGCTCGTCGAGTCGTTGGTGATGCCCGTGAGGCCCTCCAGATCTATATCCATATAGTCGTGGATATCCAGCAGAGCGCCGTAGTTGCCGTCCGCCTGCTTCTGCTCAAGGCGGAAGGTGAGCACCGCGTCGGTGTATCCGGTGACTCTGTCCGCGATCGCGGTGACGTTCAGCGAGGCGACGAGGTCCATATCCGCGACGGTCGCGTCGTCGTTATTCAACGCGTTGACGCCGAGCGGAGTGAAGTCGCCGACTCTGTCGCCGATCGGGTTGAGGTCGAGCAGCGCGACTTCGGGGGCGTTCTCGGAATAGTAGGACTTCGAGGGGGTTTCGTCCGCGGAAATAGTGTTTTTACTGTAGGTCGTGGCATCCTTCTGGAAGGAGATGTTCGACGCGGCGGAAACCGTTACGCCGTTGTTATCCGAAGGCGGCAGATCGCCTCTGCCGGGGAACTGCGTCGGGATCGCGTCGGCGGAATAGGTCAGCGTCACGGTCGCTTCAATCGTGAAGTTGTTGCCCGACGCGAACTTCGAGTGCAGGTCGCCGGTCACGAACTCAACGTAGTTCTGCGTCTGGCGGATGGTGTCGCTCGCGGCGCTGTAAGTCACCGCGGCGGCGTTATCCACGGAGTAGGTGCCCGCGGAAGCCGGGTCGCCGAGGATGACCTTGCTGATCTCGTAGTTTTCTCTGCGGTTCAGGTAGACGACGTAGCTCTGATAGACCTCGGTCGCGTCGATAAGGTCCATAACGTTCTGCTTGATATCGGCGTCCAGCCGGTCTGAGATGCCGAATTCCGCGGAAAGCTCGATCGTAAGCTCGTTATTCGTCGCCGTCATTACCGGAGAATCGACGCTCGCGTCTTCGCTTTGGGTCCACGCATAGCTGTCAACGTCGAGGTCGGCATGGTGGAAGATCTTGCCCATGACGAGGTGGACCATCGTATGAGCGCCGGTATCCTCAATCTTGGAGGGGTAACCGGGATCGTTGAAGCTCGAGGGCGAGGTTATCAGATAGTAATGGAAGAGCTCGTCGTTCTGTGAGTTCGACTCGGTATAGATCGAGAGGTAATACCGCTCCGGCTGCACTTTCGCCGTAGTGGAGTTTGCACCGACACGGATACTGTGAGTACCCGTCTCATTGTCAACCGCGGGCCGGTAGCCCTGCGTACCCACAATCACGGTGGCGTCCGCGTCGGCACACGCGATGAGCGGGCCGTTCGATTCCGGCACGGCGGTGAGATCCATCAGACTCGAGAGAGTCGGCGGAGCGAAGTTAGCGCCGCTGAAGCTCCAGCCGCCGTTGTCGTCTTGCGCTATCGCGCGGAAGCCGCCGAGGTTCAGCGTGGTGCCGGTCAGGACGTTGGACAGCTTCGCGTAATACGGCTTGCCGGTCTTGATATCATACAGCGTCAGGATGGTATCATCCGGCAGATCGTTAAGCGCGGCGTTGTTATTCGCCTTATAGAACATCAAGCTCTTCTCGTAGTTGCGGTTGACGTTTTCGCCGGCGTTGATCGCCTCAGCCCATTCGGCTTCGCTTCTCGAATACGTGTACTGGAAGAAGAGCGTGACCGGGGTGCCGACGTTTTCGATAAGCGCCTTGCCGTAATCGCCGTAAAGACTCGAAAGGTAGGTCGTGCCGCTGAGCAGCGCGATATCGAAGTTATAGGAAAGGATCTTCTTGACGAAGACCGGCACGTAGAGATGATACGC
>JAFZXI010000092.1 GCA_017616855.1 Clostridia bacterium | reverse complement strand
CGCGCTTACCGCGTAGGGCGGCTTGCCGTGCGGAGCGAAAAGGAACGCCCCCGCCGCGGTCGCCGTCCACTGCGCCGTCGGCGTGCGCTGGCCGCCGTATTCAAGCGGGAAGCGGAACTGCCGCTCCGCCGAGCAGAAGTGCGACGAAGCGACGGAGGCGGCGTGCTCCGCGTAACCGGAATCCACCGCCGCCGCGGCGAGCAGCATCCCCTCCGCGCAGGTGGAGCAGGCGCCGTAAAGCCCCAGGAACGGCAGCTTTATATCGCGCACCGCGTACGAGGTCGCGGTGCACTGGTTCAGCAGGTCGCCGCCGAAGACGCAGTCGACCTCCTCCGCCCGCAGCCCCGCCTTCGCGAAAACGCCGTCGAGCGCGAGCTGCTGCATGCGGCTTTCCGCCGTCTCCCAGCTTTTTTCGCCGAGCAGCGAGTCTGCGCAGACGCAGTCGAAGAACGCGCCGAGCGGGCCTTCGCCCTCCTTGCGTCCGACCGCGGAGAAGCCCGTGACCGAAGGCGCGGAGCGGAAGCGTATCAGTTCGTTTTTACCCATAGCCGCCTCAATAAAGCCCGAAGGCGTATATTATCAGCCCGTAAACGACGCTCGCGCTGACGCCGAAGACGATGACCGGCCCCGCGATGCTGAACATGCCCACCGCCGTGCCCGTCACGAGCCCTTCGCGGCGGTATTCCATCGCGGGGGAGGTGACGGCGTTGGCGAAGCCGGTTATCGGCACGAGCGTGCCCGCGCCGCCGAAGCGCGCGAGCTTGTCGTAAAGCCCGAGCGCGGTCAGCGCGCAGCCGAGTGCGATCATGACGACGGTCACCCACTTGCCGACGGCGCTTTCGTCCGCGACGGCGGAGGAAAGCAGCGCCTTAACGCCTTCCGCGAGGACGCAGAACGCGCCGCCGAAAAGGAACGCGAACGCCGCGTTTTTCACCTTCGGCGAGGGCGGGGAGCCGCGCTTTACGAGCTCGCCGTAGCTTTCTTTATCCGTAAAAACCACCCCGTTTCATCGGTAGTTTCTGCCGGAGCGCGAAAAATATGCAAAAAAACAGCCATCCTCGCGGATAGCTGTTCATTTTGTTTTTTCCTCAGTTGTTGACGTAGGGGAGCAGCGCGCAGTGGCGGGCTCTCTTGATGGCGGTCGTCAGCTGAGTCTGATGATAAGCGCAGGTACCGGTGGTTCTGCGGGGCAGGATCTTCGCTCTCTCGGAGATGTACTTGCGGAGCTTGCCGACGTCCTTATAGTCGATGTAATCGACGCGGTCGACGCAGAAAGCGCAGACCTTCTTGCGGGGCTTCTTGGAGAAGCGCGGCGCGTTATTCTCTTTTTCCATTTATAACACTCCTTTAGTTATGGATTCGGGCGCTGCTCAGAAGGGCAGCTGGCTGTCGTCGTCGACCTCTTCGAAGTCGTCTCCGCCGGGGGCGGTGAACTCCGGAGCGGGCGCGTCCTGACGGGGCGCGAAGCCGCCGCCGTTATTCGCCTTTTCGCCGGTGAAGGAGACCTGATCGCAAACGACCTCGATGACGGTACGCTTCTGTCCGTCCTTGGTCTCGTACTGACGGCTCTGCAGCGAGCCGACGACGGCGATCATGTTGCCCTTGCGGAAGTAGCGGGAGACGAACTCCGCTCTTTCGCGCCAGCAGACGATATCGATGAAATCAGCCTGACGCTCACCGTTGGCGGATTTGAAATCGCGGTCAACGGCGATGCGGGTGGAAACGACGGCAACGTCGTTCGCGGTGCGCTTGAGCTCGGGATCGGCCACGAGACGGCCCATAAGAATGACTTTGTTGATCATTGATGTTTTCCTCCCTTACTTCTCAAGCTTGATAACGAGATAACGGATAATGTTCTCGTTGATGTTGAAGTTACGCTCCAGCTCGGCGGGGAACTCGGTCTCGCTGGTGAATCTGCAGACGCAGTAGTAGCCGCTCTCCTTGTAGTTGATCGGATAAGCGAGCTTGCGCATGCCCCACTCCTCGAGCTCGACGTTCTCGGCGTTCTCCTCGATGAAGGCCTTGAATTTCGCCACCAGATTGGCGGTAGCGTTTTCTTCCTTGCTGTCGAGATCGCAGTCGATGACGAACATAGCTTCGTAGTTGTTCTTGATCTTTGACATTGTTGCACCTCCTTTTGGACTTATGGCCCCTTTCGGGGCAAGGATACCGTGGGTGATACCCATAGCCAGAGTATTATATAGTATAAAAACCGATTTGTCAAGCGTTTTTTTGTGCCGAAGCGCGGTTTTTTGCGGGAGGGCAAAATCAGCTCGCGGGAGCGCCGTATTCGCGCTCCATCGCCTTCCTCGAGATCACCCATTGCTTGCCGAACTTGCAGACGTCGACGCCGTTGACGAGTTTGCCGTAGGAAATCGCCTTGCGGAGCGTGCTTTCGTTCAGCCCCCAGAGCTGCGTCGCGTCGCTGAACGCTATCAGACCGTCAAAGGGCGTCTGTACCTCGGCGCCGCCGAAGTAGAGCTCGTCGCACGAAAGGTCGAGCTCGTCGTTCCAGACCACGCCGTAGCCGCCCTCGCCGACGGCAACGGAGTGAAAAAGCTCCGGCGAGTCCTTCAGCGCGCGGAACGCGCCCCATTTTTCAAACAGCGGTTTGACGTCGTATAGCTTCGTTACGCCCTCGGAAAAGAATACGCAAAGCCGGTGATCCGGCAGAGCGTTCACGGATTTGATTTTATGAAACATAGTGCGCCTCCTTATTCGAGCGGAGGAATGGGCTCGAAGTCCTGTGATTCCCACATATGCAGCAGGTCGGTTTTGTGAAGCTCCGTCCATTCTCTGACCATGGCGAGCGCCTTCTGCGGAAGCTGCCCTTCGAGCACGCTGCCGCTGTTTATTTCGACCACAGCCATATCTTCGCCGTAAATGGCGTGAATATGCGGCGGATTATGCTCCGCCTGCTGAAAATACATTCTTATGACGATACCGTAGAATCTGGAGATAACAGGCATATATCACTCCCTCTTTCGCTAACATTATATCACGGTATCGTGATATTGTCAAGTGCTTTTTTGAGTTGTTGACATTCTGCGCCGGAGCGGTTATAATATACGCGAAAACTGCGCGGGAACATGCCCGCGCCGTGTCAGCGAAGGAGAAAGGTAATGCTTGTTGCCGTATTACTGTTCATACTCGGGCTCGTGATGCTTATCTTCGGCGGCGACTGGTTCGTCGACGGAGCCGTCGGCGTCGCGCGCCGGCTGAAGATGTCGGAGCTCATCATCGGCGCGACTGTCGTCGCGATAGGCACGACGCTGCCGGAGGTCATGGTCTCCGTGACCGCCGCTTTCGAAGGATACAGCGCCACCGCCTACGGCAACGCCATCGGCTCGGTGATATGCAACACCGCGCTTATCTCCGCGGTCACGATGGCGGTCCGCCCGTCCGAAGTCGATAAAAAGACGCTGCGCCTGCCGCTTGCGTTCTTCTTCGGCGCCGCCGCGGTCTACGCCGCAGTCGCGTATACGTCGGGGAGCTTCTCGCGCCTGATGGGCGTCGGACTGCTCGTCGTATTCGTCGCGTATATGTTCGCGCTGATAATCGCCTCGCGCCGCGCGGGCAAAAAGCTCGAGCCGCACGCGGGGGGCGACGGAGCGGAGCCCGAAGAAGCGCCGCAGGGCAAGGCGTGGAAGGATATCTTCCTGCTCGTGCTCGGAGCCGGGCTGATCGCGGGCGGAGCGAAGCTGCTGGTCGATAACGGAACGAAGATCGCGCTCGGCATCGGCGTGCCGGAATCCGTCGTCGCGCTGACCTTCGTCGCGCTCGGGACGTCGCTGCCGGAGCTTGTGACGGCGATAACCTCGCTCGTCAAGGGGCACAGCGCCCTTTCCCTCGGCAATATCATAGGCGCGAACCTTTTCAATATCGTGCTCGTCAGCGGCGCGGCGATGACGGTCAGTCCGTTCACGCTGCCGACCGAGAAGCTGATAGGCGGCATGAACGCCTCGCTCGCCGTGGATATCCCCGTCATGGGCGCGGTCATGCTGATAATGGCGCTCCCCGCGCTGATCCGCGGCAAGGTAAGCCGCTGGCAGGGAATATTGCTGCTCTGCATTTACGCAGGGTATTGCGTTTTCCAGTTTGCATTATAAAATGGAATAAAACAAAACGCCCCGAGGCATCTGCCCCGGGGCGTTTTTATGCTCGCGGTATTACGGATAACTGAGCCCGTTGGAATGATAATAGATATAAATCGACTCGGCCTTCAGATCGTCGTCGAAGTTTATGCACACCGTCGGCCACCACCCGCAGCAGATAAAGAGCTCGTAGTTTCCCCGCTCCAGGGTGAGTACGTCATAAGTTTGCAGCTCCGCGAAGCCGGCGGAAAACTTATCGGTTTTATCGCCGTAAAGCCTGCCCGAACGGTAATCGAGCTCCTGCGGGAAGTTAGAGACGACGTCATAGAGCGAATCGCCGAGCTTGATGCCTCTCATATAGGTCAGGTCATCGTTTGTGAACTCCGCGAGGTATAAGCCGGGATAGGAAAACGGTTCGCCGTTCAGCGTTTCTATAAACGTGAAGCGCATACCATCATATATATACGCTTTTTTCTCATATTGCTCTTCAGTATAAGGCACTATCTCTTTCGGCTCGCCGAGCTTTTGCACGAGCTCTTCCTGCGTCGTTTCGGCCGTCAGCCCCAATACGGTGACTTCGTCGGCGGTCAGCATCTTCGCTTTGGCGCTCGGCACCACGGCGTAGAGCTTGTTGTATATGACCACGTCGCTCTGCGCGGGTCCTTCGATACTTCCGGGCACCTGATCGGCGGTCATATTCATTATATCCTCGACGCCGTAACTCAGATTCAGCAGCGTATGCAGCTTGTTCGTCGTCAGCCCGAGCTCATTGAACTTCGCGAGATTCGCCGCGGAGTATTCACGCTCAAGGCGGTAGGCCTTGCCGCGCAGGCACTCCTCGGCTTGGCCGTTCGTCCAGTCGCGGTATTGCTCCTCGTAGACCTGGCAGCGGATGAGGTATTCGATATACTTATCCTCCATCGGTTCGTCCGCGCCGTCGAACTCCGCGTCGGGATGCAGCTCGAGTACCTTATAATACATCTTGCCCTCGCCGCGGTCCGCGAGGATATAGAGCTTCGGCCCGCCCGGCCCGCTCGAGGACGCGACCGGATCCGGCGCCTTCGAGCATGCGAAAAGCGTCAGCGCCATCGCTGCCGCGAGCAGTAATGCGAAAAAGCGTTTCATATTATATCATCGCTCCTTTCGGGGTTAGTCCGTATCAATCTCCGTAGTCGTCGTTTGAGACCGCGCGGGCGTATTCGAGTTTTTGCTCGTAGTCCTTGATGATCGTAGCTCTCAACTCATCGTCGCTCTTTGCGATTATCTCTTCGTCGGATTCGTATTCGTAAAACTTGCGAAGCCGCACGAAGTCGTCCTCCGTTATCCCGCGGCGCTCGAGCTCGGCGAGGATCTCCTCGCTCGGTCTCATACTTTCATACGTTTTTGCGTAGCTGTACGCCTCATAATCGTCGAAGGTCCAGTTAAGCAGTACGCTGTACGGAACTTCGGGGAAAAGAGTGCGGAGGTTTTTTATAGTTGCTGCGTCGAGTTTTTGCTTTCTTTGAAGTTCTTTAAATTCGCTTCCGGTCATTGCCATCGCTTCCGCTTTGGTCTTTCCGTACTGCATGGCGGTTTCGATCTCGGCGTCTATCAGATGGCGGTCGTCGCGGACCGCCTGGAGATTGACGTTTTTCATCTCGATCCCGAGCGACGTCGGTAGGTATTTTTCGGTAGCGGAAGGACGAACGTCCACGAACGTGAATTCGGGTTCGCCGTTGTCGCTCGCCTCCGGCGCAGATCTGCTTGCCGCCGGCTCCGGCGCCTTCGCGCAGGCGAAAAGCGTCAGCGCCGTCGCGAACGCAAGCAGTAATGCGAACAGTTTTTTCATTTTCAACGCCTCCTTTGTGAGCGCCGTTTTTTCTTATCACGATAATATTATAGCATATTAAATCTCAAAAAGCGGTTACAAATTAGTTACAGTTTTGTAACCTTTGACGGGCGTTTTGTAACTTTTCTGTTACTTTTTCGCGGTAATTGTAACTTTTTGTTACTCTTTTGTAACTTTTTTGTCTCCGAGGACCAAAGCGGGTCTTTCCTCGCCGTCGGCTCGGGTCGATATATCGCCCTATGGGCGATTCGATATGTTGCCTGACGGCAACTCGATATGTCAGCTCCGCTGACTCGATATATTTGCTCCGCAAATAAGAAACGTGCAAACCGCTCCCTGCGGTCGCAGTTTGAATAATTCAAATCGCGGAGCGATTTGTTCCTTTCTCATTCGCGTCAGCGAATATATCGAATCGCTTCAGCGATATATCGAACGCCGAAGGCGTATATCGAGTCCGCGCGCGCGGACATATCGACCGACGACGAAGTCGGCGTTATCAGATGTTGTTATAATTCAAAACGGCTCCCGAAGGAGCCGTTTTTTCCTTAGCTCGCCCGTCAGGGCGAATTTAGCTTGCCGAAGGCAAATTTAGCTCGGCGAAGCCGAATTCAGCCGGTGCGAAGCGCCGATTTAGCTGCGGCCGCGCTTGCGCGGGCGCTATATCTCGACATCGCCTTCATACACGAACGCGGCGTCGCCTGTCAGCATGACGTGCCCGT
>JAFZXI010000091.1 GCA_017616855.1 Clostridia bacterium | reverse complement strand
TTCTTTTGGCATAGATTTATCCTCCTTTTGTGTTGTTTGTTTGACTGGCAGGTCATCCTATTCTATCACATTTGGAGGATTTTTCTTTATCGGTTAACCTTTTTCCAACCACGCGACTATCGCGTGGTTTTCCTTTACAATTAAAACCCCCGTCCCTTTCGGAACGGGGGTTTTAGCGACACATCGGAGATTCGAACTTCGGACACCGTGATTAAATAACTAACTGTAGGTTTTTATTATATCCTCCGCGACGCGGCGTTTGGGCACGCAGCGGTCCATCGCCTGCTTTTCGATATAGCGGTGGGCATCGGGCTCGGTCATCTTCAGCTCGCTGATGAGCAGCCATTTCGCGCGGTTTACAAGGCGAATCTCGTCCATCTTTTCCTCGACGGAAAGCACCTTTTTCTCCGTCTGCCGCAGGCGTTCCCGCGCGCTGGCGAGCCAGTCGAGCGCGAGCGTTACAGACATCCGCGAAAGCGGCTTTGAAAGCAGGAAAACGCCGAACTCGGCGGAACGGTCGAAGTATTCCGAATACTGCTCGGAAGGCACCATCAGCAGCGCGACGGTGCTCTTCTTCCCTCCCGCGTCGATGGAAAAGCGCATTCCGTCCTCGTCCGGAAGCGGCGAATTGACTATCACGAAGTCGAAGTCGCGCTCCGCGAGGGCACGTTTGGCGGCGCTGACGTTGCCGACGGTTTTCACGGGATCGTATTTCAGGGACGGGAGCAATTCGAGCATACTGTGGTTGAGATTGGCGGACGCGGAAACGAGAAGAACGCTGTATATCCGCTCTTTCAGACTCATATGCTCCCCTCCTTTTTCTGTATTTCTATATCTGTTACTCGCAGTAGATGGCAAGGACCGGCGCGAGTATGTGCTCTTTCACAAACGCGCTTGCAGCCGCGGCGGCTTTTGCAGCTTCAAGCCCGTCCGGCAGCTTTTGGAACCGCGCAAGAGTCGCGGCGTCCGCCTTGAAAAGATTGATATCCGCGGGCGCGGGCAGAACTGCGCCGTTTCTGATTCCCTCCAGTCCCGCGTAGATCAAAAGCGAGAACGCGAGATACGGGTTCGCCGCCGGGTCCGCGGAGCGAAGCTCGGCGCGGCGGTATTCGCCGACCGCCGCAGGAACGCGGATGAGCTGCGAGCGGTTTTCATGCGACCAGGAAACGTATCCCGGCGCCTTGTTCCGTCCGAGGCGGCGGTAGGAATCCGCAGTCGGATTCAAAAACGCGGTGATTTCGGCAACACGCCCGAGGATGCCCGCAATCATATGCTGAAACGCATCGACTCCGTCCGCTTTAACGGATACATTGATATGGAAACCGTTGCCGGGTTTATCGGCTATCGGCTTAGGCGAAAAGTCGGCGTAAAGCCCGTTGCGGCGCGCAACTGTACGTACTACCGTCTGGAAGGTCAGGGCGTTATCCGCTGCGCTCAACGCGTCGGAATACCGGAAGTCAATCTCGTTCTGGCCGGGTCCCTCCTCGTGATGCGAGCTTTCCGGACGGATACCCATCTGCTCAAGCGTAAGGCATATTTCGCGGCGTATGTTTTCGCCCTTATCCGCGGGGGCTATGTCCATGTATCCGGCCTCGTCGTACGGCTTATCCGTCTTCTCCATATTCTCGTCAAGCTCGAAGAGATAAAACTCCTGCTCGGCTCCGAAATAGAACGCGCAGCCCTGCGCTGCCGCGTCGGCGACCGCCTTTTTGAGCAGACTTCTCGTGTCGCACTCGAATGGCGTTCCGTCCGGGTAAGTGATATTGCAAAGCATGCGCACGACGCGCCCGTGCTCAGGGCGCCACGGGAGCGGAGTCAGCGTCTCCGGCTCGGGATGCAGGAATAAGTCGGAGCGGGCCTCGTCTCCGAAGCCCTCTATCGCCGAAGCATCGAACGCTATGCCGTATTCAAACGCCCTCGGAAGCTCTTCCGGCATGATGGAAATATTCTTTTGCTTACCGAAAACGTCGCAGAAAGCAAGACGTATGAACTTAACGTCCTCTTCCGCAACGTATTGCATGACCTCTTCTTTTGAATAGTTCATATTTTCCTCCCGCGTTCTAATTTGCAACGTAAAGCTGCTTATAGGGATTCTTGCTGTCCGGAGTTACGACGGTGAACGGCGAATCCATGATCTCGTCCGGATTGGCGCCGAAGAGCTCGCAGTACTCCGACACGTATTGTTTTATCTCTTCCATATCTTCCGGCGTAGCGGCCCTCGCGGTCACCTGCCCCGGAAAAACGACGCCGCGGCAGTCGGAACGGAGTATCATTTTGCCGCCGTGCATACCGGTGCACGGGAAATTGCCGACGATGCGTCTGTCGTCGTCAGTCAGGCCGAGGACGACGATAACGCCGCCCGCCTGGTATTCGCCCAGGAAGCTGCCGGATTTTCCGCCTATAACTATGACGGGGATCTTGTCGCGGTACGCCTTCATATGAATGCCTGCGCGGTATCCGGCGTCGCCTTCGACGAAGATTCTGCCGCCGCGCATAGCGTAGCCCGCCGCGTCGCCGACGTTCCCGCGGACGATTATCTCGCCGCCGTTCATAGTGTCGCCGACGGCGTCCTGCGCGTTGCCGTTTACGGTTATACGCGCGCCGTTCAGGTAGGCGCCGAGCGCATTGCCGGGAACTCCGTCGATCTCGACATCTATCCCCGACATACCGGCGGCGATAAACCGCTGCCCGAGGCAATCGGTCAGCCGGTATTCCCCGTCACCCTGACGGAGCGCTTCGTTTATATCCTTGTAAGCGTAGTCAGATACGTTAATAATCATTATACTACACCCCCGAACTTTTTTCTACGTATTTCAGACGAAAAAATCGAATTTGACGCGATTTTTTCCGCGGATTCGAAATCAATCGTGTCGAGCGGTACCCTTTCGCGTATCAGCGAGGTGTAAATACCGGCGCGTTCGGTGCCGCCTATGAGCATAAAGCCGTTAAGCAGGCCCTCCTTCACGAAGAAGCGCTTGAGCGTTCCGCCGTCCTTTATCTCTGTCATGTCACCGTCGTAAGAGCCGGCGCTCATGATGTGAAGCCCGAAGAACCCAATCGAGTTCATGGGGATCGCGTTATCGAACACCGCATCGCCGCCGGCCATGTTAACGCCGGCGGTATGCCCCTGCATATAGGCGTTGGGCAGGATCGCGAGCACGCGGTTCGCGCCGAGCGAAGCGTCGTAACCTTCTGCGCAGTCTCCGGCGGCGTAAACGTCCGGAAGTGAGGTCTTCATCCGCGTGTCTATTATGACTCCGCGGTTGACTTCACCGCCGGCGTCCCTGACGAGCGCGGAGTTCGCCCTTACGCCGACAGCGAGCACGAGGACGTCGAACCCGACCTCGGCGCCGCTTTTCATATACGCGACGTTCTTGTCGAACCTCGCCGCGCTGTCCGAAAGCAGGAACGAGATGCCGTTTTCTTCAAGATGGCGCTGTATCACAGAGGCGCAATCCGCGTCGAGAATGCTTGAAAGCACTCGGTCGGCAAGATCGCAGACGGTGATGCTTTTCACTCTGTCGCGGATACCCTCCGCGCATTTCAGTCCGATGAGTCCGGCGCCGACGATGAGCACGCGCGTTTCCGGCGTGAGCGCCTTTTCGAGCGCGAGCGCGTCGTCCAGCGTCATGAAACCGAACTTGTTTTCGACCGTGTCGAGGCCCTCAAACGGCGGCACGAACGGCGATGAACCCGCGGCAACGCACAGAGCGTCGTAAGGGAGCGTTTTCCCTTTTTCCGTCGTTACGGTTTTTGCGGCGGAATCGATCTTCACGGCGGAGTCGCCGCGGAGAACGCCGCAGCCCGCTTTTACGTAGAAATCGGGCGCGCGGTAATTCATGCGTTCGAGATCGGTCTTGCCCTCGAGGTAATACGAGATGAGCGGCCGCGAATAGACGTGATGCGGTTCTTTGGAAACGACGGTTATCGCGCCTTCGGAGTCGACGCTGCGGATACCTTCAATGCACCCGATAGCGGCGGCGCCGTTGCCGATTATAACGTAATTCTTCACTCCGCCTCGCTCCTTTCCTCATACACTATCGCCTTGTTCGGACAGCCCGTCACGCAGGCGGGCGCTCCGCAGGTGTTGTTGAGACACAGCTCACACTTCTGCATTACCCCGTCCTCTCCTGGCGCGAGAGCGCCGTAAGGGCAGACGAGCACGCAGGTCAGGCAGCCGACGCATTTCGTCCTGTCGATACGTACGACTCCGTCCTGCTTCGATATCGCGCCGGCGATACAGCTTTTGACGCATATCGGATCTTCGCAGTGGCGGCAGGAAACGGCGAAGGTTATCTTATCGTCGCCTTCGACGTGTATGCGCGGAAAAATCTTTTTCCCCTTCAGCGCTGTCATATAGCGCGCTCCGGAGTTTGCGAAAGCGCAGTTGTATTCGCAGAGATGGCAGCCGAGGCACCATTCCTCGTTGACGTAAACTCTTTTCATATCATCACTCCCCCGCGTGCGAGATACCGAGTATCTCGAGTTCCTTATCCGTCATGCCGACGCCGCGGAGCATAAGGCGGTTGCCGCGAAGCGCTTCGATGGAGTTGATTCCCATTCCGCCCATCATTTCCTGAATTTCGTGGTTCCATCCTGTCAGCATGTTGATCAGGCGTTCCGCCGCGAGATCGGGGTTCAATCTCTTGACGAGGTCGAGGCGTTGCGTCGCGATACCCCAGTTGCATTTGCCGAGATTGCAGGTGCGGCAGAGGTGGCAGCCCATCGCCGCGAGCGCCGCCGACCCGATATACACCGCGTCCGCGCCGAGGCAGATTGCTTTAACGACGTCCGCGCTGCAGCGAATGGAGCCCGCGACGACCAACGAGACGTTGTCGCGGATATTCTCTTCGCGAAGCCGTTGATCCACGCTGCCGAGCGCAAGCTCGATGGGGATACCGACGTTGTCGCGAATGCGCGTGGGCGCCGCGCCCGTTCCGCCGTGGAAACCGTCGATCGCGATG
>JAFZXI010000090.1 GCA_017616855.1 Clostridia bacterium | reverse complement strand
ACCGAAGAGCATCTTCTGCGATCTCGTCTATTGCGCGGACTGCGGGAAAAAGCTGTGGTATCACACCAGCACCACCAATAAGGATATCCACTTTTTCTCCTGTTCAAACTACGAAAAGGACTATCGCGGCACCTGCAAGACAAGGCACTATATCCGCGCCGACGCGCTCTATACCATCGTGACGATGGAGCTGAGACGGCTCGCGGAATATCTGAAAAACGACGAGGAACGTTTTGCCGAGATCCTTGCGCGCAAGAGCGATAAGGACTATCAGACGGCGCATAAGCAGACGACAGGAGAGCTGGCGAAGGCGACCAAGCGGCTCGAACTGATCCCGAAGCTCATGAAGAAGTTGTACGAGGACAACGTGAGCGGCAAAGTCGGCGACGAGGATTATATGGTGCTGTCCCGCGGGTTCAACGAGGAGCGGGCGAGCGTCAAAGACCGTATCATCCATTTGCAGGAGAAGCTCAAAGACCTCGACGATCGCCGCTACGAGCGGGACAAGTTCGTTACCGCGATCCGCCGCTTTATGGAAATGAAGATGCTGACAAAGAATCTTCTGACCGAGCTGATCGACAAAATCGAGGTGCATGAGACAGAAGGCGTTGGCAAGAACCGCACTCAGCGCGTGGTGATCTACTACCGCTTCGTCGGTTATCTGGAGATACCTGATGAAACGTCTACACGTTTTTCGAAGGATACGCGTCAGGGCGTTTCGGTGGAGTATATCTCCTGCGCGCCGATCAAGGTGCACTACGGCGACGACGGAGAAGAGACTGAGAAAGTAGGATAAACAAAATGGAGCAGGCGAACCTGCTCCGATACATAAGGGCTATTCAGTTGTGATATCGATTGTAGCATTCATTTATTGTTTCAGCATAGAGCGACCGCGAATGTTTGTCGGGATTATCGTTGAGGTTTTTCTTATCAAGATACAAATCACGGACTTTATTCCAGTGCCCATGTTTCTTGAGATACTCAGCACGCTTTTCAAGATCATTATATGGTTGCTTTTGAAATTCCCAAGTGTAATTACCGGTTTCTTTATTAAAACGGATGTACTGTTGACCGCCTCTACCGTTATAAACTATGGCAAAATCACAGCTGTGCGAAATCACAAAATGCCAATAGTCAATAACCTTTATCGTAATAACACGCGTTGAATCTTCGCATTTATTATAGTTGTGCTGCATTGCGATACGGGCAAGAGCATTACGTAGAATTGTTCTGATTTCTTTGGGAGAGTAGTTTTTGGCGTTATCGTTCAATTCAAGGTTGATATCAAAATCGAAACCGATATTCGTTGTCGGATCGAAAGTGATCATATTGCGACTCGAACTGCCGATAAAGGTGAATTGGAAAGTGAATCTGTCCCGTACCTCGTCTTGAACCATTTTTATGATTTTGATGATTCCCTCTTTATAAGGCGCGGATTCTTCTTCTGATACGTAGCGATAGTGATGCATAATAGACCTCCGTGAAATTATTCTCCCAAACCGTCCATTTCGTTCACAAATCGAAATCGCAGTATTATATCACATGCAACGCATTTGTCAAGCCCTTTTTACAAAAAAACGAGAGTCCATAACTCAAATCCGTTATGAACTCTCTAAATGGTTGCGGAGGAGGGATTTGAACCCACGACCTCCGGGTTATGAGCCCGACGAGCTACCGAACTGCTCTACTCCGCGATATTTGCCGACGTTCCGCGCGTGCTTCCCCTCGGTGCTTTGCTATTATACAACAAAGATATGCGTTTTGCAACCCTTTTATGTAATTTTTTTCAAAAAATCCGCCGACGGCGCAAAAAATCCCGTTTTTGCCTTTTAACGCGCAAAAACGCTCCGCCCTTCCCCGCTTTTTTGCCCGAAAACGAAATCCGATATTGATAATTCCCGAAAAAATGATATACTTATACTATACATTTTACGCAAAGGAGGCAACGGCGTGAACGAACCCCGAAATGCGCGCAAAGCCGCGGCGCTGCGGCGCGCGCTCGCGCTGATTATCGCGCTGCTCGTGCTGACGGCGGGAGCGCTTCCGGTATTCGCCGAAGGCGAGGAACCCGCGCAGGCGCAGCGTCTGCACCTTGAAATTAACGGCGCATACACGCCGGTGAAAAGCAACTACCTCGGCGAGAACGTGAACCCGCTGACCGACAGCAGTTTCCGCACGGAAGCGGTCGTGCACGGCAGCATCACTCTGTCCGCGCCGGCGGCGGTGAGCACGCTTTATATCGTCTTCGCGGACACGCCCGCGACCTTCTACGTCAAAAGCGGCGACAAACGCGTCGACGTCGCGGCGAACTACCTTGAATTGCCCGTTGACGTCTCCGCGCTCAACTCGCGCGAGCTGACGCTCTTCTTCCCCGACAAAGTGAACGTCTGCGACGTTTACGCCTTCGCCGCAGGCGAGCTGCCCGCGTGGGTACAGCGCTGGGATCCGCCCTGCGAAAAAGCGGACCTGCTGCTGATCTCCACCCACGCCGACGACGAGCAGCTATTCTTTGCCGGCGTTCTCCCCTATTACACCTCGCGCGGCGACTGCGAAGTGCAGGTCGCATATTTTACCGACCACACGAACAGACCGCACCGCAGGCACGAACTGCTGAAAGGTCTCTGGGCCGTCGGCGTCCGGCACTATCCCGTTATCGGCGATATCCCCGACGCCTACTCCGAAACGGAGGCGCAGGCGGTGAAAAACCTCAAAGCCGCGGGAATGTCCCGCGAGGACGCGTTGCTCCAACAGATACGCGTTATACGCAGGTTCAAGCCGCAGGTCGTCGTCAGCCACGATCCGAAAGGCGAATACGGGCACGGGCAACACATGCTCTGCGCCGCGACGCTGCTTGAAGCGGCTCCGCTCGCCGCAGACGCCGAAAGCGACCCCGTGAGCGTTTCGCAGTACGGCGCGTGGGACGTCCCGAAAATCTATCTGCACTCCTACGAGGAAAACCCGATAGTGATGAACTGGGACGAGCCGCTCGAGGCATTCGGCGGAAAGACGGCGTTCCAGGTCAGTCAGGAGGGTTTCATGTGCCACCTGAGTCAGACAAACTCCTGGTTCCGCGACTGGATCTTCGGCAAGAATAAGGAAATAACGAAGGCGAGCGAGATAACGACGTATTCGCCCTGCAATTACGGACTCGCGCGGACGACCGTCGGCGAGGACGTGAACAAAAACGACTTTCTGGAAAACATAACAACCTACTCCGAGCAGGCGCGGCTCGAGGCGGAAGCCGAGGCGAAGCGCATCGCGGAGGAGCAGGCGGCCGCGGAAGCGGCGGAGCAGGCGAAGAAGGAAACCGAGCGCGAGAGCGCGGAGGCGGAAGCTTCGCACAGGCGCGTGATGCTCGCCCTCGCGATCACGGCGGCATGCCTCACGGTGCTGACCGTCGCGTCCTACGCGGCGAGGCGCGTTTTTGAAAAGCGCGCCGAAAAGAAAAGGAGCGGAAAGTAATGAACGAAAACGTATTCAAGCGTAACGAACTGCTCGCGCAGAAAACCATCAAGGGGCTCGAGAGCCGCAACATGCGCGGCTTTTACGCCGAAAACCGCGAGGCCGCGCTGAAAATCGCGCTCGGGCTCATCCCGGAGGGAAGCTCCGTGACGATGGGCGGCGCGATGAGCGCTTTTGAAATCGGGCTGGTCGACGCGCTCAAGAACGGCAATTACAACTTCATCGACCGCACGACCTTCGCCGACAGGCACGACGCCGCGCTCGCCGCATACGACGCGGACGTCTTCCTCTCCAGCGCCAACGCCATGACCGACGACGGCATTCTTGTCAACATAGACGGCAACGCCAACCGCGTTTCCGCGATCGCCTTCGGGCCGAGAAAAATCGTGATGATTGTCGGCATAAACAAGATATGCCCCGACGTCGACTCCGCGATGAAACGCGCGCGCAACGTCGCGGCTCCGTGCAACGTCCAGCGTTTCAACCTGAACACCCCCTGCTCGAAAACCGGCGCCTGCGCGGACTGCAAGTCGCCCGACACGATCTGCTGTCAGTTCCTCATCACCCGCTACTCCCGCCACGAGGGGCGCATCAACGTCATCATAGTCAACGACTCGCTCGGAATGTGATAATACCGGAGGTAACCGAAATGAGAAAACTCAGAACCCGCATCGCGCTTCTTATCTCGCTGCTGATGCTTGCGGCGCTGCTGCCGACGGGTATCGTCGCGTCCGCCGAAGAAGGCACCTGCGGTGAAAACCTCACCTGGGCCATGGACGACGACGGAGCGCTGATAATCAGCGGCGCCGGCGAAATGTCGGACTTCATGTTCCGCGGCCCGTGGGGCTACGCGCCGAAGACCGTCGTCATCGAAGAAGGCGTCACGAGCATCGGCAAAAACGCTTTCGACACGAGCTGGGCGATGACTTCCATCAGCATCCCCTCCACCGTGACGAGCGTCGGCGAAAACGCATTCTATAAATGCTACTCGCTCGAGACCATCACCGTCGCCTCCGGCAGCAAATACTACCACGAGAAGGACGGCTGCCTGATCGAGACGAAAACCGGGAGATTGCTGACCGGCGCTCAGGGCTTCAAAATCCCCGACGACGGGAGCGTTACCTCGATCGCGAACGACGCTTTCGCTTACTTCGAATGGTTGACCGATCCGTCTCTTCCCGACAGCATCACGAGCATCGGCGAAGACGCCTTCGACCGCACCGGTTACGCCAAGAACGACGACAACTGGGAGGACGGCGCGCTCTATCTCGGCAAATGGCTTATAGACACGGATTCGAGCTATCTGTCGAAACAGTACGAGGTCAAGCCGGGCACCGTCGGCCTCGCAAGCAAGGCGCTCATCTATTACAGAGGCACTCAGATCGTCCTGCCTGCCGGCCTGAAATATATCTGCGCCTACGCTTTGGAGGGCGCGAAACTGACCTCTCTGGAACTCCCCGAGAGCGTTGAAGTGATTGAGATGTGGGCGTTTGGCTACAGCAACCAGTTCCCCTCCGTCTCCTTCGGGAGCAACGTGAAGATTATAGACGAATACGCCTTCTATGGCTGCAACGCGCTCAGCAGCATCACCTTCAGCGAAGGGCTGAAGTTCATCGGGCAGGACGCTTTCTATACCAGCGGAAGCTACGGTAAACCGACGATTCCCTTCAGCGTTGAATTCATCGGGAAAAACGCCTTCAACAGCGGCGTGACCCTGCGCGTTTACGAATACTCCTACGCTTTGAGATACGCGACCGAGAACGAAATCAACTACGAACTGCTGCCGCACGATCCGCCCGCAATCGCCAAAGGCGACATGGACGGCGACGGCGAAATCACCGTCGCTGACGCGCTCAAAGCTCTCCGCATCGCCGCGAAGCTTGTCGAGCCGACCGAGCAGGATATCGCAATCGGCGACACCGACGGCGACGGCGAGATTACCGTCGCGGACGCGCTGAAGATACTCCGCGTCGCGGCGAAGCTCATCGACAAGATTTGACTCCGGCGTTGACAAACGCTGACGATTCTGCTATTCTTAAAACATAAATAATACGGGAGGAAAAACAATGGACATCGAAAAAACCATAGCGAAAATAACGGGCGACAAATCGCTTGTCGAGAACTTCAAGAAGGATCCGGTCGCCGCGGTGAAGAGCGTAGTCGGCTCCGTACCGCCCGAAGTGATCGACAAGATCGTCGACGGCGTCAAGGCGAAAATCGCCTCCGACAAGGTCTCCGGCGCGCTCGACGCGGTCAAGGGCCTTTTCTGATAAGACAAAAACGCATAAAAAGAGCGCAGGCCGCGCGGCTTGCTCTTTTTTTATACTCTTATTTGCCTTCTCGGTAACAGCGGTCAGCTGTTTTTCATTATTACGCTCTCGGTCACGTTCGCAACGTGCTCGCAGGCGTCGCAGCATTTTTCAAGCCGCTCGAAGCAGTATGTCAGCGTAAGCAGCCGGACGGCGTCGGTGCATTCACCGTAGAGCTTGTGAAGTCCCTCAACGTAGAGCTTGTCGCCTTCTTCCTCCATGCTGTTGACGTCAACGATAAGCGCGCCGATGCGGTCGGACTTGCGGAACTTCGGGAACTCCTCCATCACGTCGCGCAGGGTGCGGCAGCACATGGAGATAATGCGCGTAAAGCGCTTCGCCTCCTGCGGTATCTCCGTCATGTTATACATATATATCCGCAGATAAACGTCCTCGATGCAGTCGACGACCTCGTCGATTTCGCTCGCGAGATGCGCGATGTCCTCGCGCTCGATCGGCGGCACGAACTCGCGGGAGAGGTTATCCATCAGCTCGTGCTTTTTGCGGTCGGCGCTGTTTTCGATAACGTGCAGGCGCGCTCTGACGTCCTCGACCTTGTCGGGATGGAAATCGTTGATCTCCTCCTCGAGCAGAGCGGACGCTTCAACGGCGCAGTCGACCATTCCGGCGAACGCCTTGAAATAATCAAAACCCTTCTTTGCCATATGTATTTCCTCCTAAAAGATCTTCAGCGCGAGCCATGTCAGCGCGTAGCCGATGGCGCCGCAGAACGGGAAAACGATAAACCACGAATATATCAGCCGCTTGGAAAGCCCCCAGTTGACGTTGGTCAGGCGCTTGGAAGCGCCGGTGCCCATGATCGCGGCGGTCTTCGCGTGGGTGGTGCTGATCGGGAGTCCGGTCAGCGTGGCTATAAGGACGCAGGTCGCGCCCGCGAAATCGGCGGAGAACGCCTCGTAGCGCTCCATCTTGACCATATCCATACCGACGGACTTGATTATGCGCTCGCTGCAGAACGCCGAGCCGAGCGCCATTACTATCGCGACGGCGAGCATCATCCAGTACGGCACTTCGACCTCGGAGGTGCTTTTGCCGCTCGTCAGGCAGGCGGCGATGAACATTATCGCGATGAACTTCTGTCCGTCCTGCGCTCCGTGCATGAAGGACATGAACGCGCCGGAGCCGATCTGCGAGAGCTTGAACGGGCGGTCGAGCTTGCGGCGGTCTGCGCGGCGGAAGATAAGTCCGATGCCGCGCGTATAAATGAAGCCGAGCAGCGCGCCGACGATTATCGAAACGCCAAGACCGTAGATGACCTTTTTCCACTCGCCGAAGTTTATCGCGGAAAAGCTGCCGACGGCGGCGATCGCCGCTCCGGAGATGCCGGCAATCAGCGAATGGCTCTGACTGCTCGGCAGTCCGAACGCCCAGGCGACGACCGCCCAGACGACGACGGCTACGAGTCCCGCGCAGAGCGCGACCATCGAGACGTGCTTGTCCGAGCCGAAATCCAGCATCTTCGCCATCGTGTCGGCGACCGCGCCGCTGATGACGCTCATGACGAAGACTCCGAGGAAGTCGAAAAACGCCGACATCAGCAGCGCCGCGCGCGGACGCATACAGCGGCTCGCCACGCAGGTCGCGATCGAGTTCGGCGCGTCGGTCCAGCCGTTGACGAAAACGCCCGCGAGCGTAAGCAGCACCGCGATAAGCAGCACCGGATTCGTAAACATCGTATTCAAGAATTCGCCTGACGGCAGCCATGAGCCGAAGTCCATAATTACGTAACTCCCATGTTTTTTCTGTCAAAACGCGCCGCGCGCGTGAAACGGTCAGTTGTTCAGTTTATGGTGTGCGCCGGGGGAATCCTGCGTCAGCGGCAGGAAGGTGTAGCCGTGCTCGAGCCCCCAGACGATTATCTTCTCGACGGCGTTGACGCTGAAACCCTTTATATCGTGCTGGAGCACGACGGAGTATTTGCGTCCCGCGCAGCCGTTGACTACGTTTTTGTAAACCTGCTCGGTGCTGGTCGTTCCGCCCGCGTCGCCGCTCGAAACGTTCCAGTCGAAGTATTTATAGCCGCGCTCCTCGACCGCTTTAGCAAGTCGCGTCATAATGCCCTTGCTGTATCTCGCGCTGACGGTGTTCGAGCTGCCGCCGGGGAAGCGGAGCAGTGTCGAGTAGGAGCCGGTCTGCTCCTTGATTATCTCGTTCATCGCGTCGATATCGGCGAAATACGCCTCTTCGCTCGTGTATATCTTGCCGTAATCGTGCGTCAGACTGTGAATCGCGACGGTGTGTCCCTCCGCCGCTTCGCGCGCGATAAGGTCGACGCGTCCGGTCTTGACGACGAAGAAGGTCGCCTTGACGTTGTATTTCTTCAACACGTCGAGCAGTTTTTCGGTATACGCGCTCGGTCCGTCGTCGAAGGTAAGGTAGATGACCTTGCCGGTGCCGTCGACCTCCGGCGAATCCTCGTCGCCGGGGACCTTGCCGTTCTTGTCGCGTATAGTTATCGAACGGCGGACGGTTGTTTCGTTGCCGTAGGAATCCTTGACGGTGTAGCGTATCGTATAGTAGCCGGGGTTGTTGTTATCGACCGAGCCCTTGACCTCGACCTTGTCGGTAATATCTCCGTCGAGGTTATCGGTCGCGGTGTAGCCGGGCTCCTCGAAGGTCGCTTCGCCGACGGTGAAGGTGATGCTCTTTTCGCCCTTCAGCGTTATCTCCGGCGGAACGGGATCGTCGAACGGTATCTCGCGCGTCGCGGTAGCGACGTTGCCGGAGGAATCGGTGACGGTATAGGTCGCGATCTTATCCTCGATGACGCGCACTACGGCGGCGGTAAGGTCGCCGTCGACGGTATCGACGGCGGAGTAGCCGGGATCGTCGTAATCGGTACCGGGCAGGACGTATTCGCGCTCCTCCGGCGTCAGCGTTATCACGGGCGGCGTCGTATCGACGACTTCGACGACGCAGCTGCGGCTCTGCGAGCCGAGGAAATAAGAAACGCTCCACGTCAGCTCGTATTCGCCGACCTTCGCCGTATCCGCTTCGCCTTCAAGTTCAACCTCGAGCGGCGTTCCTTCCCTGTCGAAAATGTTGCCGCGCAGTTCGGCGGTGACCTCCGGCGGCGCGTAGTCTGAGCCGCACTCCACAGTCACGCGCTCGGCGGGCAGGCCGATAAACTCGACCTGGCGGTCGTTCACGAAATGCAGCGTCAGCGCCGCGGCGGCAAGCACCGCGAGCGTTATCAGCGCGATAAGCGCTGTCTTTTTCATTTTCGGCGAAAGCTTGCCCGGTTTCGCGTGCTTCATATGCCCTTGCGCCTCAAATCTTCTCTGTTTTCACTATCGCGGAAAAGCAGTTCGCGCCCTCGCTGATGAAGGCGTAGAAGCCCTGCCCGTCGGTGACGACGGAGAACTCCGCGCCGGGCGGAAGCTGTTTGTTATAATTCATCTCAAGCTCGGAAATGCGCTCGTCGGCGGGCAGCAGGTTGCGGAGCACGTCTACGTAGCGGGTGTTGTTCAGATGCCCGTACTGGTCGGTCTCGTGCAGCTGCACGGTATGCCTGCCTATCTCGGTCATGCCCTCCGGCGGAGTCAGTCTCCGCGGAGGCGGCGCGGTCACGGTGAACGCCTCCACCCTCGGCAGGTAGGAATCGTCCACGTGTCCGGGGCGGATGATGCGCAGCTTTTCGCTGTCAAACAGCGTCCAGTATGAGCAGGCGTCGGCGACGAGTTCTCCGCGCTCGTTGCGCATAGCGTAATAACGGACGCAGAAAAGCCCGTCGTAACGCGGCGCGCAGGTGAACGCGGTCAGCTTGTCGTAATACTCCGGCGTCAGATAGAAACGCACGGAATTGCGCGCGAGCAGGAAGAGCTGATGCTCCGCCTGAAGCACCTTCAGCCCGTGGCCGGCGTTTTCGAGGTGGTCCATGCCGGTCTGCTGGAACTGGCGCAGGATATCCGCCTCGCGCATCTTCTCGCCGACGGTTATCATGTTGCTGTCGACGCGGAACTCCCGCGTTGCCGTTGAAAGATCCATTATCAGCTCCTGATCTGCGCTTCGACGAGCGATTCGCCGCAGTATTTCTCGCGCAGGCGCGGCTTCTCGATCTTGCCGGTCGGGTTGCGCGGGACCTTGTCGAAAATGACCTTGCGCGGACGCTTATAGCGCGGCAGCTCGGCGCAGAAGGCGTTGATCTCCTCCTCGTCGGCGGTTTCGCCGGGCTTAAGCTCGATTATCGCTGCGGCGATCTCTCCCAAACGCTTGTCCGGCAGACCGATGACCGCGACGTCCTTTATCTTGTTATTGGCGCGCAGGAAGTCCTCGATCTGCACGGGATAGAGGTTTTCGCCGCCGGTGATTATAACGTCCTTCTTGCGGTCGACGAGGAAGACGAAACCGTCTTCGTCCTCGCGCGCCATGTCGCCGGTGAAGAGCCAGCCGTCACGCAGGACGGCGTTGGTGGCGTCCTCGTCCTTGTAGTAGCAGGTCATGACGCCCGCGCCCTTGACGCAGAGCTCGCCGACGTCGCCCTGTTTGACGGGCTCGCCGCGTTCGTCAACAATCTTTATCTGCCAGCCGTAGCCCGCCTTGCCGATCGCGCCGACCTTGTGGATATTCTCCACGCCGAGGTGGACGCAGCCGGGGCCGATGGACTCGGAGAGACCGTAGTTGGTATCGTACTGGTGATTCGGGAAAACGCTCTTCCAGCGGCGGATCAAACTCGGCGGAACGGGCTGCGCTCCGATATGCATAAGGCGCCACTGCGAAAGCTCGTAATTCTTCAGGTCAATCTCGCCGCGGTCGATCGCGTCGAGAATGTCCTGCGCCCACGGCACGAGCAGCCAGACGATAGTCGCGTGCTCCTCGCTGACCGCCTTGATTATCCATTCCGGCTTTATGCCGCGCAGGAGAACGGCCTTGCTGCCCGAGTAGAGACTGCCGAACCAGTGCATCTTCGCGCCGGTATGGTAAAGCGGCGGAATGCAGAGGAAGCAGTCGTCGCGCTGCTGGCCGTGGTGGTTCTGCTCAACGGCGGCGGAGTGCGAAAGCGAAGCGTGCTTGTGCAGGATCGCCTTCGGGAAGCCGGTCGTGCCGCTCGAGAAGTATATCGCGGCGAAATCCTCGTCCGTCAGCTTGACGTCCGGCTTCGTCGCGGGCATCTCCTTGACGAGCGGGGCGTAGGGCTCCGCGAATCCGGGGCAGCCCTCGCCGACGAAGATATAGTCCTTTATGCGCGGGGTGTGCTCGCAGATGCTCTCGAGACGGCCGATGAACTCGGTGCCGAAAACGATCGCGTCGCAGTCCGCGAGCTCGACGCAGTATTTAATCTCGTCCGCGGTGTAGCGGAAGTTAAGCGGCACGGCGATGCTGCCCGCCTTGAGTATGCCGAAGTAGACCGGCAGCCATTCGAGGCAGTTCATCAGCAGAATCGCTATCTTCGCGCCCTGAAGTCCGCGCTCTATTATGAGGTTGGCGAAGCGGTTGGCGTGTTCGTCAAACTCGCGCCAGGTCATCTCGCGGCGGTAGCGCTCGGCGGCGGGGTTCTCGACCAGTTCGTATTCGCGCCAGGTGACGCGCTTTTCGCGCAGCTCGGGGTTAATCTCGACGAGCGCGACCTCGTCGCCGTAGAGGGCGGCGTTTCTTTCAAGCAGTTCGGTGATAGGCATATGTATCAGACCTTTCGGCGGAAAAATCCGCGTTATTTATACTTTTGAAAGTGCGTCGGAAACGACGCTTTCGAGCTGTTCGTATGTTTCAACGAGACTGCCGCGGCGGCGAAGTTCGGCGGCGCCGCGCATTCCGCGCAGGTAGTAACCCGCGTGGGTGCGCGCCTGGCGCAGCGCGAGGAACTCGCCCTTGCGCTCGATCGCGAGACGCGTCTGGCGCAGGAAGAGTT
>JAFZXI010000089.1 GCA_017616855.1 Clostridia bacterium | reverse complement strand
GTCCGCTTATTCGACGGAAGATGAGGAGGTATTCCATTACTGTTTCACAGATGAAGAAATCGATATCATCTATTCCGGCGACAAAAAGCGTATCGCAGAGGCGTTTGCGAATCCCTACGCGGTTATAGCGGACGATTGGGAGATTTATCCTCTCCGCTGGATAATCGACAATCCCGCGTCGGCTTACAAGGACAGGCACATCTCGCTCGATGCGCTCGAAACTGCCGTCAACAAGCTGGTCGAAAAAGGCGAACAATTCATTTACGATGAAGACAAAGCCGCCCTCCTTAGTCGCGTCGAGGAATACAGGGAAATGCAATAGCTTACCCGGCGCATAATAAAAGCCGCTGTTCCGACGGAGCAGCGGCTTTTCGTTTGTTTCGGTTTTAGAAATACGCGTTGAGTATCGTCGTCACTATCGAGAAATAAGCGAGGACGGAGACGGCGTCGACTATCGTCGTTATCATCGGGGACGCCATCAGCGCGGGGTCGATCTTGATCTTGCTGGCGAGTATCGGCATCGAGCAGCCGAGGAACTTCGCCGTAGTTATCGTGACAACCATCGCGCAGGCGGTGACTATCGCGAACATATATGTCGGTATCACCTGCGCGCCGCTCTCTATCGTCGCGCCGTACATGATGAAGACGCGGACGGTGTTCACCATCGAAAGCGCGAGCCCGACGAGAAGCGCGATGCGCAGCTCCTTCCAGACGGCGCGGAAGTAGTCGCTCGTTTTTATCTCGCCGACGGCGAGGCCGCGAATGATCATCGCGCTCGCCTGCGAGCCGCAGTTGCCGCCGGTGTCCATAAGAGTCGGGATGAAGGCGACGAGCGCGGGTATCGCGGCGATCGCGGCTTCGTAATGCTGGATTATAAGCCCCGTCACGGTGGCGGAAAGCATGAGGACGAAGAGCCAGAGGAAGCGGTTGCGCGCGTGCTTGAAGACGGAGGTCTTGAAATAGGTGTCTTCGAGCGGGTTAACGGCGGCCATCTTCGAAATGTCTTCCGTTGCCTCTTCTTCGATGACGTCGATGGCGTCGTCGACGGTGATGATGCCGACGAGCCGCTGTTCGCCGTCAACGACGGGAAGCGCGAGCAGGTCGTATTTCTGGAACTGCTTGGCGACGACTTCCTTATCCTCGAGAGTGTCGACGAAGATGACGTTAGTCTCCATTATGTCGTCTACGATGGTGCCGCTGTCGGCAAGCATCAGGTCCTTCGCGGTGACGACGCCCTTCAGCTTGCGGGAGCGGTCGGTGACGTAGCAGGTGTAGATCGTTTCCTTGTCTATGCCCGTGCGCTTGATGCGCTCGAACGCCTGCTCGACCGTCATTCCCTCGATAAGCGAGACGAACTCGATCGTCATCAGCGCGCCGGCGCTGTCTTTCGGGTATTTCAGTATCTCGTTGATGGTCTGGCGCGTCTTCGCGTCGCAGTTTTTGAGAATACGCGTGACGACGTTGGCGGGCATCTCTTCGATGAGGTCGACGGTATCGTCCATATAGAGCTCGTCGAGCATTTCGTGAAGCTCTCGGTCGGAGAAGGCGCGTATCAGCAGCTCCTGCTCGTCGCCGTCCATCTCAACGAAGACTTCCGCGGCGAGTTCCTTCGGCAGTATGCGGTAGAGGAAGGGGAGCTTCGCCTCGTCGACCTCCTGGAAGATGAGCGCGATATCCGCGGGGTTCATGGGGGTAAGCACCTGTTTGAGCTTGGGGATATCCTTTTTATCCAGCAGTTCGGCTATTTCTTCAGCCATTTGTTCGAGTTCGAGCTCTTCCATACAGCGTTACCTCCTTTTTGTATATTTGGGGACAAAAACCCCCCGCCGTGTCCGGCGGAGGGTATAAACGCCCTTCGGGCGCGGCAAATCCGCCGGTTACGGTATCAATAAGTGCCTATTTCTATAGAAGTTATGGTGATTTCCTGAAGCGGAGTGTAGTTTTCGTCGACCTGAACGGCGTTGATGAGGTCGATCACTTCGAGTCCTTCATACATCTGTCCGAAGACGGCAAACTGTCCGTCCAGCGTCGGGTCGCCGCCGAAGGTGTCGTATTTGCCGATGACTTCCTGCGAGAAGCCGAGGCCGAGCGACTGCGCCTGTTCGCCGCTCATCGCTTCGATTATGTCGTCCGCGACTTCCTTCTGCGTAACGATGTAGAACTGGTTGCTGCTCGTGTTTCCTTCGCCGGAGTTGCAGACGCCGAGCGCGCCGAGGTAGTTATGCAGATTGATTGAGAACTCCCTTTCGAAGCCCTCGCCGTAGATGGTGTCCATATCGCCGTCGGACTGCAGGACGTCCTCGTAGAGATAGAGGAACGACATCCCGTCGTAATAGCCCGCCTTCGCCTTGGTCGAGAAGTTCTCGACCGCCTTCGGCGCGTTTTCGGGGAAGAGCTTGAACTTCATCGTGCCGAGCGAGGTGTTTATAACGGCGATGGGATCGCCCGCCGTCGGAGCCGCGAGCTGATAGTCGGGCGAAAGCTGCGTTTCGTTTTCGGGGTAGCCGTTGTCTTCGGTATCGGTGTCGTCCGTCGTATCAGTATCGTCGACGGTGCTTTCTATCGAGCTCGACGAAACGTCGTCGGAAGAATCAGTGGATTTGAAAAGATTGCGCACCCAGTCGGAGAGCGAGGTGCCGAGGAAAATGAAAACTATCAGAAGAACTATGACCGCGATGCCGATGATGAGCATCGCCGTGCCTTTTTTATTACTCTTATACTTGACTTTGTCTTCGCTTTTGCCCATTTGGGAAAAATCAACTCCGTTCACATTGATAATAGAAGAATTATAACACGCTCTCGCCGATAATTCAACAAAAAAACGCAAGTTTTTTTGCGGTTATTGACACCATTGCTCCGCGGTGGTAGAATAAAGGCGTGAAAAGCGAGGTGCGCGATATGAAAATCAGGATATTCGGCATCGTTCCGGACTCTATAACCGACGGACCCGGCTTCCGCTGCGGCATTTTTACGCAGGGGTGCCTGCATCACTGCAAGGGCTGCCATAACCCTGAGAGCTGGGCTATGGACGGCGGCACGGAATACGATACCTCCGAGATAATCGCGATGTGGGATAAAAACCCGCTGCTGAAGGGCATAACGCTCAGCGGCGGAGACCCCTTCTATCAGCCGAAGCCGTGTCTCGAGCTCGCGAAGGCGGCGCACGCAAAGGGGCTGGACGTTTTCGCCTATACCGGTTACACCTTCGAGGAGTTACAGAAGCTCGCCGAAGCCGACGCCGATATCGACGCGCTGCTGCGCGAATGCGATTTCCTCGTCGACGGCCCGTTCATACTCGAGAAGCGCTCGCTTGAACTGCTTTTCCGCGGCAGCGCGAATCAGCGCATACTCGATATGAAACGCTCCCTCGCGGAAGGCAAAGCGGTCTGGGCCGAGGAGTACAGGGACTAAACCTTCTGGTCGTTGCAGAGATTGTAATAAATACCTTTTTTCGCCAATAACTCGTCGTGAGTGCCGGATTCCGCAAGGCGTCCGCCGCTGATGACGAGTATTTTGTTCGCCTTTTTTATCGTCGAGAGGCGGTGCGCGATGACAACTATTGTTCGCGTTCCGGCGATGTTGGAAATAGCGCGCTGAATGTTGCTTTCGGTCTCGGTATCGACGGCGCTCGTCGCTTCGTCGAGCACGAGGATAGGCGAATCGCGCAGTATCGCCCTCGCGATTGCGATGCGCTGCTTCTGCCCGCCGGAAAGGCGCGTCCCGCGCTCGCCTATCTGCGTGTCGTAGCCATCGGGCAG
>JAFZXI010000088.1 GCA_017616855.1 Clostridia bacterium | reverse complement strand
GGAGCGCCCGAGCCCCTGGCGGTATAACTACACCGCCGAAAGCTGGGCGACCTACGAGACCGCGCTGAAGGACGGACTGAGCGCGTCGGTCGCCGCTTCGGCGCTCGTGCCGCTGAGCACGGCGCCCGTGACCGAAAGCTTCTTCGCCGGCTGGACGACCGAGGCGGTCAACGCCGTCGTCAACGCGAACAGCGGCCGGCTCTGCGATTCCATCGGCGAGGGCCTGAACACCAACGGCGTCTACAACGCCGGCGACTTCTCGCGCAACACGACCTTCGCCGCCGGCGACGGCTGGTTCTCCATGACCGCGACCGCCGATTTCACCGGCAAGGCGATGGGTTGGAAAAACATGGACCGCAGCGCGACGCTCAACTCCGGCAAAGTCAGCGCCGGCGCGGATTATCCGCTCATGGCGGCTAACGTCGCGGGGCTTTCCGGCGCCGAGGGCATCCGCTTAAAGCTCGAGATAACCGGCGGCTCCGTTGAAAGAATACTTATCGGGCTTTCCAACTGCAACACGATGGTCCGCGAACAGTACGCGCTCAAGCTCAAGGGCGCCTACGTCGGCGCGGACGGCTATATCAACCTCCCGTTTGACTGCTTCGAGGCGGCGTTCTGGGGCTCTAAGTTCTCGCAGGACGAGCTCGAGGACGTCATCGTCTTCATCATCGAAGCCTACGGCGCGACCAACGGTACGACCGTCAAGATCTCCGACGTCCGCGGCTACAGGACCGTCTCCGCGGAAACGGCGCGCGAGCCCTGGGAGTATAACTACACGCCCGAAAGCTGGGCGACCTACCAAGCCGCGCTGAAGGACGGGCTGACCGCCGAAGCCGCGTCCGCGCTCCTCGCGCCGCAGCAGACCGAGGCCGTCACCGCCGGCTTCTTCTCCGGCTGGACGACGGACGCGGTCAACGCCGTCGTCAGCGCGAACACCGGCCGCCTCTGCGACTCCATCGGCGACGGATTGAACACCAACGGCGTCTGGAACGCCGGCGACTTCTCCCGCAACACGACCTTCAAAGCCGGCGACGGCTGGTTCTCCATGACCGCGACCGCGGACTTCACCGGCAAGGCGATGGGCTGGAAAAACATGGACCGCAGCGCGACGCTCAACTCCGGCAAAGTCAGCGCCGGCGCGGATTATCCGCTCATGGCGGGCAACGTAACGGGGCTTTCCGAAGCCGAGGGCATCCGCTTCAAGCTCGAGGCGACCGGCTCCGTCGAACGCGTCCTCATCGGACTTTCCAACTGCAACACGATGGTCCGCGAGCAGTACGCGCTCGCGCTCAAGCCCGAATACGCGGACGCGGACGGCTACATCAACGTCCCGTTCGGCAGCTTCGTCAACGCCTGGTGGTGCAACTCCTTCGCGCAGTCCGAGCTTGAGGACGTCATCGTCTTCATCATCGAGGCGTACGGAGCGCAGAACGGCACGACCGTCAGGGTCTCCGACCTGCACGGCTACGTTGCCAAGACCTCCGGCGGAGGCGATGAGCCCGAAATACCGGATATTCCGGACGGCCCCGGCTTCATTTATCCCGAAGAAAGCGAATACGTCGGCGCTAATTACCGCGCGACCGACCTGAAGATTATAAAGTTCGACGAGATGTTCCCCGCGGGCTTCACCGGCGACACGAGCTGGGACCCGATGGGCATCGACGGCAACGGCGTAATCTACTTCGGCTACACCGGCCGCCGCACCGACCTCATCGCGGGCGAGGAGATAGAGGACTTCGCCGTCTTCTCCTACGATCCGGAAAAGGACGTCGTCAAGTTCCTCGGCACCTTCATCGAGGCGTGCAAGGCGGCGAACAACTACGTCTACGGCGAGGAGATCCCGAAGGGCCACACGAAGTTTTACTGCATCGACAACAAGATGTATATGGCGAGCCAGAGCTTCCACGACTACAAGGACAAGATCGACGGAGACAACGGCTACCTGACGAAGCGCGGCGCGCATCTGTTCGTTTACGATATCGAAAAAGAGATACTGTTCGACCTTTCCTCGCGGATGCCTGACGGCGTCTGGTGCGAGCATCAGGGCGTCGTGGCGATGAACTACATGCCGGAGCTCGGCAAGCTCGTCGGCTTCACGCATCCGCTCGCGGACCTCGTCTTCTACGACCTCGCGACCGGAACGGTCGACCGCTACGTCAACGGCATTCCGTGGTCGCTCGGCAATCCCTTGAGCCGCGAGATTATCGTCAGCGGCGACAGGGTCTACCTCTACCGCGGAGTCGAGGATCCCGGCACGCGCGCGGAGCTCCAGTGGCCCGTCTACTGCTACGATTACGGCGACGACGAGCTCTATCAGACAGGCGACACGATGAAGGGCGGCTTCTGGAACGGCCAGGCGACGACCTCGGACGGCAAGACGACCTACATCAGCGGCTGCTGCGGCGTCCTTTACAAGATGGATATGGAGACCGGCAGGGTGACGCTGCTGCGCGATATGGACCTCGACGGCGAAAACGTCATCGGCTATACCTATTCGATCTCGATGTCGCCGGATGAAACGAAGCTGTTTTATATCCCGACCGCGCGCTCTCCCGGCTGCGTCTATGAATACGACATCGCGACGAATACCGTCGCTCTCATCGCCGACGTGCCCGCCGCCGTCTACTGCGGCAGCAACATCGTGACGGAGGATGATTGGTATTACTTCACCTGCTTCGGCTCCGGCGGCTCGTGGAGCGGCAATCCGCGCCTCGTCGCGTACAAGCTGGAACCGTGGGAATGATAGGAATGAAGTCGCTTCGCTAATGAAGGAATGAAGACGCTTCGCTAATGAAGGAATAAGATAATAAAACCGCCTCCGTCGGAGGCGGTTTTTGATTAAAGTCAAAACCTTATTCTTCCATTCTCGAAAACGCCGAAATGATGCCGAGCTTGCCGCTTTCGTAGGTCAGGCCGCCCTGCAGGTAGGCGGTGTAGGGCGGGCGTAGGGGACCGTCGCAGGAGAGCTCGATTGACGCGCCCTGCGTGAACGCGCCCG
>JAFZXI010000087.1 GCA_017616855.1 Clostridia bacterium | reverse complement strand
GGCGCTGCGAATCGCGGCGAAGCTCGTCGCCCCGACCGACGAAGCGGTTGCGATCGGCGACGTCGACGGTGACGGCGAAATAACCGTCGCCGACGCGCTGAAGATACTGCGCGTCGCCGCGAAGCTCGCAGATGTAAGCGATTTACAGTAAAGCAACCGACGCGGAGGCCTCCCCTGTGTAAGGGGAGGTGCCCCGAAGGGGCGGAGGGGTTGTCGCTCGCGAAGCGAGCTCGTAGAGGCGATTATCAATCGCGCGCGATTTGTTCCTTCATTATTCATTTTTCAGTCTTCAGTTTTCAGTATTCATTCAGCCCGCCGCCGTGCGGCGAATCTCCCGAAAGAGAGGTATACGTTATGAAAAAATCGCTTTCCATCATCCTCGCGCTGGCAATGCTGCTTGGCCTGCTGCCGACGGCGTTCATCACCGCGTCCGCTGCAACGACGGAGTCTTACGGTCTTTCCGTCGCCGGCGTGCCTGTCACGGACGCCAACAAAGACGACATCCTCGGCGACGGCGCGTTCAGCTTCAGTCCCCTTGTCAATGAGCTGTTTATTTACAAAGACTATAACTACGCCGGCGACAAGCTTATTGACAACTGGGGCGGCGATCTTATCATCTACACCACCGCGTTCGACCCGACGCTTTCCGCGAGCGGCGTCGTCATCAACTCGAGCAAGGACGTCAAATTAATGGGTCCCGGCATGCTGACGCTGCACAGCGACTATTCCTCCTGCGTCCACGCGGAGGCCAAGGTGAAGATCACCCTGTCCAAAGCCCGCATCACCGTCGGCGGCAAATACGGCTTCACAGGCACGAACGGGCCCACCAACGAAAAGATCGTCTTCGACCGGAGCTTCCTTGACGGCATGACGGACGAGGGATCCGTTTACGGCTTCCGCGGCGGCGTAACGATAACCGGCTGCGATCTGCTGGCTCCGACGCACGCGGCGGTCAGGGAAGGCTCCATAGTCGCCGGCAACGGCACCTCGCCGGCCTCCTGGGTCACCATCGCCATCGAATACGACCTCTGGATCGCGGGTTTCCGCGTCAACAACGGCAACGCGCCCGACGTTACGGGCGACGGCGTCTTTGAGTTCGACGCCGATACGAACGTCCTCACCATTCGCGGCAATTTCGATTTCACTTATGCGGACGCGGGCGATAAGCTTATATACAGCGATATCAGAGACGGTTTGAAGATCAACGTCACATTGGACTCCAAGCTCACCACGGATTGTTCGTACGCGATCAAATCGGACCGGGATCTGACGATCACCGGCACCGGCAAACTGACTGTAGAGAGTACGTACGACTGCATTTATATGCCGTGGGGATCGACCTTGACGATCGACCACGCGAACCTCGACCTGACCACATGCAATTACGCCATCTGGGGCAACAGCCGGACGGGCCCGAGTCTTGTCGTTATCGAAAGCACTGTGCGTATGCATTCGGATCGCGGCGCTATATACGATTTCCGCGATATAACCCTCACCGACTGCGAGATAACGTACCCGTATTTCCCGCGCATCAGGGACGGCGCCGTGCGTGACAGCGAAGGCAACGTCGAGAATGACGTCACCATCGAGCCGAAGGTCGTCTACGGCTTCACCGTCGCGGGCGTCGAGGTCACGAGCTTAAACATGAAGCATATCCTCGGCGGAAACAATATCGACGCGACGTATTCGCCCTTGACCAACGAGCTTATCCTCCGCGGCGATATCAGATATGACGGCGTCGTTATCCGAAATGACTCCTGCGAAGGTCTGACTATATACACGGTCGGCGACGTCACCCTGACCGGCAAGTCGAACGCCTCCGATATCGTCGCCTTCGTCGATACGAGGATCGCAGGCCCCGGCAAGCTGTCGCTCGTCGGCGGGCAGATAGGGATCAACGTGAAAGACGGCGCGACGCTGACCGTTGACGAGACCGAGCTCGGCATCGCCGCGAGCGGATACGGCATCTACGGCAACGACACCGCGTCCGTCGAGTTCAAATACTGCACCGTCACCGCGGCGTCCGCGGACTGCGCGGTGCGCAGCTTCAGCTCCATCACCCTCGACGGATGCGGGATCGATCAGCCCTCCTACGGCAGAGTGCTGAACGGCAACATCGTCGGCGGCGACAACTCCCCCGCGAAAGCCGTTTCAATAATCGGCAAATATAACCTCTGGATATGCGGCGTTCAGGTGACCACGCTCAACAAGGACGACTTTTCCGGTACCTTTTCTTACGACGCCCGCAACAAGACGCTGTTCATTTATAAGGGCGCGACCGTCAACGGCCAGACCATGATCCGCGCCGGCGTTCCCGGCCTCACCATACAGGCGCCGGACGAGTTTTGCGAGCTGCGCGCCGACGGCGCGGGCAACGCGGCGCTCGTCGTTGAGGCGGATACCACCATCAAGGGAACGGGCGCGCTTCAGCTCCGCGGCGAGGAGATCGGCATCCGCGTGAGCAAAGGCGCGACGCTCACCTTCGATAAGGCGTACGTCAACGTATGGGGCGGCGGCGAAGGCATCGAGGGTCTGAACAGCGAAAAGCTCGTCATCAAAGACAGCTGGGTCTCTTCCAAGTCGCCTTACGCCGTTCTCAACTTCAAATCGATCACGCTTGAAAACAGCAACATCCTCCGTCCCGCGGGCGGCAAGATCGTCGACGGCTCCGTGTTTAACGAGGATAACTCCTACGCCGACGACGTGGCGTTCGAGCCCAGGGGCTTCAACGTCTGGGTCAGCGGCAGACAGGTGAACACCCGCAACAAGGACGACGTCTACGGCGACGGCACCGTCCGCTTCTACGAGGCGGGCGAATACGAGCCGTCCGCGCTGGATCTGGAATACGGCCTTGACGCGTTGTGGTTCCGCAGCACCCCGGTTCTGGTGCTGGATAACTACAAGCCCACGGGCCTCCGGGGCGAGGGCTGGCATGAAGACGGTGACTGCTCCGCGCAGCTTTACCTCGACGAGGATTCTATCTTCGTCCTTCTGAAGGGCGAGAACGTCCTTCCTTACGGCTGCGGCGACGACGAGGACGCATACCATCCCCACGGCATCTATACCGGTCGTGAAGATTACGTTTACTTCATCGGCGACGGTTCGCTGTCGGTGAACGCGGACTACTACGAGCGCTACGGGCTTTACGGCAAGAGCTGCAACCTGTATTTCTGGGAGGAAGTGGATATCACTCTGAAGGGTTCCATGGGTTTGTGGAACAGTTGGGGCGGCGGCGACACTCCCTGGCTCTATCTGGAGGATAACGCCAAGCTCACGTGTATCGCATATCAGACCTCTGCCGGATATAATTATTCCGCTCTGGAATGCGATACCGTTGAAATGCACCATCACTCGGAGCTGCTCGCCTATACCAGTTTCAACGGGCAGGCGCTGGATACGTACGGATCGGTCCGCTTCAACTCCGATTATTACGATATAAAGATACTGAAGAAGGGCGAATACCTGCCCGGTTCCGTTTACGGCACGCAGAAGGATCCGTACAAGCCCGGCGCGGGCATCAATATGGACGGCGGAGTCAGAGAGAGCGAATGCCGCTACGTCAGCATAAAGTGCGTTTCCACATACGCCACGAGCGCCGCGTTCATAAACGATAGCTATACCGTCACTCCGCAAAGGAACGACGTGTACGCGGGCGTGCAGCTGCGGCCGTTTGGAGCGCCGGATATCTATGATGACGGCATCGTCTTTGAATCCTCCGATCCCTCGATCGTTTCGTTTACGCCGGGCAAGAGCAGCCGTGTTATCTATCTCCACGGCTGGCAGAACGGCACCGTCACGGTGACCGCCACCGTTCCCGGCGGCGCGACCGCGACCTGCACCGTCACCGCCTCCGGCTTCGAGAACGAGCCGAAGCCGATAAGCGAGATCCGCGTCAACGGCTACCATAACCCGATAATCGGGGAAAAGGCGAGGGATAACATCGATGGCATCTCCCTGCCTTCCGGCGCGGGATATGAGTTCGATGAACTGTTCTGGTACGACTCCTATTATGATGAAGTAATGTCGCCCGGCGAGGTGTTTGAGGAGGAGCTTCCGCATTTCAGGTCCCCCGGCAGGTATCAACTGTGTATGTGGTTCGTTGCCAAAGAGGGATACGTTTTCAACCCCTACGCGCTCCCCGAGATCACGATGCCCGGCTATGACGCTGAGATCACCGACGTGGAGCTTTACGACGGCGTGCTTTACGTTTTAACGGATTATATGGCGGCGGAGCAGCCGTACCGCGAGACGATAACCTCGGTGCAGATAAACGGTTTTGAAAGGCCGAAGGCGGGCGAGACCGCTATTTCCAACATTCTCAAGCTCTCGGTGCCCTCCGGTGCGCCGTATACCATCAGCGACGTGGAGTGGGTGACCTACGACACACCACACGAGTTACGCGACGGCGGCGGATTCTTCTCGGCCCACGTGCTTGATAATCACGAGACTTTTGAGGACGGCGAACTGTACTGGCTGAGGGTCTATCTCACGCCGAAGGAGGGCTACCGCTTCGACTATGACGAGATCGAACAAGTCAAGGGCATTCCCTACGTCAACGGGTGGGTAGAGGATGACGGCAGCGTGTTCTGCGCCGTGACCGATAACGTCGAGGTCGGCGGATTCATGTACGGCGATATGGATTTC
>JAFZXI010000086.1 GCA_017616855.1 Clostridia bacterium | reverse complement strand
TCTTCTCTTCAGCAGCCGGGGCAGCCGCAGCGCCGGCAGCGGGGGCGGCCGCAACCGCGACGGGGGCGGCGGCGGAAACGCCGAATTCTTCCTCAAGGGCCTTGACGAGCTCAGCGAGCTCCATAACGGTAAGGGCCTTTACTTCTTCGATAAGCTGTTCAACTTTAGTTGCCATTTGAAATTACCTCCGAATAATTTTTGATGATGTTGATTGCGTAAAATGTTACGCTGACTGTTTTTCCTTCTGCTCCTTTATTGCGTTCAACGCAACGGCGAGCCCGCGGATGTTTCCGTTGAGCACTGTAACGAGTCCGGAGATCGGGGCGTTCAAGCCGCCGAGCACCTGGGCGATGAGCACTTCCTTGGAGGGAAGCGCCGCGAGCTTCTCGACGCCGGCGGCGTCAAGAGCGTTACCGTCCACGAAGCCTGCCTTAATCTTGAAGAACTTGTTCTTCTTGGCAAACTCCGAAAGCGCCTTGGCGGGGGCGGCCATCTCTTCGGCGGACAGCGCGATGGCCGTCGTGCCGACGAAGGTGTCGTCCATTCCGTCATAACCGGCTTCCTTGAAAGCGCGGCTCAAGAGAGAGTTCTTGATGACGGCGTAAGTCGCTCCGCTTTCTCTGAGCTTGGTGCGAAGTTCACGGTCCTGCGCGACGGTGAGGCCCTTGTACTCGACGAGGACGCCGGTCACGGAGTTACGGATCTTCTCTGAAAGCTCCTTAACGAACTGCTGTTTTTGCTCCAGGATTTTCGCACTTGGCAAATCTTTCACCTCACAAAAACATTTTCCCGCTGCGCTTCTGCGGCAGAAACGCTGCGGACGCCGGATATCCGGCAATAATAAATTTGCTCTTCCGCAAAACCGCAGAAGAGCAAAAAGTCGCAATTTGAAACAGAACTTTTTTGCATCTTCCTCGGCAGGCGGTTACCCATTAGACGCTTTCGCGAACCTGCTGTCTTCGGAACAGCAAATATTATTATACACTACTTTTTCTCTTTGTCAAGAGAAATTTTTACATAACCCTCGAAGGATTGATCTTGACGCCGGGGCCCATCGTGGAAGCGATGACGCAGGAACGGATATACTGTCCCTTCGCGGCGGCCGGCTTCGCGGCGTTGACCGCGGCAAGCAGGGTGTTGAAGTTATCGGTCAGTTTCTCGCTGCCGAAGGACGCCTTGCCGATGACGCAGTGGATTATGTTGGTCTTATCCAGACGGTACTCAATCTTACCGGCCTTCAGGTCGACGACGGCCTTCGCCACGTCCATCGTGACGGTGCCCGCCTTCGGGTTGGGCATCAAGCCCTTAGGGCCGAGAACCTTACCGAGACGGCCGACGACGCCCATCATATCGGGAGTCGCGACGATAACGTCGTAATCGAACCAGTTCTCGTTCTGGATCTTGGGAATGAACTCGTCTCCGCCGGCGAAATCAGCGCCCGCGTCGAGAGCTTCCTGCACCTTGTCGCCCTTGGCGAAAACAAGAACGCGGACGTTCTTGCCGGTGCCGTGCGGCAGGACGACGGCGCCTCTGACCTGCTGATCGGCGTGACGGGAGTCGACGCCCAGCTTGATGTGGATTTCGATTGTTTCGTCAAACTTGGCCTGAGCGGTCTTCTGGACCAGATCGATCGCTTCACCGACTTCGTAAAGCTTGGTGCTATCGATCAAAGCCGAGCCGGCGTTGTATTTCTTTCCGTGTTTCATCTTCAACCCTCCACAACAACGCCCATACTGCGGGCGGTACCGGCGATCATCTTCGCGGCCTGGTCAAGATCGTAAGCGTTCAGGTCCTTCATCTTGATCTGAGCGATCTCTTTGCACTGCTCGAAGGTCATGGTCGCGACCTTGGTCTTGTTCGGGACTCCGGAACCCTTTTCGAGGTTGAGGGTCTTCTTGATGAGGACGGCGGCCGGCGGAGTCTTCGTGATGAAGGAGAAGGAATGGTCGGCGTAAACGGTAATGACAACGGGGATGATAAGACCGATGTCGTTCTTCGTACGCTCATTGAACTCCTTCGTGAAGCCGACGATGTTGACGCCGTGCTGGCCGAGCGCAGGACCTACGGGCGGCGCGGGAGTCGCTTTGCCGCCGGGGATCTGCAGCTTGATGTAGGCAATTACTTTTTGAGCCATGGTTTTCTTTCCTTTCTTTCGGCGACAGCGCAAAGCTTCGCCGTAATGTGGTATGGCGGGAAAGCTCGTTCCCTTCCACGATATTTAAGGCGGTTGCCCGCATTAAATCGTTCTTACGGTCACTCCTCGACGGCAGCGACCTGGTCCAAGTCGAACTCAATCGGAGTCTCGCGTCCCATCATAGTGATGAGGACGGAAACCTTGCCGCGTTCTTTGGATATTTCGGACACTTTGCCGGTGAAGCCCTCGAAGGACCCGTCAATGACCTTGACGGTGTCGCCCTCGGAGTAGCTCACCTCGATCTCGCGTACCTCGACGCCGAGCGCCTCGACCTCCGCTTCGGAAAGCGGGACGGGCTTCGATCCCGGACCGACGAAACCGGTGACGCCGCGGGTGTTTCTCGCGATGTACCAGGTGTCTTCGTTCATCACCATCTTGATAAGGACGTAGCCGGGGAAAAGCTTGCGCTCGACCTCAACCTTTTTGTCGTCCTTCATCTCGGTGAAAACGCCGGTGGGGATCTTGACGTCAAGGATCTGATCGCGGAGTCCGCGGTTCTCGACTATTTTCTCGATGTTCTGCGCCACCTTATTCTCGTAGCCGGAATAAGTGTGAACGACATACCATCTCGCATCTTCAGACGCCATATTTAATCTCCCTGAACGATGTTACTTCGCCAGTCCGAGAATGAACTCCAGGAACTTGGAGAATCCCAGATCCAGCACCCAAACGAAAGCCGTTACGAAGAGCATCATAACGAGAACAACGATAGTGTTGTTCAGGACCTTGCTCTTGGTCGGCCACTCGAGCTTTTTGAACTCAGAGATGAGCTCTCTGAAGTAGCGTCTGATTCTTCCCTTTTTCTTGGTTTCCGCCATTTCAGTACCCTCCTCCGATTACTTCGTTTCTCTGTGCAAGGTGTGCTTGCGGCAGAAACGGCAATACTTGTTCATCTCAAGTCTGTCGGGATCGTTCTTCTTGTTTTTGATTGTGTCGTAGTTGCGCTGCTTGCATTCGGTGCAGGCAAGTGTGATTTTGACTCTCATCGGATTTCCTCCCGTTAGTTAGTGTTCCTCAGCGGAACTCCCTCGGCCCTTTACGTTGGGCATTTTGGGGCGCACAAAAAAAGAACCCCTCCAATGCGAGGTGAATTACATATTATCATACATTATTTCAAAATGCAAGCATTATTTTTATTTTTTTGAAAAAAGTTTTCGGCGGACGGAGAAAACCTCCGTCCGCCGTTTGTATGTGCTGCTTTCCGAAAACGATTACGCCGCTTTTTCTTCCTTTTTGCCCTCGAGGAACTTGAAGAGCAGCGCGGCAAGGCACGCGCCCACGAGCGGAGCAAGGATGAATACCCAAACCTGGCTAAGCGCGTCGCCGCCGGCGAGGAGCGCGGGTCCGAAGGAGCGGGCGGGGTTGACGGAGGTTCCGGTGATCGGAATGCCGAAGAGGTGGACCAGAGTCAGCGTAAGGCCGATAACGACACCGGCGACGGAGCCGAACTCCTTCTTGGAGGTGACGCCGAGGATCGCGAAGATGAAAACGAAGGTCAGGATGATTTCAACGACGATGCCCTTCCAGATAACGCCTTCGGGGCAGGCGTTCGCGCCGAGGCCGCTCTCGCAGCCGAAGAAAGCGCAGAGGATGCCGGCGCCGGCGAGTCCGCCGAGGAACTGGGCGATGATGTACTCAAAGAACTCCTTGAGCTTCATCTTGCCCGCGACGAGCATACCGAACGAAACTGCGGGGTTGATGTGGCAGCCGCTGACGTTGCCGACGCTGTACGCCATGGCGACGATAACGAGACCGAACGCAAGCGCGGTTGCGACCAGATCGACGCCGGAAACTATGGCGGCGCCGCAGCCGAAGACTACGAGCACGCAGGTGCCGACGAACTCGGCTATCATTTTCTTAATGTTGGACATTTTGTTTCCTCCCATTAATGTTTTCAGCGTTTTCACGCATTATATAAACCGCGAAAGCGGCTTATACCGGATCAGTCCTGCCACGAAACGAACAGGCCGCCGCAGCTCACGACGCCTTCGAGCAGCGTCAGTTCGACGGTGTGCCACGCGGGCGTTTCGCTGTCGTACAGGAAATAGTATGCGTAGCGTCCGCTCGAGATGAGCAGATGGTCTTTATCGAGCCAGATCGGATCGCCGCCGTCAATGGTCACGGTCGCCTTGACGGTGTCGGATTCGCTCTGTTGTATCGGCATGATTATGCGCGAACCGTAGCAGCGGAGGATCAGCGGATCGGCGCCGTTTCCGTTCGCCTGCCAGGAGGAGCCGTTGGTGAGGTATCTGACGAAGCCGCCCATGCTCACCGGCGTCGTGTTGCGGTAGTTATACCATTTCGTATTCTGATAATAGTAAGGAACGGGCGTGTCCTCGCGGACCGGCTTGCACTCGGAGGAGAGCTTATCGAGATTCTGATATACCGCTTCGAGATAGCAGTTGATAAGCTCGCCGCACATGGCGTGGCCCGCGTCGGTCGGATGGACCCAGTCGGCGCAGATATCTTTCCAGTTGAACTTGCCGCCCGTGTGGTTATAACCGATAACCGACGGCCATACGGCGTCGCAATAGCTGATCATCGGCAGATCGTAGAAGTTGCCGATCGGGATCTGATCCGCCTGCGCGTTGGTGCCGCCTTCGTTCATTACGAAGAAGAGCAGCGTCGCCGGCTGCGAAGGCGAGGTGATAATGCGGCGCGTGAGTGACGCGTAGGCGTCGCGCTGCCAATCCTGAAGCTCGTCGTTGACGCCGAATTCGATAACCACGAAATCGGGCTCATATTTCAGAAGATCGTCTTCTACGCGGTGGACGCCGAAAAGACTCGGCGTTCCGCTCTGGCCGGCGTTGACGTAGTTTATCTGCGTCTGCGGGAAGGTCTTTTTCCACCACGCCTCGACTACGCGCGCCCAGCGGGAGTACTGCGTCGTCGCCGCGCCGCCGTAGGTGACCGAGCCGCCGATGAATCCGACGGTTATCGGCTCGCCCGCCTGCGCCTTGCGCATGACGCGGACGAAACGCGAGGGATCGCCGAGCGATGTCATTCCTCTGTCGACCATGAACTGCTCAAGCCCGGTCGCGAGCGCCGCTTCCGTTATCGGAACGGTCAGCTCAAAATCGCCGGCGAGTCCGTCCGGCGTGAGGAAGCCCATCGCGCAGCGCAAAAGCTGCAGCGCGTCGAAGACGTCCACGGAGCCGTTTGAGTTTACGTCAGCCGCGGCGTCGTACGGGTCGAGCTGCGCCGCGATGCGCAGCGCCTTCAGCGCGTCGGAGACCGTTATCGCGTCGTCGCCGTCAAGGTCGCCGGGGATCGCAGCGGCGACAGAGGTCGTCAGCAGCGAGAGCGCGAGAACAAGCGCGATAAGATACTTGATTTTCTTCATATAATATCACCTTTCCTTCGGTGTGAGAATCCGTATTATCACCACGATGCGAAGAAGCCGAGGATATCCATCGTGTTCTCGAGGCAGGAGAGTTCTATAGTATGCCACGCGGGAGCGGAATCGTCCTCGAGCATAAAGTATGCATACTGTCCGGCTGCAATCAGCAGATTATCGCTGCTCAGCCAGACCGGTTCACCGCCGTCGATGACGTAGGTCGCCTTGACGGTGCCCCACTCATCCTGCTTTATCGCGAGGCAGAGGCGCTTGCCGTAATAGCGGATAATCAGCGGATCGCTGTTGCCTTTGCGCGACACCCACGAGTAGTCGCTGTTCGTTAGCGCGGAAAAACCGCCGAGCTGTATCGGAGTTGTGTTGCGGACGTGCAGCCACTGCGTGTGCTCGTAGGCGTAAGGCAGCGGGACGTCCTCGCGGACGGGTTTCGTTTCGGAAGAGAGGGTGTCGAGTTTATCGTATACCGCCTGGAGCAGACAGTTGATAAGCTCGCCGCAGATAGCGTGCCCCTTATCGGTCGGGTGGACGTAGTCGGCGACAATCTCTTCCCAGGCAAAGGTCGTGCCGTTATTGTACGGCGGCTTGACCTCCGGCCAGATCGCGTCGCGCTCGCTTACCATCGGCAGATCGTAAAACTCGCCTATCGGCTGCTGATCAGACTGCGCGTTGCTGCCGTCGTTGTTCGTCATGAAGAAGAGCATGACAGCGGGCTGACAATCAGCGGTAAGGATACGGCGCACGAGGGAGGCGTACGCTTCCTTCTGCCAATCCTGGAGGTTATCGTTGACGCCGAACTCAATCATAACGAAATCCGGCTCGCTGTACATAAGCTGTTCGTCGAGGCGGTGGACACCGAAGAGACTCGGCGTTCCGCTGTAACCGGCGTTGACGTAGTTTATTTTTGTGTTCGGGAATGTCCGCTTCCACCATGCTTCGACGACTCTGGTATAGCGCGAATACTCCGTCGTCGCCATGCCGCCGACGGTTATCGAACCGCCGATGAAGCCGATCGTAATCTCTTCGCCGGCTCTCGCCTTGCGCATCACTCTGACGAGGCGCGAGGTATCGCCGATATTCGTCATGCCGCGGTCGACCATCGCCTGCGTAACACCGTAGGAAGCCGCTCTGGAGGTCACGTTGACCTTCAGCTCAGGGTTGCTGAGACCGGCCTGCGAGAAGAATCCGACGGCGCAGCGGAGTATCTGCAGCGCGTCCGCCACAGTGACTTTGCGGTCGCCGTCGACGTCCGCCGACGAATTGTAGGAATCGAACTGCGCGGCAATACGCAACGCTTTAAGCGCGTCGGAAACGGTAACGTTGCCGTCGTTATCAACGTCGCCTGCGCCCGCGGCAGCGGCCATCGTTGTAAACATCGCGAGCGCGATGATGATTGCGATAAGTCTTTTCATAATTACTCTCCCGAACTGTTGATCGTCAAACGTAAATATCGAACGGCTCCGCGAGCTTGGCCGATATGCGAAGTATCGCAAGCGAATCCGCAACGGTTATGTCGTCGGAGAAGTCCACGTCGCCGATGCGCTTGTCGAGCTCGTTCGGCTCTGTGAGTTTCACCGCGATGCGGAGCACGGTGAGCGAGTCCATGACGGTGTGCACGCCGTCAAAATCCATATCGCCGAGCAGGTAGCCGTTAATCGGCTCCCAAGTCGGAAAAACGGTCATTCCTTCGAGCGAAACCGTCGTTTCGCCGAGGGCGCCGCCGACTCCGTTCCAGCCGGTTATCTTCATATCCTCGCGTTCAAAGAGCGCGCCGGCGTTTTCGCTGAGCCATTCCGCGGCGTTGACGCCCGCGGGCGCCCAGACGGTCTGCGTTTCCCCGCCGTCGTAACCGGGTTCGACGGTCAGCGGCGCTTCGATGTAAGCGCGCACCCAATCGTTATTACTGCCGCGGTTGATTATCTGCACGCATACAACGCACTTCCCGATGAGCTTTTCGAGCGAACCGGCCATATCTATGTTCAGCTTGCCGCCGGAAACGCAGTCAACCGCTTTGAAAAGGCGGAACGTGATCGGATCCACGTAGCCGTTAGGGGCGCTTGATATATCATCTACCGAGGTATAAATGCTGACGTTGAAATACTCATTGTCCGCCACGCCTTCGACGTCCGCCTGAATCGCGATATTGCCTATGACGTCTTCGCCCGCGGTGTACCTGGCGGTCAATCCGCTCACGCACTCCGAGGTCGGCAGTCCGTCCGCGGCAGCGGCGATCGCCGGGCAAAGCAGCGCGGCCGCTATGATAAAAGCGATAATCTTCTTCATGACTCCTCCGTTATCTCTCAAAAGACGTTATCAGTCCGAGCGCGCAGCGCAGAATCGCGAGCGCGTCGGCAACGGTTATCTCCGCGTCGAAATCAGCGTCCGCGGCGGCGCGCACAAGTTCGTCCGCTTCGCAAAGACCGGCGGCGATGCGCAGAGCGCGAAGCGCGTCGGATACGGTTATCGTTCCGTCGAAATCGACGTCGCCGACAACGTATTCCGGCTTAGGTATAACCCTCGTTTCGATATGCGAGGGGTCGTTTTTGCATATTCTCGTTTCTTCGCCGTCCTCATGGACGGTGGCGGGTTTCGTTACGGTCCACTCGCCCCAGTCGTGCGCGTCCGGGTCGGACTCGCCGACAACGCGCGTTTCAGTATGCGAAGCGTCGCGGGAGCAGACGCGGGTCTCGACCGCTCCGCTCACGCAGGTCGCGGCGGCGGTTTGAGTCCACTCGCCCCAGTCATGTCCGGGGGCTTCAACCTCGCGCGTTTCCGTATGCGCTCCGTCACGGGAGCAGACGCGGGTCTCGACGCCTGCTTCGGTGCAGGTCGCGGGAGTCGTTACTTCCCACGCGCCCCATTCGTGTCCGAGGGCGGCTTCACCCTCACGCGTTTCAGTATGCGAGGCGTCGCGCGAGCAAACGCGGGTTTCAACGGCGGCTTCTGTGCAGGTCGCCGGAGTCGTTACTTCCCATTCGCCCCAATCGTGCGCGTCAGGGTCGGGCTCGCCTATTTCACGGGTTTCGGTATGCGATGCGTCGCGTAAGCAGACGCGGGATTGCACTTCTCTGTTCACACAGTCGGCGGCGGAAACGGTTTCCCATTCGCCCCAGTCGTGTCCGAGCGGATTTGTCGCGCGGGTTTCAACGTGAGTTCCGTCATTTGCGCAAACGCGCGTTTCAACGCCCTCTTCGGTGCATGTAGCGGGGGTCGTTACCTCCCACTCGCCCCATGCGTGCGCGTTGGGGTCTATATCGACGGCACGGGTCTCAGTGTGAGAAGCGTCATACTTGCAGACGCGCGTTTCGACGCCTTCTTCGGCGCAGGTCGCGGGAGTCGTTATCTCCCACTCGCCCCAGTCGTGCGCGTCGGCGTCTATCGCAATCGGTTCGGTCTTCTCATGGTCGGGATTATGCGCGCAAACGTAACTGATAACGCCCTCTGCCGAGCAGGTTGCGGGTGTTCTGCCGGTTTCCACCCAATCGTGAGCGTCCGGGTCTATCGCAAGCGCTCTCGTTTCGGTATGAGAAGCGTCGCGAGCGCAGATTCGCGTTTCGACGCCGGCTTCGGCGCAGGTCGCGGGAGTCGTTATCTCCCACTCGCCCCAGTCGTGTCCGAGAGCGGCTTCGCCATCGCGCGTTTCGGCTGCGCCGCAGAGGGAGCAGACGCGGGTTTCAACTGCCGCTTCGGTACAGGTCGCCGGAGTCGTTACTTCCCACTCACCCCAGGCGTGCGCGTTTGGATCCGGCTCGCCGGCAACGCGCGTTTCCGTATGCGAAGCGTCGCGGGAGCAGACGCGGGTTTCGACCGCTCCGCTCACACAGGTCGCGGCAGAGGTTTGAGTCCACTCGCCCCAGTCGTGCGCGGACTCGTCGACCGGGACGGCACGGATTTCGGTATGCTTGGAATCGCGCTCGCAAATCCGTATTTCGACGCCCTCCATGACGCAGGTCGAAGGAAACGTTACCATCCACTCGCCCCATGCGTGGCCGTTCTCAAGGTCGGGTTCTCCAACCTCGCGGGTCTCGGTGTGCGACGCGTCATTCTTGCAGACGCGCGACTGCACTTCCCTGTTTACGCAGTCGGCAGCGGAAACGGTTTCCCATTCGCCCCAGTCGTGTCCGGTGGCGGCATGGTTCGCCGTGTATGATTCGCCGCATTTGTCGCAGTAGAACAACTCGTAACCGTCAGCTTCGCAAGTCGCTTCCAGACTTTTTACAACCTGCCATTCGTGATCACAGACGAGATTGAAACCGCCGTTTGTTACCGTGTACTGCACGCTGACCGGGATATCGTCTCCCTTTTTGGTCAGTTCGATGACGTTCAGCCCGACTTCGGTGAAACCGAGCGGCGCATCGGCGGGAATATCAAAGTACAGAATGCCGAAATAATCGTATTCGCCGGGATAATACCCCTCGTAACCGCCGGCTTCCGTCGCGGCGACGTAACCGAAGGTCACTTTGCCCGCGACGGCGTTTTTGTCGTTCAAGGCAAAGATACAGAGCTCACCGTCTTCGATCTGGCCGCGCAGTGTCGGATTAAGCGTGAATCCGGCAAAAGAAAGCGCCGCCGGGTCAAAGGTTATCTCCGCTTGAAAAGCGCCCCACTGCGGTGAAGCCGGAACGCGAACAAACAGTTCCGCTCCGTTCGTTCCGCGCGGCGTTTCCCCTGCGTTGTCGATAACGATATTCAATTCACCCGCCGCATAAACCGGGATACAGGACGAAAGAATCAATACGGCAAGGAGGAACGACAGCAACTTTTTCATGGTATACTCCCCGATAGTTCCATAAGTAATATAATAATATCATACCCTTGTCAAAAATGCAAGTGTATTAAAGAAATTACCGGCCCGAAACAGCACAAAAAAACGGGACGCCGATCGGCGCCCCGTTTGCAATTATTCAGCCGTTGTCACGTCGCTACGCGAGCCACGCTTCATCCGTGATCAGTCTGACGGACTTACGCAGCACCTGGAGCGCATCGGCGACGGTTATCTCGCCGTCTCTGTCTATATCCGCGACATCGATCGCGTCCTGAGTTTCTCCGACGAGGGCCGCGGCGATACGCAGCACGGCGAGCGCGTCGGCAACGGTTATCGAACCGTCTTTGTCGATATCGCCCTTCAGTAGCTTATCAAGCTCGCGGGTCTCAAAATGCGAAGCGTCACGCGTGCAGTAACGCGTTTCTTCGCCCTCCTGCCAGAAGGTGCTCCTTCTGGTCAGCTGCCACTCGCCCCAGATGTGACCGAGCGCGGCCTCGCCTTCGCGGGTTTCGATATGCGTCGAGTCGTGCAGGCAAACGCGGGTCTCAACGGCGGCGCCGGTGCAGGTCGCTGGGGAAGTTACCTCCCACTCGCCCCAGGTGTGAGCAGTCGGGTTGACCGGAAGCTCAACCGTTTTCGTATGCGAGGCGTCGTGCTTGCAAACGTATGAAATCCAGCCTGCGGAGGAACAGGTCGGATCCTGTATGCCGACCTCTTCCCATTCGTGAGCTTCGGGATCTATCGCGATTGCGCGCGTCTCGACATGCTCCTTGTCATACTCGCAGACGCGGGTCTCTACGCCTTCGGCGGAGCAGGTCGCGGGGGTCGTTACCTCCCATTCGCCCCACGCGTGCGCGTCGGAATCAATAGCAATCGCGCGCGTCTCGAAATGCGAAGCGTTATGCGCGCAAACGCGCGTTTCTACGCCTTCTTCGGTACAGGTCGCGGGGGTCGTTACCTCCCACTCGCCCCAGGCGTGCGCGTCGGGATCTATCGCGATGGGCTCGGCCTTCTCGTGGTCGGGGTTATGCGCACAGAAGTAATAGACAGCGCCTTCAGCCGAGCAGGTCGGGGCCGTTCTTCCGCTTTCGACCCATTCGTGAGCGTCCGGATTGATTGCGAGCGTCCTGGTCTCAATATGCGAAGCGTCATTATTGCAGACGCGGGTCTCGACGCCTTCGGCGGAGCAGGTCGCGGGGGTCGTTACCTCCCACTCGCCCCAGGCGTGCCCTATGGGATCGACCGTTTCGCGCTTCAAATCTCCGCATTTGGAGCATTCATATACGACGTAACCTTCGTCTTCGCAGTATTCAACGCGCTCGACCTCCACCCAGTCGTGGATGCAGTTTACCCGGACGCCGCCGTTGACGATATCATACGGCACGTTTTCAGAAGCGCTGTTGGTAAGCTTCTTAACTTCGACCCGCACCTCGGAGAAACCGGCGGCAGCGTCGCTGTTGACGTTGACCTTCAGCGTGCCGATGTAATCGTATCCGCCCGAATGATATCCCTCATAGCCGTCCGCGATATAAGAGCTGGCAAAGTGCACGCTGACCTCTCCGGCCGCAGCGTTGTTTTTGTTAAGAGCGTAAATATTCGGCTCGCCGTTGTTCGCCTGATCCGTAAGCTCGGGATTGAGCGTGAAACTCTTATAAGTCAAAACTTCCGGATTGAAATAGAGATAAATCGAGATGCCGCCCCAACGCGGAGTGTCCTCGACGTATATCTTTACAGACACGTTGTTTGTGCCCGGGTTGGCGGCAACCTTTTCTGCGCGCACGCGGATGCCGTCGAACGGGGGCAGAACGGAGAGTATCTCGGTACGCGTCACGCCGCACCAGACGCATTCGTAGGTAACGTGTCCCTCTGTGTCGGTTGTCGGCTCGACACGCTCGAGCTCGTTCCAGTGGTGGCCGCGGGCGGGAATGTCGACGTGCTTCGTCGAATGGCAAACCGAACATTCATAGTCGGTGTAGCCGGCGTTTTCGCAGTCTTCGTCCTGATGCGCGGTTATCTGCCAGTCGTGATCGCAGGCGATAACGTTCACGCCGCCGTTTGCAACCGTAAACGCGACCGCGTCGGTATCGAAGTTTGTCAGCGAATCGATGACTGCGGAAACAGCGGAAAGACCCACGGGCGCCGTCGCGGCGACGTCGAAGGTCAGGATTCCGAAGTAATCGTAGCCGTCCGGAAAATATCCGAAGTAACCGCCGGAATTGCCCGCGGTGGTATAGTACACGCCCACGCTGCCCGCTGCGGCGGAATCGGCGTTGACGGTGTACATCATCGTTTCACCCGCCGCGGCCTGCGCGTCGATCGCGGGGTTGCGGCGGAAGCCCTTGTAGACGAGCACGTCCGGGTCGAACGTGATCTCGAGTTCGAGCGCCGCCCAGTGCGGTTCGGCGGTCATTCTGACGTAGACCTCCACCCCCGTATCCGCAGGCGCGGCCGTGACGGTGTCGACGACGACCGCTACCGCGTCGTCCGCGCCGGCAAACCCGACCGGAACGAACGCGAGCAGCATCGCGAACGTCAGCATTATCGAAAGCACTTTTTTCATATTTATCCCTCCGAATACTTCGCCGAAAAGGCGATTGTTTAGAGTTGCATAATACGCTGTTTATTATTCTACACCACTCTTACGCAAATGTCAATGCAAAGCAACTTAAAACGCCGCTTTTACCCGTTGAAAAGCGGCTGAAAGAGTGGTATAATCTTATCTACAAAGAGTACGGGGTGAAAAAATGAAGCTTGAGCGTGTTAAAAGAATACTGCCGAAGCTGCTGCTTTATCTGCTTCCGGCGCTGCTCGCGGCGGCGATGTATTTCCTGCTGCCGCTGATGCCGTGGGTGGCGGAGTATATTTTTGCGCGTGGGATATTCCGTGTTATTTCGGTGCCGCTGGGATTTATAGTTTCGATATTACCGTTTTCGGTGACGGAAACAGTCGTGTTTTTATCAGTTCCGCTCGCGGTGACGCTGATAGTGCTGCTGGTACGCCGCTGCCGCAAAAAAGGAGTCAATCCCCTGCCCGCGCTGCTCAAGCGCGTCTGGCTGATTCTTTCCTGCGGACTGCTGATGTATATGGTGATGCACGGCGCGAACTATTACCGCTGCCGCGCCGCCGACCTGCTTGAGCTTGACACCTCCAAAAAGTCCGCCGAATACCTGCAGGCCGTCTGCATCGATCTGGCGGACAAGGCCTCCGCCGAGCGCGAGGCGCTGACGGAGGACGAAAACGGCGTCGCGGCGCTCTCCGAATCCGTTTATAAAACGCTCTACGCCGCGAACTCCTGCTACGCGAAGCTCGACGACGAATACCCGCTGCTCTGGGGCACGGTCTGGTTTCCGAAGCCGGTGCTGCATTCGCATTTATGGTCATACACCGGCATCGAGGGCGTATACTGCCCGATTTTCTGCGAATCGAACGTGAATATCGACATCCCCGACTTCGATATCCCCTACACCGCCGCGCACGAACTCGCGCACACGCGCGGCTTCGCCTACGAGGACGAATGCAACTTCTTCGCCTTCCTCGCCTGCTCCGTCTCCGACAGCGCGGACTACCGCTACTCCGGCTATTTCTCGGCGTATATCTACTGCGCGAACGCGCTTTATAAATACGACAAGGATATGTGGAAGGCCGCTTACGCGCACTGCTCCGACGGAATGAAACGCGATATCAGGGCGCGGAACGACTACTGGAAGCAGTTCGAGGGCAAGGTCATGGAGGTCAGTCACAAGGCGAACGACACCTTCATCAAGGCGCAGCGCGACGACCGCGGCAGCTTAAGCTACGGCGAAGCCGTCAAGCTGATACTCGCGTATTATGAAAAATGCGGGTTCACCGCGTAGCGTATCAAATATAATTAATACGCCTCCGGCAATCGCCGGAGGCGTATTGTTTTTTTCTCTTACTTGTTCAGCAGGTCGAGGATGTCCTGCACGGTGCGGACGTCTTCGAGCGCTTCGTCGGGAATCGATACGGAGAACTCCTCCTCGACGGAGTTGGCGAGCTGAGCGAACTCGAGCGAGTTGAAATGCAGGTCGTCGCGCAGGTCGCTGGCGGGCATGATCTTATCCTTCTCGATGCCTATTTCTTCCACAAGGATTTTCTTGATTTTTTCAAAGTTATCCATTTTTACACCTCGTTTATATTACTTTTTGTATCTCTTTATCTTGCGGGTGGTGGTCTTTTCGAACTCCTCCCGACGAATGACCCATTTGCTGATACGCTTGTAGCCGACGAGCGTCTTGTTGACCTTCTCGACGTCCGCCTTGACGAGCCGTTCGACCGCGAAGGCGTCGTCCGGATTGCAGAGGTTCAGGCGCTTTATGCTCTCGTAGTCGGGAACGATCGTCGCGACGATTGCGACGTCGTTATTGGAGGGGTTCTCCTCGCCTTCGACGACGCATTCGAGAATGGAAAGCTCTCTCGTGAGCAGGGTTTCCATCTCCTCGGGGGAGATCTTTTTGCCGTTTTTCAGAACGATGACGTTCTTCTCTCTGCCGGTGACGAAAAGCCAGCCCTCTTTGTCGAGGTAGCCGAGGTCGCCGCTGTGGAACCATCCGTTCTTCATGACGGCGGCGGTCGCTTCGGGATCCTTGTAGTAACCGAGCATGACGTTATCGCCCTTGATGCAGATCTCGCCCACGCCGTTTTCGTCCGGGTTGTCTATCTTGATCTTTACGCCGACGAGCGCCGGTCCGGAGGAGCCGGGGCGGTAAACGTCGCGGTATTCGGAGGTGTTGACGGGCGAGGTCTCGGTCAGACCGTAGCCGGTGCCGAGGGTTATGCCCATGTTGCGCAGCGTGATCTGCGCGATCGGGAGCAGCGGAGCGGCGCCGCACATAAGGAAACGGAGCCGGCCGCCGAACATATCGTGCACCTGCTTGAAGAGGCGCTTCTCGAGGTTCAGTCCGACGGCGCCGAGCGCCTTAGTCGCAAGGATGCCCGCGTCGAGAGCGACCGTTCCGCCGCGCTTCTGCTTGATCTTCAGCATCATCTGCGTGTAGAAGGTCTCGACGACCAGCGGCACCGCGAAGAACATCGTCGGCTTGACTTCCGCGAGGTCCTTGAGCAGATAGCGGATGCCGCGCGAGAAGTAGTTGCAGCAGCCGGCGTAGACCGGCTGGACGAAGCTCAGACTGCACTGGAGAATATGGTGCAGCGGCAGGAAGGTAAGGAACGTATCGTCGGGCTGAAGGTCGTTTCTTTGGTCCATTGCCCAGACGTCGAAGCAAATATTCTTGTTGGAAAGCATGACGCCCTTCGCCATTCCGGACGTACCGGAGGTGAAAAGCAGCACCGCGAAGGCGTTGCGGTCGATCTTGGCGTCCACGAACTCGCGGTTGCCTGCGAGGATGCCGGTGGCTCCGCGCTGAATGAGCTTCGGGAGGCAGGGATCCGTCGCCGACTCCTGCATGCAGATATAAACGATGTCGGGGCGGAGCGTTTTCAGCTCTTCGATCTTCGCCTTTACGTCGTTGGAATAAACGACGGCGCTGAGGTCGCCCTTCTCAAGCAGCGTGGTAAGCTCTTCGATTGAAAGCTCTCTGTCGAGGTTGCAGACGACGCCCGTGCCGCAGACAACCGCCATCCAAGAAAGGCACCATTCGTAACTGTTTTCGCCGATAACGGCGATGTGCTTGCCCTTGAGTCCGAGCTCGACGAAGGCGGTTCCGAGCGCGTCGATCTGCGCTTTGAAATCTCTGAAGGTTATATATTTGAACTGTCCGTCGCCGACGCGGATACCGAAGGCGTTCCTGCCTCCGAACTTGTCGGCGCTGTTTTCGACTATAGCTTTAATGCTCTCCGCAGGCTCAAGGCATTCCGTGTAAAAGCGGTTCTCCTTGATCTCCTTTCTGCGTGCGGCCGGAGCGTAAAACTTATCCTGTCCGTACATTGCCTCATCTCCTTATTACGCTTGCAAAGCGCGGTGTACGGCACTTTCGCGCGTACTTCCACATATAACTGATGTGCATTATATCAAAAACCCGGCAAAATGTAAATACCTTTTTGCATTTTGTTGAGTATTGCACAAAAAAGCGCCCTTTATTACGAATTATCTTGACAAACCGACGTTTGATAGAGTATTATAGTGATGTATGTTATGAATATTTTTATATAAAATCGGGGCAGATGTGGTTTCGTGCATAATATATATGATTCCGTACTGTTCCGCAATATAAAAATCTTAAATCCAAACATAACAGAGCCGACTGAGTTACGGCAATAAAAACAAAGGAGGAACCACAATGCAGTGGTATTACGCACTGGCAATCGGCCTGGTCGCCGGCGGCGTCATTTTCGGCGCAATCGCATGGAAACTGGGTTTCAACTACCGTAAAAAGAGCGCCGAGCAGCAGCTCGGATATGCAGAAGACGAAGCGAAAAGAATCATCAACGAAGCGCTGAAGACCGCGGAAAGCAAAAAGAAGGAAGCGGTCATCGAAGCAAAAGAAGAAATCATCAGAAACAGAAACGACGCGGACAGAGAACTCCGCGAGAGAAGGAGCGAAGTACAGAGACAGGAAAAGCGCATCGTTCAGAAAGAAGAATCCCTTGACAAAAAGATAGAACAGTTCGAGCGCAAAGAAGAATCCCTCAACGCCAAGCTTGCCAACCTCGAAGCGAAGAACGCCGAGGTCGAGCAGGTCAAGAAGGCGCAGCTCGAAATGCTCGAGCGCATAAGCGGTTTCTCGACCGAGAAAGCGAAGGAGCACCTGCTCCAGACGCTCGAAGATAAGCTCGTACACGAGAAGGCCGTCCGCATCAGCGCCTACGAGGAAAACCTGCGCGACGAGCAGGAATCCCTCGCCCGCGAAGTGCTTTCCGTCGCGGTGCAGAAGATGGCTTCCGACTACGTCGCCGAGACCGCCGTCTCCGTCGTGCCGCTGCCCAACGACGACATGAAGGGCAGAATTATCGGACGCGAAGGCCGCAACATCCGCGCCATCGAAACGCTGACCGGCGTCGACATCATCATCGACGACACGCCCGAAGCGATTACCATTTCCTGCTTCGAGCCGGTCCGCAGAGAGATCGCCCGCCAGTCGCTCGAAAAGCTCATCTCCGACGGACGCATACATCCCGCGCGCATCGAGGAAACCGTCGACAAGGCGCGCAGGGACGTTGAAGCCACCATCAAGCAGGAGGGCGAAAAGACCGTTATGGACCTCGGCCTCCACGGAATACATCCCGAAATCATCAAGCTCATCGGCCGTCTGCGTTACCGCACGAGCTACGGCCAGAACGTGCTGAAGCACTCCATCGAGGTCGCCAACATCTCCGCGGCGCTCGCCGCCGAGCTCGGCAGCGACGTCACGCTCGCCAAGCGCGCCGGCCTGCTCCACGATATAGGCAAGGCGCTCGACCACGAGTTCGAGGGCTCCCACATCCAGCTCGGCGTCGACTTCGCCAAGAAGCACCGCGAGAGCGACGAGGTCATTCACGCGATCGCCGCCCATCACGGCGACGTCGAAGCGAAGACCGTCACGGCGTTCATCGTTCAGGCCGCGGACGCCATTTCCGCCGCCAGACCCGGCGCACGCCGCGAGAATCTTGAGAATTACATCAAGCGTCTTGAAAGACTCGAGGAACTCACCTCCTCCTTCAAGGGCGTTGAAAAGACCTTCGCCATCCAGGCGGGACGCGAGGTGCGCGTAATGGTGCGCCCCGAAGACATCAGCGACGATCAGATGACCCTGCTCGCCCGCGAGATAGCCGCCAAGATCGAGGAAGAACTGGAGTATCCCGGTCAGATCAAGGTCAACGTCGTGCGCGAAAGCCGCGTCGTAGACTACGCGAAGTAAGCAAAGGAGCCAATCCCCGTGACGATGCGAGAATGCCCCTTCTGCGGGAACGAAGTCCCCGACAGAAGCCGTGTGTGCATATATTGCGGCGCGAGCCTGGGCAACGCCGACGACGCCGGCGCCGCATTGCGTAAGCGCCGTCAGTTCGTTCTGACGACCGCGGCGGTGGGCGTATTCGTTGTGCTCGTCATTATCTTTTCGCTCGTCGTGACGGTGTCCAAACCGGAGAAGGACGACTTCGTCCCCGGCGGTTACGTTTTCAGCAGTCACACCTCGAGCGCCGGACAGATTGACGACGGCGACGACCAAAGCGAAAGCGGCGGTAATACGCCGGATTCATCCTCGTCCGAAAAGAAGAATAACAACAAGAAAAAGAACTCCTCGAGCGAGTCAAAGAACGATAAGACCTCCGACGGCTCAACGACCGAGCCCGGAAGCGAATCCTCCGACATACCGGACAGCAGTTACAGTTCCGAACCGGATATTCCGGACGATTCCGGAAGTTCCTCCGAGCCGGAGCAGTCCTCGCCCGAGGCGCCGCCGGAAAGCAGCTCCGAGACGCCTCCCCCGCCGCCGGAATCTTCCGAAAGCGGCGGCGGTTTCCAGCCGCCTCCGGACGATTAACAAAACAAAAAAACCGGTCCCAACGGGACCGGTTTTTTATTATTCACTTTACGCTTCTTCGGGCTCGGCGGTGAAGACCTCGCCGCAGCGGTAATTCCCTTTTCGTTTCACGGGGATATACTCGCGCGAGAAGCCCTCGAAAACGCCGTTCTTTTCCGTTTCGAAGAGCACTTCGAGAGGGCGTTTTTTCGCTTCGGCGATCACTTCGGCGCGTATCGCGTTTTCGAGCGCAATGAGTTTTTCGCTGCGCAGGTGTTTGATCTCCTGCGGCACCTGGTCCGGCATCGCGGCGGCGCGGGTGCCCTTGCGGCGCGAGTACGGAAACACGTGCAAGTCGAGCGGGCGGAGCCGTTTGATGAACTCGCAAGTCGTGGCGAACTCCTCCTCCGTTTCGCCGGGGAAGCCGACGATCACGTCACCGGTGAACTGTACGTTCGGAATCGCGGCGCGGAGCTTTTCCGCCGCGGAGGCGATGAACTCTGTCGTATAGCGCCTGCCCATGCGGGCGAGGGTGGCGTCGCAGCCGCTCTGCAGCGAAAGGTGGAAATGCGGGCAGAGGAAGTCCATCTTCGCCGCGGCCTCGATGAACTCGTCGGTCAGCAGATTCGGATCTATCGACGAAACGCGGACGCGCTTCGCTATCCCCTGCTCCCCTATCTTTTTCAGCAGCGAGAGAAAGCTGCCGTCGAAGTCCTTGCCGTAGGCGGACATGTTTATCCCGGTCAGCACGAGCTCGTTATAGCCGCCTTCGGTCAGCGCGGCGATCTCGTCGAGCACCGCCGCCTCCGGCTTCGAGCGCACGCGGCCGCGCGCGAACGGGATAACGCAGTAGGCGCAGAAGTTATCGCAGCCGTCCTCGATTTTCAGGAACGCGCGGGAGTGCTCGGGGAACGCCTCGATAAATGAAGACACTTCCCCGTTATTCTCGCCGACGGCGACGCTCCTGCCGCCGTTTTTCATATGCTCCTCGAGCAGGCGGACGATGTCGCGCTGCTCGGTTATGCCGATTATCATATCCGCTTCCGGATACGCCGCGGCGGCGTCCTCCTTCACCTGCGCCAGACAGCCGGTCAGCACGGCGACGGCTTCGGGGTGTTCGCGCTTAGAGCGGCGGAGCGCCTTGCCGCTTTTGCCGTCCGCGACAGCGGTGACGGTGCAGGAATTTATTATACAGACGTCGGGCGAAACGGGGTCGGCGACGTGTCCCGCCGCGGTGAGCAAACGGGACATATACGCGCTGTCGTATTGATTCGCCTTGCAGCCGAGTGTGATTATCTTATACTTCACAAATACCACCGGAAAGATTATACCGCTTTTTTCATTATTTTTCAACTATATCTTGAACGGCGAACGGAATTGCGGTATAATTCTATATAGATAATAATCAAGGAGGCGAACGCCATGACGGAAATGAAGATAGCCCTTACCACGATAAACGACGTCAAGAGCTTTGTCGATACCGTGAGCCGCTGCGACTTCGGGATTGACCTTTCGAGCGGACGCTACACCGTCGACGGCAAGTCGATAATGGGCATATTCAGTCTGGACCTTTCAAAGCCGATTTCCCTGCTGGCTTACACGGACGATCCCGCCTTCGCGGAAAGCATGGCACCGTTCGCCGCAGAATAATTACGGGCACGTCAGGCATATATATCCTTTGGAAAATCCGAAAAGGAGAGGATATATATGCTGAAAAAACTGACCGCGCTCGTGCTAGCCGTACTGCTGGCGAACACGTACGTTCCCGCCGCGCAGGCGCGGGAATACCCCGAGCTCGCCATGGACTGCAAAGCCGCGCTGCTGATGGAGTATGAAAGCGGCGAGGTGCTCTACGCGAAGAACGAGCATGAGCCGATGCCGATGGCGAGCGTCACGAAGATAATGAGCGTTCTGCTCGTCGTTGAAGCGATAGAGGCGGGCAACGTTTCGCTCGACGACGTCGTCACGGCGAGCACGCACGCTTCCTCCATGGGCGGCAGCCAGATATACCTGCGCGAAAACGAGCAGATGCCGCTGCGCGACATGCTCAAAAGCGTCATCGTCGCTTCCGCCAACGACGCCTGCGTCGCGCTCGGCGAACACGTAGCCGGAAGCGAAGACGAGTTCGTCGCGCGTATGAACAGACGCGCCGCCGAGCTCGGCATGAAGGACACCAACTTCGTCAACTGCACCGGCCTCGACGCCGAAGGACACCGCAGCACCGCTTACGATATCGCGCTGATGAGCCGCGAACTGCTCGGGCACGAGCTGATTTTCGACTACACGACGATATGGACCGACTCGGTGCGCGACGGGGAGTTCGGGTTGACGAACACGAATAAGCTGATACGCTTTTACCAGGGCGCCAACGGGCTGAAGACCGGCTCGACAAACGGCGCGATGTACTGCGTTTCCGCCGCGGCGAAGCGCGACGGCATGCAGCTTATCGCCGTCGTGCTCGGAAGCTCCTCCGGCGCCGCGCGTTTCGAGGCGGCGAAAACGATGCTGAACTACGGTTTCGCGAACTTCCGCCTGCTTCCGCTCGAAAAGCCAGAGATACCCGACGTCCCCGTGCACGGCGGCGTCGCGGAGCAGGTCATCGCAGATACCGTGCTGCCCAAGAGTCTGCTCGTCGAGAAATCGTTTTCCAAACAGCCGGAATGCGAAATAACGCTTCCGGAACGGCTCGAGGCGCCGGTAGAAGCGGGCGACGAGATCGGCACGGTGATCTGGAAAGCGGGCGGCGAGGCGGTCTACTCCGCCGGCATCTACGCCGCGCAGACCGTCGAGGAACGCTCCTTCGGTTTCTGCCTGATTGAGCTGCTGAAAAAGTTCATAATGATTTGATATAAAAAAGGATGATGAAAATGATAAGGACAGATTTGAGCTTCATCGGAGAAGACGCAAAAAAGCTTATTGAGACCTTCCGTCCCGAAGCGGACGACGCCGTTTTCACGCTCGAAAGAGGCAGCGGCAGAGGAAACGACTTCCTCGGCTGGCAGGCGCTCCCCTTCGACTACGACCGCAACGAAGTCAGCCGCATCAAAGCCGCCGCCGCGAAGATACGCGAAAGCGCCGAGGTCTTCGTCGTCATCGGCATCGGCGGTTCCTATCTCGGAGCGCGCGCCGTTATCGAGGCGGTCAAGGGACTCTACCACAACGACCGCTGCGACGGACCGAAGATCTACTTCGCCGGCAACTCCGTAAGCGCCGACGCGCTGAACGAAGTGCTCGACATCTGCCGCGATAAGGATTTCTGCATAAACGTCATTTCAAAATCCGGAACGACGACCGAACCGGGCGTGGCGTTCCGCGCCTTCTCCCGACTGCTGACCGAAAAATACGGCGACGGCGCCGACGAGCGCATCTACGTCACCACCGACAAAGCGCGCGGAGCGCTCAAAGCCCTGACGGATAAGAAGGGCTGGGAAAGTTTCGTCGTGCCGGACGACGTCGGCGGCAGGTTCTCCGTGCTGACCGCCGTCGGACTGCTCCCGATCGCCGTCGCGGGCTGCGACATCGACGCGCTGCTTAAAGGCGCCGCCGACTCCGCGACCGCGCAGAAGGGCGTCGGCACGCAGGCGGAGGAGTACGCGCTCGCCCGCTTCGCGATGCTGAACGCAGGCAAGAGCATAGAAATAATGGTTAGCTACGAGCCGCGGCTGACGATGTTCGCCGAGTGGTTCAAGCAGCTCTACGGCGAGAGCGAGGGCAAGGAAGGCAAAGGGCTCTTCCCCGCCGCCTGCGCCTTCTCCACCGACCTGCACTCGATGGGTCAGTATATCCAGGACGGACAGCGCATCATATTCGAGACCGTCCTCTCGGTCGAAAGTTCCGCAACCGACTACGACCTCGGAAGCGACGACGACGGCATCGCCTTCCTCAACGGGCAGAAGGTGTCTTTCGTCAACCGCATGGCGCAGCAGGGCACGATTCTCGCCCACTGCGACGGCGGCGTCCCTAACGTTATTCTCCGCGTCGACGCGCTCGACGAATACAACGTCGGCGCGATGATATACTTCTTCGAGAAGGCGTGCGGCATCTCCGCTTACCTGCTCGGCGTCAACCCCTTCGACCAGCCCGGCGTGGAGAGCTACAAGAAAAACATGTTCGCGCTGCTCGGCAAGCCCGGCTTTGAGGAGCTTCGTGAAGATTTGAACAAAAGATTGAGAAATTAAAGTGAAAACCCTTGAAAAGAATCCGGCGATATAGTATAATATAAACAACAAACAGTGAAGGAGTTTTCCGTTATGATAAGATTGATCGTAGGCAAAAAAGGGAGCGGCAAAACCAAGCGGCTCATTGAAGAAATCAACGCCGCCGAACGCGAAGAGCACGGCCATATCGTCTGCATAGAAAAATCCGCCAAACTCACCTACGACCTGAAGCCCAACGTCAAGCTCATCGACAGCGACGACTACGGCATCAACGGCTACGATCAGCTTTACGCCTTCATCGCCGGCACCAACGCCGCGAACTATGACACCACGAAGGTCTTCGTCGACAACTGTCTGAAGATAGGCGGCAAGGATATGCACGCGCTCGCCGCTTTCATCGAGCGGCTCGGCGCGCTTTCCGAAGACACCCTCATCCAGTACACGCTGACGATTTCCGCCGACCGCGATGAGATCCCCGCCGAGCTGGAAAGATTCATCGTCTGACGTATATCACAGATAACGCCTGTCCGGTGCTTCCGGACGGGCGTTTTTATTTTTGTATTGCCAAAGCGGGAATATTCTGCTATAATGATTTCATTATGTGAGAATAACTGCCGCGCTTGCGGCGGAACGGAGAAGGATATGAGTAAAAACCCCTTCAAACCCGCTGATTTCCTCATTCCGAAGGATGCGGACCTGCAAAAATGGACAGTCATCGCCTGCGATCAGTACACCTCCGATCCGGAGTATTGGAAAAACGCCCGCGAGGCCCGCGGCGACGCGCCCTCCGCGATCAATCTCATACTGCCAGAAGCTGAGCTGACCGGCAACGAAGAAGACGTAAACACCAAGGCGGGCGAGATCCGCCGCCGTTTCAGCGAATACCTCGGCGGTACGCTTTTCGAAGAGCACCCCGGCTGCTACATCTACGTCGAACGCCGGCTGAAAAACGGCAGAACGCGCTGCGGCATACTCGGCGCCGTCGACCTCGAAGAGTACGATCCTTCCCGCTACGCGGAAACGCTCGTGCGCGCGTCGGAGCAGACGGTGTTCGAGCGCGTTCCTCCGCGCGTCACGGTAAGGGAGAAGTCCCCCGGCGAAGTCAGCCACCTCGTGCTTTTCGCAGACGACGCGGAAAAGCGGCTCATCGAGCCGCTCGCCGCGAAGAAGGACGGTTTCGAGAAGCTCTATGACTTCGACCTGCCCGAAAACGGCGGACATATCGCCGGCTGGAAGCTCCCGCAGAGCGAGGCCGACCGCATCGACGAAACGCTCTGCGCGCTCGCGGACCCGAACCTCGTTACTTCTAAATACGGTGCGAGTCCGGAGGCCGCTCCCCTGCTCCTCGTCGTCGCAGACGGCAACCATTCGCTCGTCGCGGCCAAGGAAGCGTATGACAAACTCAAGGGCAAGCTTACTCCCGCCGAAGCCGCCGAACACCCCGCCCGCTACGCGATGGCGGAACTGATAAATATTCACTCCGACGCTTTCGAGTTCGAGCCGATATACCGCGTCGTCAAGGGCGTCGACGTCGACAAGTTCCTCGGCGCGCTGCGCGACGAGACCTCCACCTCCGGCGAAGGTCAGAAGGTGCATTTCTTCTACGCCGGCGGCGAGGGCGACGCCGTCTTCACCGAGCCGGAAACCGCCATAACGGTCGGCACGCTGCAGCGCTTTATTGATAACTACATCGATGATTACGGCGAAGGCAAATGCGACTACATCCACGGCGAAGAGGAGTTGAAGGCGCTCTGCAAGGAGAGCGGCACCGTCGGCTTCGTCTTCGACGGCATCTCGAAGGAAGGGCTTTTCCGCGATATCATCAACGGCGGAATCATGCCGCGCAAGACCTTCTCCATCGGCGCTGCGGACGATAAGCGCTTCTATCTCGAAGCGCGCCGCACGAGCGTTCCGGTCAAACTCATCAAGTCGCACGACGCGGTGATCGAAGCCGCCGTCGCCTACGACAGCAAGCTTTTCTGCGACTTCAACCTGTTCCACATAAACGTCCGCGGCAAGCGCTCGACGCGCAACCTTATGACCTCGATAGGTCTTGTGATCGCCGGCATCGTGCTCGGGATACTTAAAATCGTGCCCGACATCAAAGCTTATAAAGAAGCGGTCGCCGCCGGCGAGCAGGTCGCTTTCCCGACGCTCATGGTGCTCTTTACCGGCATACTGATCCTCGTAGGCGCCTTCTGGGTACCGCTGCAGAACCGCACGATGCGAAAGTCGCTCGACATGCACTGGAACACGCAGACGCAGCTCCACTCCCTCGTAAACATCATACGTATCTCCGGCGAGGGCGTTTACGTTTTCAGCGACAACGGCACCGACACGAGCGAAAACTTCCTGAGCTTCGATCAGATTAACAAGGTCTATGAAACAGACGCCGCGTTTTATATCTACTTCACTTATAACAACGCCGTGCTGCTCAACAAAGAAGACATCGAGAAGGGCTCCGTGCAGGGCGCCCGCGAGCTCTT
>JAFZXI010000085.1 GCA_017616855.1 Clostridia bacterium | reverse complement strand
GGCTATCGTCGTCATTTTGTTTCCTCCTTTTCTTTCAATTCGAACCACGCGCACGCCTCGTTGAAACATTCGACGGCGCCGCCGTCGAGATCGCAGGTGTAGGCGTCCTCGTATTCCTCCGGTTTATAGGGAACGGCGTGCGCGCAGTCGGCGCATTTTGCTTCCCTGCAGTCGTATTCTCCGCAGCAGGGCGGGATCGCGACCTCCTGATACGCGGGCTGCCCCCAGCACTCCCCGACGTATTCCTTTTCGTAGGTGAGGTCTTCGTCGTCGAAAACCTCGCCGCAATTGTTGCAGATCATCTTCATTCGCTTTCCCTCTCTTTCCACAAAGATTTCATCTTCGCTATCCGCTCCGGCGTCTCGGTCTCGATACCGAGCTCCTTCGCCTCGTCGACGACACCGTCTATAAGACGCGCCATCTCGGAAGTATTCAGCGTATGCGTGCGCTTATAGAGCACGTAACAGTTGAAGTCCACGCCGTTATCCGTGCGCGTATCGAAGAGCTTGCAGTAGGGATAAATGGCGTCCGGATCGTTCTTCGCCGGGAGCTTCAGCCCGATCGGACCGTTGTCGTCTCCGGTCAGCACGGCGCCGTAGCGCAGGACCATATCCTTTTTGACCTCGTCGTCCGACGCGCGCGTTTTCGCGGCTATTTTATTGACGAGCAGGTGAAAATAGGAATTGGCGTTCAGCGAGCGCGGCGTCTCCTTCGATACGGTTATCCGGCATTCGCCGAGCTCCTTCGCCTGTTGCGCCGTCGCCCTGGCGGCGGAGCGGTCGCGGGAGACGAAGGAAACGACCGTGTTTCCTTCGTCATCCGTCATAACGCGTTCAAGGGCTCCTACGAACATTCCTCCACCCCCTTGACGCTGATCCGGACGGTGCCGGACGAAAGGGACTGAACGGAATACTGTTTCACGATCTCCGGCTGCTCGGCTTTCAGCTTCTTAGTATCGAGGCGCTCAGACGCGCGCGGAGGCGTGAAAGAGATCTTCACGTCGGGGACTTCCTCAGACGCGGCGGCGAACGTTCCGGAGGCGATGAAGAGATCATGCAGCTCGCGCGTGACCGCGTCAAGTTCCGCCTTTGCCGCCTGCGCCCTGCGCTTCGCTTCCGCGGCCCTGCGGATCAGATCCGGCGTTATGACCTCCGGAGGCGCGTATAAGACGTTCATCGCCTCAGCTTCCAGCATTTCGGCGATCTCGTCTCCGGAGGGCGGCGTGAGCATAACAAGCTGCGCCTTCTTTGGTCGTAAATGAATTACGGCGAACTCGTCGGCGGCGATATTGCCGATGTAGTCGTATAAGCCGAGCTGCCAGCGCCAGTATTCCTTATCCTCGGTCGCGGTCGTCTTCACGTCCGCGAGGATCCTTTTGCCGTTATGGGAGCCGACCAGGTCGAGCGTGCCGGCGACGGAGCCGTTGCATACGATGACCTCGGCGCCGTAGAACTTCAGCTCCTCTTTTTCGCAGAGGTCGACAAAAAGCCCGAACTCCTCTGTCATTCCCGGCTCGCCGCAGTCGACGTATCGCTGGATCTCCTCGTGGATCAGCGTGCCGCGCGCCGCCGCCTTCTCGAGGACGGCGGGCGCGACGTCGGAATACTGCGGCGCTATGCCCTGATTGTGCAGGATCTGCGTTACGGACGGGACCGGCTCGCCTTCGCAGTAATAAGTGTGGTTCTCGGGGACAAACTCAACATACATCAATCAGCACCTCGAACTTGTCTATCAGCGCGGAAAGCGTTTTCTCTATCTGCTCCTGCTCCGCGAGCTTTTCCTCCAGCTCCTTCGCGCGGCGCTTCAGATCGAAGATCTCCTGCGAGCAGCGCGCAAGCGTATGCTTCAGAACGTCGGCGATCAGACCGCCTTCGTCCGGGGTTATATCGAGCGACTTGACGGAAGAAACGTCGGCAGACTCGACGGAAGAAGCGTCGACCGACTCGACGGACGGCGGGGGGGGCGTCGGCTTCTGCTGCGTTTCCGCAGCGGGCTGCTGCTTATTCGCGTGTTTCACATACTTACGCTTCAGCTGCGGTTCGATGCCGGCTTTCCGAAGGATCTCGCATATCGTCTGTATCGAGCAGGCGTTCAGCTCCGCAAGTTTGGAAATCTGCGCCTTTTTATCTTTCGCATTCAGATAGGACTGCTCTATCTCCCTGTCGGTCCACTCCATTATTCACGCCTCCCTTCCGGGTGCTTCGCGAGAAACGCGCGCTTGCGCTTGACCGCGCTCTCCACCTCGGCGTTGGTGAGCTTGTCCACCGTCTTTTTGAGGTATTTCGCGAGGTCCTCGAGGGCGAGATCGAGCTCCGCGCATTCCTGCAGAAGGTCTTCGCGCAGCGGCTCGTTCTCCTCATCGCTGCGCAGCTCGTCCGCCTCGCTGTCGCTCATCACTCCGTTGTATGCGATCTTCGTCAGCTTCAGCACGACGCGGTCGAAGCAGCGCTTGAGCGCCATCGCGTAAGGGTATGCGACCGTGCAGTTCTTCGCGTTGACCTCGCCGACCTCGAATATCCCCTGGTCTTCGCAGGAATAGGTATAGACGAGCGAATTACCGTATCCGTCCTTCTCGAGCGCCATGCAGGAGGGACGGAAGCGTCTGTCCGCCGGCTGCTCGTCGTTGAGCTTCAGACAGGCGGTGTGGGCGATGATGAGCCCGTCGTAGCTCATTTTATCGCCGGCCGCGGTCTCGTGCATAAGGATCCAGAAATCGCCCTCCGTGAGAGTCTTATACTTTGCGAGCAACCCTTTCGCCTCATCGTAGGCGGCGGCGTATTTTGCCGTTTTATAGACCGGCAGTTTTTTGTTCTGTTTTTTGCTCCATTCTTCTGTTTTTTCACCGAACATTTTTTCTTTCACTCCTTTGATAGTTTAGTTGACCCATAGTCGACTGAGCCCGCCGCCG
>JAFZXI010000084.1 GCA_017616855.1 Clostridia bacterium | reverse complement strand
CTGCGAAACGGGCAGCGCGATACCGGTCGGCGCGTTCGGGTTGGCGAGCACGACGTTGCCGCCGACGCCGAGGAAGCGGCGGTAGTCTATCGAAAGGTCTTCCTCCATCGGCACGGCGTTATACGGCGCGCCGTAATACTTCGCGTAGACGGGGTAGAAGCCGTAGCTTATCTCCGGGCAGAAGACCGGCACCTCGTTTCCGCAGTAGGCGGCGAAGAAGAGGGAGAGCGTTTCGTCCGAGCCGTTGGAAACGAAGACGTTTTCGAGCCCCACTCCGTATTCGCGCGCCAGCGCCGCCTTCAGCGCCGCGCATTCGGGGTCGGAGTAGAGGCGCATATCCTCGAGCTCCGCGCGCGTGACCGCTTCGATGACGGAGGGCGAAGGCGGATAGGGCGATTCGTTGGTATTAAGCTTGATATATTTCTTATCCTTCGGCTGCTCGCCGGGGACGTACGCCTCGAGCGCTTCGAGGCGCGGTATCATGAACTTACTCATTTTCGTTTCTCCTTGAAAGCGCCGAGCGCGCGTGCGCTTCGAGCCCCTCCGCGCGGGCGAAGTAAGCGACGTCGCCGCATACCGCGTCGAGCGCTTCGGGCGAGTAGAAGGTGAAGGAGGTTTTCTTGTAGAAATCGTCGACGGAAAGCGGGCTCGAGAAGCGCGCCGTGCCGCCGGTCGGGAGGGTGTGGTTGGTGCCGGCGAAGTAGTCGCCGAGCGGCTCGGGGCAGTTGCGCCCGAGGAAGACCGAGCCGGCGTCCCTGACCTCGTTAAGCAGCGGGAACGGGTCCTCGACCGCGAGCTCGAGGTGCTCCGGAGCGAGCGCGTTGGAGATGCCTATCGCCGTTTCGACGTCGGGGACGATTATTATCTTGCCGTTGACGTCGACGGAGGCGCGGGCGATCTCCGCGCGCGGGAGCAGCGGTATCTGCCGCTCGAGCTCCGCGCTGACCGCCTCGGCTTCGGCGCGGCTGACGGTGACGAGCACCGCGGTGGCGTTTTTGTCGTGCTCCGCCTGCGAGAGCAGGTCGGCGGCGAGCACGCGGGGTTCGTTTTTGCCGTCGGAAACGACGAGTATCTCGCTCGGCCCCGCGATCATGTCTATCGCGACGGTCCCGTAGACCTGGCGCTTCGCTTCCGCGACGTAGGCGTTGCCTGGCCCGACGATCTTGTCGACGCGCGGCACGCTTTCGGTGCCGTAGGCGAAGGCGGCTACCGCCTGCGCTCCGCCGAGCTTGAAGACGCGGTGCACTCCGGCGATCTTCGCCGCCGCGAGTATCGCGGGCGGGACGGTGCCGTCGGCGGAGGGCGGGGTGGTCATGATTATTTCTCCGACCTTCGCGAGGGAGGCGGGGATCGCGTTCATCAGCACGGTCGAAGGGTACCTTGCCGTGCCGCCGGGAACGTAAAGCAGCACCCGCGCGAGCCCGCTGACGCGCTGACCGAGCATGATGCCGTCGGTCTGCTTGGAAACGTAGCCGGTGCGCACCTGCCTGGAGTGGTAGTCGCGGATGTTTTCCGCCGCCTTTTCCATGACGGCGACGAGTTCGGGGTCGGCCTTCGCGGCGCCTTCGGCGTATTCCTCCGGCGTCAGCTCAAAGGAATCGAGCTTCGTCCTGTCGAAGCGCTCGGTGAATTCGCGGACGGCTTCGTCGCCGCGTTCGCGCACCTCGCTCAGAATGGACGCCACCGCGCCGGTCACGTTTGAAACGGCGTTTTCGCGCCTCAGTATCTCGCTGACGGGCAGGAGGGCGCTGTCGAGTATCCTTATCATTTCGTTTCTCCTTCCAGCCCGCCGAGCAGGGCGTTTATCAATCCGTTTTTGAACTTGAAGCTTACTTTATTCGCGATCAGCCGCGCGCTTATCGGGACGATGTCCTCGAAGGGCTCGAGATCGTTTTCGAGCAGCGTCTTGCCGGTCTCGACGATGTCGACGATGACGTCGGAGATGCCGAGGATCGGCGCAAGCTCTATCGAGCCGTTGAGGCGGATGACGTCGATCTCGCGCCCCTTCTTCATATAGAAATCGCGCGCGATGTTCGGGAACTTCGTCGCGACGCGCAGCGCGCGCTCGGTGTTGTCGGCGAACCCCTTCCTGCCGGCGACCGCCATGCGGCACCTGCCGAGCCCGAGGTCGAGCAGCTCGTAGACGTCGGGGGAGTATTCGAGCAGGATGTCGCTTCCCGCGACTCCGCAGTCGGCGGCGCCGCGCTCGACGTAGATCGCGACGTCGGAGGGCTTTACCCAGAAATAGCGCACCCGCGCCTGCGGGTTCTCGAATATAAGCTTGCGGTTGTTTTCGCGTATCGAGGGGCAGCCGAAGCCCGCTTTCTCGAAGCGCTCATAGACCGCCTCGCCGAGCCGTCCCTTCGGGAGCGCGATATTCAGCATGTCATTCGGCATCGGTGAGCACCCCCTTGACGAGCTTTTTGACCTCGCGGCAGCGCAGGTCCGCCGCCTCGCGCGAAACGCGGACGCTCCTGCCCGCGGCGGTCAGCGCCTTGACGGCGGCGACGGTCTCTTCCGGCTCCGCGTCGCCGCAGAGCAGCAGGACGTCGGCGTCGTATTCGGGCGCGGAGTCGAGCTCCGCGAGCGCGTCGCGGTAGACGGCGAAGCCGATCGCCTGCGCGTTCTTGCCGAGCTTCGCCAGCAGGTTGTCGTAGCGCCCGCCGGAAAGCACCGCGCGCGAAACGCCGCCTATGAATCCGCGGAAGATGACGCCGTTGTAATAGCTCAAGTCGTTGACGACGGAGAAGTCGAGGCGGAGCTTATCCGCCGCGCCCGCCGCCTTCATCAGCGCGTAAAGGCGCTCCAGCTCCGCAAGCGCGGGGCCCGCGGAGGCGGGGAGTATGCTTTTGAGCCGCGGCAGCAGCTCGTCGAAGCCGCCGTACGCCTGCGCCAGCTCCGCGATAGCGTCCGCTTTCGCGGCGGGGACGCCGTTTTCGGCGCAGAGGGCGCG
>JAFZXI010000083.1 GCA_017616855.1 Clostridia bacterium | reverse complement strand
CCCTAGTACGAGAGGACCGGGATGGACGTACCAATGGTGCACCTGTTGTCGTGCCAACGGCACAGCAGGGTAGCTAAGTACGGAACGGATAAACGCTGAAGGCATCTAAGCGTGAAGCCGCCCTCAAGATTAGATATCCCACAGCTTAAGCTGGTAAGACCCCTTGTAGACCACGAGGTTGATAGGTCGGAGGTGTAAGCGTGGTAACACGTTCAGCTGACCGATACTAATAGGTCGAGGGCTTGTCCTTTGCTAATCAAGGTCTTTGCCCACCCCCACATCTTCTCCTTCACATATGCTTGTTATTTGGTTTTCAGGGTGCGAGTACGATATGCACCATTAGCTCAGTTGGTAGAGCACCTGACTCTTAATCAGGGTGTCCAGGGTTCGAGTCCCTGATGGTGTACCAAAAGGAACGCGCCTTGTGCGCTTTCCATATATGGCCCGTTGGTCAAGCGGCTAAGACGCAGGCCTCTCACGCCTGAAACGGGAGTTCGATTCTCCCACGGGTCACCACCCGCTTTACCGCGGGAAAACTGAACAGTCGGTGTTTATGACGTTGAGGTTCACCCGTTCCCATCCCGAACACGGAAGTTAAGCTCATCAGTGCCGAAGATACTTGGCTGGCGACGGCCCGGGAAAATAGGTCAATGCCGACACCGCGAAAACCACCTGCAAAGGTGGTTTTTGTGTTATATCGCATATTCCTGCCGGTCGAAAAGCTTTTTATTGCTTTATTCCGTTTATATGATATAATTATATTATAATGAACGGAAGTGAGCGCCCGCGGAAAAGTTTTCCGCAGCAGGCAAACGTCAGTATCGTGAAGGAGTGGTTCAGCATGAAAAAAGCCATATCGGTGTTTTTGATTCTCGCCGCGCTTCTGTCAATGCGCCTGACCGGTTTCGTTTCTTTCGGCGGCGCCGACGGAGAGAATATCGCGCTGAACAAGCCCGCGAGAAGCAATCTTAACCGCGCGGACGCGCATCTCGTTACCGACGGCAACGGCGAAACCTACTGGAAAGGCCGCGAATACCCCTCGTACGTAGACGTCGATCTCGTCGACAATTACGAACTGGAAAAGCTTGTAATCAAGCACCCGTCTTCCGTGAGAGCCGTTTACAGATACACCGTCTACGGCAGCGTCGACGGCGTAAACTATAACCAAATAGCGCAAAAATCCGACGATACCCCCGTTTCGCGCTCCGGCGACACATATATTTTCACCGAAAGGCCGCTCGTACGTATAATCAGAGTGTACCTGGAATACGCCTCCGACGGAGATAACGTGTATTTGGGCGAGGTCCTCGCGTACGGCGAAAAATCCGACGCGCCCGTGGTCGACAACAGCGAAGCTCTTGTCATACCGGACTATGACGAAACCGAATACGCCGCTCCGATAACGGTCGACGATACGATAGAGGAGGTGCGCGGAATAGTCGAGCGCACCGTCGGCGCGGAGTATCTTGACTGGTTCGCTTTTGAGATCCGGCAGGACGCCTCATCGGAAAACGATTATTACGTTCTGAAGGATACAGCGGACGGGAAGATCTCCGTCACCGCGAACAACGGCGTCTCGCTCGCCGCCGGACTGAACTATTATTACAAGTATTACTGCAACGTGCATATTTCGCAGGAAACGAGACAAACGAAGATGCCCGAAAGCATCGTCCCGATAAACGGTACCGTTCGCAAGAACAGCCAGGTCAAGTACAGATACGCCTATAACTACTGTACCTTTTCCTATACGATGGCGTTCTGGGGCGAGGAGAAATGGCAGAACGAGCTGGACTGGCTCGCACTGTCCGGCGTCAATCTCATGCTCGACGTAACGGGTTACGAATACGTATGGCTGAAATTCCTGATGGGCATAGGGTATTCCTTCCTTGACGCAAAGGATATAATTTGCGGCTCGGCTTACTGCGCCTGGCAGTATATGGGCAATATCGAGGGCAAGGAAGTTCCGCTGCACAATCAGTGGTTCGCAGACCGCGTGGAGCTTGCGCGCCGAAATCACAGACGCATGCTCGCGCTCGGAATAACGCCTTTACTTGAAGCGTATACCGGTATGATCCCCAATCAGATTCTGGAACACGGTATAGATATAAACGCCGACTACGTCGTTCATCAGGCGGCGTGGGCGAATATGTACCGCCCGGCGATGCTGCGAACCGACAACGAAACCTATGACGAATACGCCGCGATATTCTACCGCGCGCAGCGCGATGCGTTCGGAGATATATCCGATTATTACGGCGGCGATATTTTCCACGAAGGCGGCACGAGGCCCGCGAACCTGAGCGATTCCGCAGTTTCCGGAAAAATCATGCAGCGGCTTCTTGAAGCGGACGAAAACGCGGTCTGGGTAATACAGGGCTGGCAGGATAATCCCACCTCCGGCACAATCAGCGGTTTGAGAAATTACGGCGGCCACGCGCTTATTCTCGATCTTTCTTCAAACACCGATCCGAAATGGAAGACGACGGACGAGTATTACGGCACTCCGTGGATATACGCAACGATAGAACTTCTTGGCGGACACAAGGATATGCACGGTTGCCTTAATACCTTCGCGAAGCTTCCTTCGTTTATAAAGGAGAGGAATTACGCTGTCGGCATCGGTTTCGTTACCGAGGGGACCGAAGTCAATCCGGTCCTTTACGAACTTATGATGGAAGCGTGCTGGGAAGAAAACGACATTAAGCTTTCGACCTGGGTGCGCTCGTACATAACGCGGCGTTACGGAACGTATTCGAAATCCGCGAATAAAGGTTGGACCTTTTTGCTCGATACCGTTTACAAGGATCTGGATTACTGGCACGTCGATACGAACAATTCCTCCGCTTTTTCGACGATATGGACGCCCTCCGAGCCGACTTATGACGTCAAAGAGCTCGAAAAAGGGCTGATTTACCTACTGGACGATTACGCCGTTCTTTCCGAAAGCGAGTGCTATCTTTACGACGTATCGGACGTATTGAGGCAGTATCTGAGCGGATATCAGGTGTTCCTGTATTCCGAGTTTTCAGAAGCGTACAGAATCAAGGACCTCGCCGCTTTTCGCGAAAAATCGGCGAAGTTTTTGAGAAGCTTAGACCTGCTCGATCAGATCCAGCAGACGCGCGTGAACTGCACGCTGGGCGAGTGGCTCGGCCTTGCAACGGATGCCGCGGCGAATTACGACGACTTTTCGCGCCGCATCTTCGAGAAGAGCGCGAAGGCGCTTATCACCGTCTGGCACGCGATGGGGTCGCTGATGGATTACGCCAGCCGCGCGTATTCCGGACTGATTGCGGATTATTACAAGCCGCGCTGGGAAAAGCGCATCGAAGCGTGGGACGACAACTTGAACGGTAAGAATACGTCGCAGCCCACGTTTGCCGATTTTGACAATTCCGGCTGGCTGTACGTGCTTGAGGATAAAGAATACGGCAGAGAATTGAATAACGATCCCGCCGGCGTTGCTTCCGCCGCTCTGGACGTGCTTAAATACTATTCTTTCGTACCGTATACAGAGGATATAGACACGAACCATCTGTTGTTCAATCTCGCGCTCAAAAAGCCGGTCACCGCGACTGATTATGAATACGACAGCGAGCCGGTATACGCGGTAGACGGAAACCGCACGATCGAAGGAAAATACTGGGGCGCAAAGTATCCGTGTTCTTTGATAATTGACCTCGGAAGCGTTTATGAGATTGAAAAATTCAACATAGTCAATTTTTACAGCACAGATCGCTACTATAATTACGAGATATACGTTTCAACGGATAAAGTCGAATATCTGAAGGTCGCCGAAAAAGTCAACTCCGCTTCTCCGACGGCGGCGGGAGATACGTACGATATCGAACCGACGTCCGCGCGCTATGTCAAGATTACCATGACGTACAATTCCAGAAACGCCGGCGCGCATATAGTCGAGTTCGAGGCGTGGGGCGACAATCCGAACGCTACCGCGGCGCAGAGGAGGGTGCTGATAAAGCAACTCGAAGCGCAGCAGAAGGAGATAGAAGAACTGAGGGATCGCTACGCCGGAGCGCAAACGACTCTCGGCGAGTTCTCGGCGCTTTCTTCGCAGCCGAAGGACGTTGACGGCGACGGAGTAATAACGGTGTCCGACGCCCTGCTGGTGTTGAGAATGGTCGTCGGGCTCGGGCCGGACGGCGTGAACGGTGACGCGAACGGCGACGGGCACGTAAACATTTGCGACGCTCTCGTTTTGCTTCGCTCGGCGCTCGGAGCAGTTTAATGATATCGTTCCAGAATAACGCAAGGACGTGATAATAATATGAAGACAGACATTTCTGCATTGGGGCTCATGCGTGAAGCGGTCGAGCGTTCGCTCGTTTCCGCCGGCGATCCCGCGCGGCTCGCGCGGGTGATGCGCAAAGCACGCGAAGGCGGCGACGTCTGCGTCGCCTGCATCGGCGGCTCGATAACGGAGGGCGCCTACGCATCCGACCGCGATAGAAACTGCTACGCCGCGCTCGTCGCGCAGTGGTGGAGGGAGTCGTTCCCGAACGCAAGTATCGAGTTTTACAACGCCGGCATAGGCGGAACGCAGAGCATTCTCGGCGTCCACCGCGTCGAACGCGACGTGCTGAAGTACGATCCCGACTTCGTCATCGTCGAGTTCGCGGTCAACGACCACCCCGACGACTGGGAGACCGAGGCATATTCAAACCTCTGCCGCAGGATACTCACGTGGCGCACGAACCCCGCCGTACTGCTGCTTTTCACGACCGACCATTGCTATATCAACACGCAGGAAACCGAAATCACCGTCGGAAACCATTACGGTCTGCCGATGATAAGCCAGCGCGACGCGCTGCGTCCCGAACTTGAGGCGGGGCGCATAAAGTGGGATGATATCGCGAAGGACTGGGTCCACCCGAACGACCGCGGCCACGCAATCATCGCCTCGCTCGTCATCGACCGCCTGCAGGCGGTGCTTGACGGCCTCGATTCCATACCGGCGGAGGAGAAACCGCTGCCCGGCGTTTTCATCAGCGACCGCTACGCGAACGCGCGGCTCTATACCTATGACGACGTAACGCCCGAAAGTTTCGGCAGCTTCACCTTCAAGCAGGAGGAAGAGCGTTTCTGGCTCGCATATAAGAAGTACTGGCACTGCGAAGGCGGGGAGAAACCGCTCGTTTTCAAGGTCCGCGGCAGCAGGGTGTTCCTGATGTACGACGGCGGCACGACCGACAAGCACAAGGTTTCCTTCAGCGTCGACGGCGAGCCGAAAAAGCGCATCGAGCAGACGACGCTCGACGCCGGCTCCGCGGCTCTCTACCGTGTTTATGACGGTGCCGACGGCGAGCACGAGATTGCCGTATGGTGCGACGAAGGCGTGTTCGATATGAAGGGACTCCTCGTCAGTTAAAACGCGAAATAACGCAAAAAACGACCCGCTCATGCCGAGCGGGTCGTTTTGTATTATCGTTTACGCTTATTTGCCTCCGAAGAGGGAGTCGATGACGAGACTCTGCTTCGGGCCGAAGGACTCGCGCATCGTGTACCAGCTCTCGCCCTTGAGCGCGCCGTTGAGGATTTCCTCCCACTCGAGCAGCTCGTTATAGGTGTACTGGTTCTTGTAGTAGCGCGGAGTACGCATGCGGAAGAACTGATCGACGGTCCAGCCGTTAATCTCGCACTGCGCCTCGGTGGAGACCATATCGAGTTCGGGCGTCTGCTTGTAGAAGTTGAAGATCTCGATGAACGCTCTCGCTTCGTTGACGTTCTTGGCGCCGACGGGGATCGCGTGGCCGCCTATAACGTAGTCCTGGCGCGGGCCGAGACCGGTGGCGGTATTCTCGGGGATCGGCACGAAGTCGATCTTGCCGTTGAGTGCCATCGAACGGAACGGCTCGGACATGGTCAGCCAGTTGCCGAACATGTACATCGCGAGCTTACCGGAAGCGAAGTAGGCGCTCGCCTTGCTCATATCGCAGTAGACCTTCTCGACGGAACCCATCTGAGAAATATAGCTGCAGGCATCGGCAATCTTGGGGTCGTCCAGATTGCTGACGTACTTGCCGTTGTCAAACTTGGCGAAGTTGGTATCATACATCGCGAAGACTTCGCGCAGCCAGGTGTGGCCGAAACCGAAACCGTATATCGTTGTGTTGCCGCCTTCTTTTATTGTCAGCTTGCGGCAGATGTTGTCGAAATTGTCTTTCGTCCACTGATCTTTTTTCCAGAGGGAAAGAGGATCTTCAATGCCGTATTCTTCGAATATCGTGCGGTTGAACCAGATCATCGTGTTCGCGTTGACTTCGGGCGCGGCGAGCACCTTGCCGTCGACGGTGACATACTGCATGAACTGCTCGAGGTCGCTCCAGTTGCGGTTTTTCCAGTCGAACTTATCGGTGATGTCGGACCAGACGTTCGAGAACATCAGCGTGATGAGATCGCGGTCGCGGAGCTTGTAGACGTCGGGCGCGTTTTCCGCGAGGACCATCGCCTGAAGCTTCATTCCGCAGTCGCCGTAGTTATAGGTGAGGAACTTGATGTTCGGCCCGCCGTATTTTTCCATATACGCAATCATATGGACGGAGTCGGGCGTTTCAGCGCTCCAGTGGCTCAGGAAGCTGACAGTTTTATCGCGCATATTGTATTTCGGCGTGATATAAGCCCTACCTTCCTTGTCGGTGAAGTCCTCGACCGAACCGAGGTCGACGGAGGACGACCAGACGATGTGTCCGGCTTCATCGGTCTTACCTTTGGTTTCTTCCTCCGCGCCGCTGCCGGAGGAGGAGGCGCCGCCGCCCTGGCCCTTACACGCCGCCATGGCGAAAACCATGCCGACCGCGAGGAGCAGAGCGAGGATTCTCAAAGCTTTGTTTTTCATAAGGTCTCCCTTCCGTGTCCGCGCTTCCGGACACAATAAAAATATAACATAATCAGGCGGTGATTGTCAACAGAAAAAAAGGATTATCCGTGATATTCCGCGCGTATGTCGAGCGCGTCGGGATTAGCGGCCGCACGGCAGCCGCCGGCGGATTCGCCCGCGCGCAGGAGGCGTCCCATAACGACGAAACGCGCGCCGTCCACTCCGTCAACGTAAGCGCAGGTAGAGAGCGTGATAATCGAATCGCCGGCGTCGACGTCGACGTTTGTTTTAATCACGGACCGCGCCAGGGCCTGATTTACGACCGCGAGAAAAAGCTTGTCGTCCGGATAGGAGGCGCGGATATAATCAAAGCGGGTCGTCGTGTAAAACGCGGCGAAAATCTTGTATTGGTATTTCTTGTAAAGCGTGGAATACTCGATTATCGACGCGGAGTCATAAAATGAGGGGCTGTTATACTTGAGCAGCTGCGCGAAGAGACTCTGATCCTTCAGATTGTGCCCGAAGATGACGGTGTTTTTCGATAAATCGACGGGATCGCAGCGGTAGTGCAGAAAGACCGTGCCGCCGTGCGCGTATCCGCCGAAAAACGAACGGCGCAGGTAGAAGTTGTTGTCGTAGGACTGCACGACGGGGTAGTCGAGAAAGGCGATGTCGCCGCCGTTTTTGACGGTAAGCCAGCCGACAGTGTCGGGGTTGTAAGTGTAAAGGAGCCGGAGGTTTTCGAGCACGCCCGCGGGTCCGTTGTAAACGGGCGCGGCGTCGTAATCTTCGACGAACGGGTCGAGCTTTGCCGTAACGAGTCCGTCGGCGTTCACGGCTTCGGCAGCTTCGCTGCTTTCGGGAGCGAGCGGAGCGGAGCTCGCGCTTCCTTGTCCGCTCCTGCAGGCCGAGGCGGCGAAGGCCGTTACGAGCAGGAGGAGCAGCGCGGCGAATCTCAATATTCTCTTTTTCATCGACCGCCCTCCCGCCTGAAAATCAAATCGCGTTAACGTAAACCGCGTGCGTTAAACGCCGGAAGGCACGTATTCCGCACGTATGTCGAGCGCGTCGGGATTGTCGCTCGCCCAGCAGCCGCCGGCGGATTCGCCGTCGCGCAGGAGACGTCCCATGACGACGAAGCGCGCGTCCTCGATGCCGTCGATGTAGGCGCAGGTGGAGAGCGTGATTATCGTGTCGTCAACCGTGACGTCGACGTTGGTATTGATGCTCGAGCGCGCCTTCGCTTCGGCGATGATGGCAAGGAACTCCTTGCGGTCGGCAAAGGAGACCTGGATATAGTTGAAGTCGGTCGTCGTGTAGAAGGCGGCGAAGATCTTGAACTTGCACTCCTTATACAGCGTGGAGTAGTCGATTATCGGCGCGGCGTTGTAGAAGGAAGCGTTGCCGTATTTCAGCAGCTGCGCGAACATGCTGTTATCTTTCATATTGTGGCCGTAGAGGACGGTATTCTTCGAGAAAACAGTCGCGTTGCAGCGGTAATCCATGAATATCGTGCCGCCGGTGGCGTAGTCGCCGAAGAAGGAGCGGCGCAGGTAGTGGTCGTTATCGGTGGACTGTACGACGGGGTAGTCGATAAACGCCTGACCGTTATTCTTTTTCAGCGATATCCAGCCGACGATGTCGGAGTTCTGCATATAAAGAACGCGGAAGTTATCGAGAATATCCTCCGGGCCTATATATATGAAGTCCGGGTCGTTGTTTTCGATATACTGCTCGGGGTCGTTGAACATTTCCTGCGCTTTTTCGGACGCCTTGATGTTGCGCCTGCGCTCCATGTAATCGTTGAGGATGTACGCGGAGCTGACGACCAGCACGACGAACGCCATGCAGAACGCGACGACGCGGACGACGTTCAGCCAGCTGAAGCTTCCGCGGCGCGGGTCGAACTTATAACGGCGCGGGAAGAATCCCTTTTTGGCGTCCTTGCCGTTATCCTTCTGCTTGACGTAGAAGGGGCCGATCTTGATGTCGGGCATAACGGAGTCACCTTCCGCGAGCCAGCGCTCGGTAACGACCGGCAGTCCGCAAAGGCAGCGGCGGAGCATATCCAGCGCGTGCAGCGCCGCGATCTCGCGAATGCGGGAACGGGTGTAGCGCGGGTCGGTCAGCGAAAGCTGACGGATATAGCAGTCGCGTCCGTCGTAAAGGCAGATGAAGACCTTGCCTTTCTTGGGGTCGTTATCGCCGGCGTAGCCGGTTATCGAAAGCGCGTAGTCCGCCTTTGATGTGAAGAGCGCGCCTGCCGCCATATCCGCGGCGGCCTGCGGGCTGACGGCGCCGAACTTCTTCAGCGTCTTGCCGCGTACGCTCAGGGCGGAGCGCTTTATCTCGTTGGAATACGCGGTAACGCCCTGCTCAAAGACGGCGGAAGCGCCGTTTATATCGGTGATGCGCTTGGCGAGGAGTCCGCCGGTGCAGGACTCGGCGGTCGTGACGCGGAGTTTCTTTTCGGAGAGGAGGCGCACTACTTCCTCGGCGAGCGAGGCGGCGTTTCTGCCGTAGGCGAATTCGCCTATGGCTTCTTCGATTCGGTCGGCAACGGCCTTCGCCTCGGCTTCGGCCTCATCCTTTGAAGCGGCGTTGACCGTGACTTCGGCGGAAAGCTCGCCGTTGCGCGCGTAGGTGCCGACGGTCGCGCTTCCGCAGTCGACGCCCTTGATGATATCGCTCATCGCGGATTCGGGAATGCCGAAAACGTTGACGGTTTCGGTGACTATGTGCGCTCCGCTGCCGCCGATAATGCGCTCGGCGCCGTTCTCGAAAACGTCGCGCAGCTCCGCGGGCGGTCCGGGCAGGAGCAGTATCGCCTTATCGCCGACCGGCACGTACTGTCCGGGCGCGAGTCCGACGGAGTTGGAAAGCACCTTCGCTCCGCTTATGACGTCGGCTTCCTTCGCGGCGCCGTCGGGCATTTCGTCGCCCTTCGCGGCGAAGTATTCGCGTATCGAAGCGAGCTGTTCCTCGTCGCGAGTCAGCGGTAAGCCGAGCAGTTCGGAAACCGCTTCGCGCGTAACGTCGTCTTCGGTGCCGCCGAGCCCGCCCGTAGTAATGACGAGGTCGGAGCGCTCGAGCGCGGCGCGCAGGCAGTTTTTAAGACGCGTAACGTCGTCCGCGATGCTCGTCTGGCGCGATACATCGACGCCGATGCGCTTAAGGCGCCTGGCGAGGTATGAAGCGTTGGTGTTGACGATTTCGCCGTAGAGCAGTTCGGTGCCGACGGTGATTATCTCACATTTCATAAAAACACCTCTTTCGGATCAGAGCGGTATCTTTTCGAGCGTCGCCATTGCCTCTTGAGTCAATGCGGCGACGTCTATCTTGGTTTCTTCTTCAAGCACGTCCGCGAGGGACGGATTTGTCTTCGGATGTTTGGGAGTGAACATCGCGCAGCAGTCCTCGTAGGGCAGGATAGAGATATCGAAAGCGCCTATCTGCCGCGAACGCACGATGATTTCTTCTTTATCGAGCCCTATCAGCGGGCGCAGGACGGGAAGCCCGCCCGCGGCGTCGTTCGTGACGGCGAGCGCGGGGATAGTCTGACTCGCGACCTGCCCGACGCTCTCGCCGGTGACGAGCGCAAGGCAGTCCTCGCGTTTCGCGAGTTCTGCGGCGCAGCGCATCATGAAGCGGCGCAGCAGCAGCGTGAAATACTCCTCGCGGCAGTTGGCGTAAAGCGCCTCCTGCACCTTCGTCAGCGAGATTGTGAAAAGGTTTATCGCCCCGCACCAGGGCTTAAGCGTCTTCGCGAGCGAAACGACCTTTTCCTTCGCGGCGGCGCCGGTGTAGGGAGGCGTTTCGAAATAGACGGCGGAGAGGAATACTCCGCGTTTGGCAGTCATATGCCCGGCTACGGGGCTGTCGATGCCGCCGCTGAGCAGCAGCAGCGCCTTCTTGCTCGTGCCGACGGGCAGTCCGCCCGCGCCTTTGACGGCGTCGGCGTGTATGTAGGCGCCGAAGTCGCGTATTTCGACGGTGACGGTGACCTGCGGCTCGATGACGTCGACCTTAAGATGCGGGAACTTTTCGAGCAGATATTCGCCGACGTCGGCGCATATCTCGGGCGACTTTTTCGGGAAGCCCTTGTCTGAGCGCTTGGCGTTGACCTTGAAGGTGCGCGCGGCGCCGAGCTGCGGCGCGAGGTAATCGCCGGCGGCTTCGAGTATCTTCGCCATATCCTTCTCGACGACGGCGCAGCGCGCCAGCGCGACGAAGCCGAAGACCTTGCAGAGCCGCGCGAACGCCTCGTCCATATCGCAGTCGTCGGACAGCGGCTCGCAGTAAGCGGTCGATTGCGAGCGGTAGACTTTGAATTCGCCGAGGTCTTCAAGGCGGCGCCGCGCATTTTTCAGCAGCGTGTTCTCGAAGTTGTCGCGGTTGAGCCCCTTGAGCACGACCTCGCCCATTTTCAGAATGATAAGTTCTTTCATTGGATCGCTCCGTTATTTGTGAAGTATGCTCTTCTGCGCTTCCGCGATAGCGGAAACGAGAGCGTCGACCTCGCGCTCGGACGTGAGGAACGACAGGGAAACGCGGACGGCGGAGGCGAGCGTTTTTTCGGGAAGTCCGGACGCGGCGAGCGCTTCGCTCCTGCGTCCCTTCTTGCAGGCGCTGCCCGCGGAGATGAATATGCCCTTCGAGGAAAGGAAGTTGACCAGCGTTTCGGAGGGTATGCCGATTACGGAAACCGCGAGTATGTGCGGCACCGCGCCCTCGCCGGAGATGAACTCAACGCCGCCGAGTCGCGAAAGCCCCTCGCGCAGGCGCGCGTTCAGCGCCGCGACCTTAGGCAGGGAAGCGGACATGCCGGAAACGAGCCGCGCCGCCGCGTCCGCGAAGGCGACTATCGCCGGCAGGTT
>JAFZXI010000082.1 GCA_017616855.1 Clostridia bacterium | reverse complement strand
TTATTGATTATTCTACTTATTCAGCTCTCTTATCTTCGGATTTCCGTAGAAGCCGAGGATTATCGTGCCGGGGCCGACGGAGGAACCGACGCCCATATTCACGACGCCGTAGTGGAAGTGAATCTTCTTATCGGGGAAGAAGGACTGTATCTTTTCGCCGACGAACTTCGCGTCCTCTTCGCAGTCGGCGTGCGCGATGCAGACGTTGTTGTTCGCGTCGATGTCGGCGTAGTCGCGGACGAATTCCGCGCTTCTCTCGAGCGAGGTCTTCCTGCCCCTGACCTTCTCGATGGCGACGTTGTGGCCGGTCTCGTCGTAGACGATCATCGGCTTGACGCTGAAGAGTCCGCCGAAGAAGGCGGCGGAGGCGCTTACGCGGCCCGCGTTGCGCAGGTAGGTGAGGTTTTCGACGGTGCCGGCTTCGTTGAAATACGCCCTGCTGTCGAGCACCCACCGGTGCACGTCGTCGATGCTCATTCCGGCGTCGCGCTTTTTGGCGGCTTCGATGACCATCATCGCGAGGGAGTAGCAGCAGTTATAGGTATCGACGCAGTATATCTTTCTGTCGGGGAACTCCTTTTGCAGCTTCTCTTTGGCGGCGATGCTTTCGAGCACGGAGCCGGAGAGCGCGTTGCAGCAGGAAAGCGAAAGCACGTCGAGGCCCTCTTCGAGCGCCTTGCGGAACGCTTCCTCGTATTCCGCCGCCGAAACCTGCGAAGAGGTGAAACGCGCGCCGCTTCTGACGATGTCGTAATACTCCTTCGGCGTGAACTGCTTCCAGTCGCGGTCGACGAGGTATTCGACGTCGTTGATATAGATGTGCATCGGCAGCGAATCCGCGATGCCGTATTCCTTGAGCTGTTCGCTCGAAAGGTTGCTGCTGGAGTCGGTGAAGATCGCAAAGTTTGACATTGTTTTGTCCTCCTATTCAAGTATGACGATGAAGTCGTAAACTTCCTGTTTGCCGTCTATTTCATAAAACTCCATGCCGGAGTAGTACGAGCCGAAGGTCTCGCGCACGCGCGCCTTGTCTTCGTCGGTCGCGTCGGCGCCGTAGATGACGGTGGCGATCTCCTTATCCGCGATGCCGAGCGCGTCGCAGAGCGCTTTCAGCGCCGCGATCTTGTCGGGGTCGGAGGAGAGGACCTTTTTGTTCGTGAAGCCGATATAGTCGTTGTTTTTGACCGAAACGTCGTTATATTCGACGCTGCGTATCGCCTTGCAGACCATGCCGGTCAGCGCGTAGTCCATATTTTCGACGAAGTTGTTTTCGATGGTTTCCGCGTCGTCGGAGCTGTAGTCGAGCATCGAGAGCGCGGCGTACGCCTGGCCGATGTTGACCGAGGGAATGATATGTATCGCGGAGTTTTCGTAAAGCCGTCCCGCCTGCTGCGCCGCCATGAAGATGTTGGAGTTGTTGGGGAAGACGTAGATGTTATCGGCGTTTATCTCGTCGAACGCCTCGACGAAGTCCTTTATCGAGGGGTTTTTGCCCTGACCGCCGTCGATGATGTGGTCCGCGCCGAGCTCTTTGAAGATCTCGATAATGCCGCTTCCGGTTGCTACGACGCAGGCGGCGTGTCTGACGCGCTTCCTTTTCGCCTTCGGGAGCGCCGCGGCCTTCTTCAGCTCGTGCTCGTTGTGCTGGAGCATCATGTTCTCGATCTTGACCGTCAAAAACTCGCCGAACTGCTGGCAGTATTCCAGCGCCTTCGACGGTGTCATCGTGTGGACGTGGACCTTGACGACGGAGTCGTTTTTGAAGGCGACGATGGAGTCGCCGATCATTTCGAGATAGTCGATTATGACCTGCGCGTCGAAGGCGTCGACGTCGGTTTTCGCGCTCATCAGCCGCAGCAGGAACTCGGTGCAGTAGCCGAACTCGAACTTGTCGTCCTTGCCGAAAAGGGAGATGTCGACCGCCTGCGGAGCCGCGGGCGCCGCTTCGTCTTCAAGCGAAAGGTCGTTGCCCTTGATGGCTTCGTAAGCGCCCTCGGCGATGAGGTAGAGCCCCGCGCCGCCGCTGTCGATGACGCCCGCTTCCTTCAGGACGTCGAGCAGCTCGGGCGTGTTCGCGAGCGAAGCGTTCATGCGCTTGAGTATCAGGTCGGTGAATTCGCCTATCGTCGTATCTTCGCTTATCAGGTCGATTATGCTCTCTATCGGCTCGCGCGCGACGGTGAGTATCGTGCCCTCGACCGGGGTGACGACGGTGTCGTAGGCGCGCTTGACGCCGCTCTCGAACGCCTTTATCATGTCGCTGATGGAGGCGGTCTCGACGCCTTCGAGTCCGAGACTGATGCCGTAGAATATCTGCGAAAGAATTACGCCGCTGTTGCCGCGCGCGGCGAAAAGCATGCCGCTCGCGAGCGCCTGCGCCTTCCTGCAGACGGAGTTGGCGGGCTCCTTCTCCATCTCGGCGATGCCGCCGGAGATGGTGCGGTACATATTGTCGCCGGTGTCTCCGTCGGGGATGGGGAAGACGTTGAGGTCGTTTATTTCCTTTACGTTCTGCCGGAGCTTTGCCGCGCCGTTGACGGCGAACTTCTCGAACATGCAGCCGTCGACGAGCTTGAAGTCGTAATAATTCATATTATCATTCCGCATCGATGGATTTTTTGAAGCAGCGTCTGCGCTTGTTTTCTATCTTGTCGAAGTGCTTCATGAGGTTGAGGATGTGGTGGTTATCCTCGAGCATGAGGTTGGTTTCGAGGTGATGCAGGTCGCTCTTCTGCAAAAAGTCTATCAGCAGGCCTATCATCGCGGTGACGACGCCCTTGGATTCGTATTCCGGCAGTATGCCGATAAGCCCGAGGTCGATGACCTTCGGGTGCTTCTTCGAGCGCAGGAAGCGGACGAGGAAGGGGAGGGTGATATGGCCCTTCGACTTGCGGACCGCCTCGGAAATGGACGGGAACATCAGCGAGAAGCCGACGGTGTTGTTGTCCTTGTCCTTTATCATCATGATGTCGTGCGGACGGACGACGAGCTTGAAGTCCTTGATGTAGTTATCGACTATCTCCTGATTCAGCGGCATCGTGCCGTAGAGGCGGGCGTAGGTCTTTTCAATGACCTCGAAGATGCCGTTGATGTGCTCGTCGACGAGCTCCTTGATGGAGTCCGCCTGGTAAAGATGAAGCTCGTATTTCTCGAGCATGCGGTTGCTGACGCGTATGATCTTTTCCGGGCTCTCCTTCGGACTGTAAAGCTGGAACTCGAGCCAGTCGGTGTCCTTATCGAAGCCGTACGCCTCGATGAGCTTCTGATAGTAGTCGTAGTTATACTGCTCCTCGAAGGTCTGGAACTGGTCGAAACCGTGTATCAGCAGGCCCTCGCGCTCGAGGTCGGAGTAGCCGAGCGGCCCGACGAACTCCTGCATGCCCTTTTCCTTAGCCCACTTTTCGACGGCGGCGAAGAGCGCGTTCGAGACCTTCTCGTCGTCCACGGAGTCGAAGCGGGTGAAGCGGACGCGCTTCTGCCCCCATTTCTCGTTCGCTTCGCGCTGGATAATGCCCTGTATGCGCCCGACGGTCTTTCCGTCCTCATAGGCGATGTAGCACACGGTGTCGCAAACCTTGTTGAAGGGGTAATCCGGCTTGAAAATCGCAAACTCCCCGCCGTAAAGCATGGGCACGTAATGCTCGTTGCCCTTGTAAAGCTTAAGCGGGAAGCGGACGAAGTCTCGCTGTTCCTTTTTGGTCCTGACCTCTCTGATTTCTAACACGTTACGCACTCCCTTGAGAGTCCCGCCGCGTCAAACCGGCGCGGAGGCGCTTATTTTTGACATTATAGCACATTTTTAACGCAATTTCAACAATAATATCACAAACGTAAGCTATAATATAACCGTTAAGAGAAATTACGGGGCGAAAACTTTTTTCAAAAAAGAGAAAAAAAGACTTGATTTTTCGAAAACGGTGTGCTAATATGTTTTGGTTATAAAAGGGAGTTTCCGCTGTCCCGCGGTCGAAGGCGGCCGCCGAAGTATGGGAGAATGAACCTTCCGGAAGGGAAAGAATAAATATGGACTATGTAAAACAACTTTCCGAGCAGCAGCTCAAGCAGGAGATCCCGCAGTTCTCCATCGGCGACACCGTCAAGGTGCACGTCCTCATCAAAGAAGGAACGCGCGAGAGGATCCAGGTTTTCGAGGGTATCGTGATCGCCCGCAAGAACGGCGGCATTTCCGAGACCTTCACCGTCAGACGCGTAACCTACGGCGTCGGCGTCGAGAGAACCTTCCTTCTCCATTCCCCGAAGGTCGCGAAGATCGAGGTCACGAGAAAGGGTAAAGTTCGCAGGAGCAAGCTCTATTATCTGCGTGACAGGGTCGGTAAGGCGGCCAAGACGAAGCAGTCGTTCAAATAAGCAAAGGAAGGGGACGCAAGTCCCCTTTTTGCAATGTTTTACGGCTGATTGCCTTTATCGCGTATCAGCTTAAAGAGGTTTCGTATGTCTGATTTCGACAGAGAAAAATACGGCGATTACGAAGAAGCGCTGAAGCGGCTGATGTCAGATCCGATCTTCAGCGAGCCCGAGAACGCCGCGTCAGAAACGCCCGCGCCCGTCGCCGACGAGCCGCAGGCGTATTTCGCCGCGCCCGAAACGGAAGAGCCCGCGGATCCCGCGCCGCTGCCGGAAACGGAGGAGGCGCCCGCCGCCGAAGCCGAACCCGAAGCGGAGGAGCCGGAACCCGAGCAGGAGTCCGAGCAGGAGTCCGAGCCGGAACGCGAGCCCGAGCCGAATCAGGCGGAATACGATTACGATCCCGCCTATGCCGCCGCGGCGACGCTTGCCGCGCCCGCGCAGGATAAAAAGGAAAAGAAGCGCCGCGATCCCGTTACGGGCGTCTTCGAGTGGGTCGAATCCGCGATTTTCGCCGTCGTCGTCGTTATCCTGCTTTTCACCTTCGTTTTCCGCATCGTCGGTATCGACGGCAGGTCGATGGTGCCTACGCTGCAGGACGATGACCGCGTCGTCATAAGCAACCTCTTTTACACCCCCAAGACCGGAGACATCGTCGTGCTCGACACGAGCGAGGATACGATATTCTTCAACGGCAGGCAGTATTCCAAGCCGCTTATCAAGCGCGTTATCGCGACCGGCGGTCAGACCGTCGAGGTCAGGAACACCGAGGACGGCGTCCAGGAGGTCTACGTCGACGGCGTAAAGCTGGAGGAGGATTATATCAACTTCCAGACTGTTTCGCGCAGCTCCGTTCAGGAGAAGATAACGGTGCCGAAGGGCTATATCTTCGTAATGGGCGATAACAGAGGCGAAAGTCTCGACTCGCGTTCCTTCGGCTGCATCAGCGAGAACGCGATCGTCGGCAGGGCGCTGTTCAGGATATTCCCGCTCTCCGAAATGGGGCTTCTGACCAACAGTTAGCTTATGGATAACATCAACTGGTACCCGGGGCATATGCGCAAGACGGAGCGGCAGATCGCGAAGGATCTTTCGCTCGTCGACGCCGTCATCGAGATACTCGACGCGCGCATCCCCCGCAGCAGCAAGAATCCGGATATGGAACGTATAACGCGCGCCAAGCCGCGCGTCTTGCTGTTCAATAAGATAGATTTAGCGGACCCCGACCTCTCTTCAAAGTGGGCGGAGTTTTATAAAAAACAGGGTTATAAGTGCGTTTTCTGCGACTGCCGCAGCGGTAAGGGCGTCAACAAGGTGATGCCCGCCGTCCGCGAGCTGCTCGCGGATAAGCTGAACGCCCGCGCCGCGAAGGGCATGGGCGGAATGGCTGTCCGCGCTCTCGTCGCGGGGATACCGAACGTCGGCAAATCCTCCTTCATCAACCGCGTCGTCGGAAGCGGCAAGACGAAGGTCGAGGACCGCCCCGGCGTAACGCGCGAGAACCGCTGGCTGACGCTGCCGGACGGCACCGAGCTTATGGACACTCCCGGCATCCTCTGGCCGAAGCTGGACGAGGACAGCGGGCCGAAGCTCGCCTTCACCGGCGCGATAACCGACAGGATAACCGATACCGAGGAGCTCGCTGTAAAACTTCTCGAATACGTGCGCGACGCTTACCCCGAATGCATCGGCGCGAGATACGGCGTTGAAGCCGCCTCCGGCTTCGAGATGCTCGAGGCGATAGGCCGCAGGCGCGGCTGCATGGTCAAGGGCGGCGAGATAGACACCCTCCGCGCGTCCGAGCTCGTGCTCGACGATTTCCGCGGCGGTAAGATAGGCAGGATAACGCTTGACGTTTTATAGGAGCATTGCCGATGAAGGACAACGGAGCGCTTTTTGAATACGATTCCGCGGTCCGCGCCGAAAGCGGCGTAACGCTGCTCTGCGGCGTCGACGAAGCGGGCAGGGGACCCCTCGCGGGGCCGGTCTGCGCCGCCGCCGTCATTCTGCCGGAGGGCGTTATCATTCCCGGCGTCAACGACTCCAAGAAGGTCTCCGAGCCGAAGCGCGAGGAGCTTTTCGGCGTCATAACCGAAACGGCGCTCGCCTGGGCGGTCGCGTTTTCGGACGAAAAAGAGATAGACGAAATAAATATTCTCAACGCCGCGATGCTCGCGATGAAGCGCGCGGTCGAAGCCCTTTCCGTCAGGCCGGAGCTCGTGCTCTGCGACGGAAACAAGCTCCCGCGGCTCGACGTTCCTGCGAGGTACGTGATAAAGGGCGACGCGACGAGCGCTTCGATAGCGGCGGCGTCGATACTTGCCAAGGTCAGCCGTGACCGGCTGATGTACGAATACGACGAAAAGTATCCCGAATACGGCTTCGGCAAGCACAAGGGCTACGGCACGAAGCAGCATTACGACGCTATTGAGCGTTACGGGGTACTGGACATACACAGGAAAACCTTTTTGAAGGGCAGGGTGTGATATGTATACCCGTGCGGCTTCAAACGGCAAATGGGGCGAGATTTACGCGGCGCGTATGCTTCGCGAAAAGGGCGGCTACGAGCTGATCGCCTGCGATTACCGCGTCCGCGGCGGAGAGATCGACCTTATCGCGATATATAAGGAGCTCCTTGTCTGCGTCGAGGTCAAGACGCGCGGCAAGGGCGCGATAGGCGAGCCGCGCGAGTGGGTGACGGAGGCGAAGCGCCGCCGTCTCATCACCGCGGCGAAGCTCTTTCTGGCTGAGGACGGGAGACGCCTCGATCCGCGCTTCGACGTCATCGAGGTTTGGCTCGACGATTCGACCGTTCCGCCGGAACTTTTGAAGATAAACCACATCGAGAACGCGTTCAGCTGCGAGGACGAGATATTCTGACGGCGGCGCGCTTGTTTTTAACACCTACGGAGGCAGCATCATGAGATACCGCAGCACGAGAAACGAGAACGAATACGTCCCCTCCGCGAGAGCGATGATAAACGGTATCGCTCCCGACGGCGGACTTTACATTCCCGAGAGCATACCCGCGCTGACCGCCGAAGATATCGCGGTCATCGGGGAATGCGACTACGGGAAGACCGCGCTCACCGTGCTGAAAAAATACCTCACCGACTTTTCGGAAGCCGAGCTCGCGGAGATGGTCGGCGCGGCGTACGCCTCCTTCGACGTACCCGAAGTCGCGCCGCTGAGGAAGCTTTCCGGCGAGGATTACGCACTCGAGCTCTGGCACGGACCGACCTCCGCGTTCAAGGACTGCGCGCTGCAGATTCTGCCTTACTTCATCACCGCCTCCGCGAAAAAGACGGGGCTCGACAAGACGGTGCATATCCTCGTCGCCACCTCCGGCGACACGGGGAAGGCGGCGCTCGAGGGCTTCCGCGACGTTGAGGGCACGAAGATAACCGTTTTCTATCCCGCCGACGGCGTCAGCGCGATGCAGAAGCTGCAGATGATGACGCAGGAGGGCGGCAACGTCCGCGTATGCGGCATCTCCGGCAACTTCGACGACGCGCAGACCGGCGTCAAACGCATCTTCGCCGACCGCGGAATGGCCGAAGAGCTCGCGGCGCGCGGAGAGATTCTTTCCAGCGCGAACTCCATCAACTGGGGCCGCCTCGTGCCGCAGATTGCCTATTACGTTCACTCCTGGGCGGCGCTGAAGGCGCAGGGCGCTCCGCTCGGCGACGGCTTTAACGTCGTTGTGCCGACGGGCAACTTCGGCAACATCCTCGCGGCGTACTACGCTAAGATGATGGGAGTGCCGATAAACAAGCTCGTCTGCGCGTCGAACAGAAACCGCGTCCTGACCGACTTCTTCGGCACCGGCGTCTACGACAGGAACCGCGAGTTCTTCACCACTGAATCGCCCTCGATGGATATTCTCATTTCCTCGAATCTCGAGCGCCTGCTCTGCTACCTCGCCGACGGCTCCGCCGAAGCGGTGAAGGGCTTCATGGCGTCGCTTTCCGCCGGCGGCGAATACGCCGTCACCGGCGAGATGAAGCGCCGCGCTTCCGAGCTCTTCTTCGCCTCCTGCGCCGACGACGCCGAAACGGAAGCGACGATAGGCGCGACCTTCGCGAAAACGGGATACCTTTCCGATACCCACACCGCCGTAGGCATAAAGGTCTGCGGCGATTACAGAAAAGCCACGGGCGACGCGCGCCCCTGCGTCATCGCCTCCACCGCTTCGCCGTATAAGTTCCCCGCCGCGGTGCTCCGCGCGATAGGCGGCGACGCCTCCGGCGACGACCCCTTCGCGCTCATCGAACGCCTCGAAGCGAAGAGCGGCGTTCCCGCGCCGAAGCGTATAGCGGAGCTGAAGTATAAGCTCCCGCGCTTCACCGACGTCTGCGAGCCGTCGCGGATGGCGGAAGCGGTGCTTGGAGCGAGGTGATCCGATGGCGGTTTTTACCATCGCAGACCTGCATCTTTCCTTCGGCACCGACAAGCCGATGAACGTTTTCAACGGCTGGCAGAACTACGAGGAACGCCTTGAGGAAAACTGGCGGAACCTCGTTAAGCCGGAGGACGCCGTCGTGCTCGTCGGGGACTCCTCCTGGGGCATGAACCTGCAGGACACGTTGGAGGATTTCCGCTTCCTCGACTCGCTCCCGGGCGAAAAGCTCATCGTCAAGGGCAACCACGACTACTGGTGGACGACGGTCAAGAAGATGACCGGGTTCCTCGACGAGAACGGGATAACGACGCTGAAGTTCCTGCATAACAACTCCTACGTCAGAAGCGGGATAAACCTCTGCGGCACGCGCGGCTGGCTCTACAATCAGCCGACGGAGCTGGATAAAAAGGTCTTCAACCGCGAGCTGATGCGGCTCGAAGCGTCCCTCGCCTCCGCGGAGGAGGGGAAGGAGCGCGTGGCGTTCCTGCACTATCCGCCGGTGTTTTCCGGCACCGCCTGCACCGAGATAAGCGCGCTGCTCGAAAAGTACGGCGTGAAGCGCTGCTACTTCGGGCATATCCACGTCCGCGACAGCGAGTTCCGCGACGGATTCTCCTACGGCGGCGTGGAATACCGCCTTATTTCGAGCATCTGCGCCGACTTTTGTCCCGTCAGGGTCGCCGATTGAACGAAAATAAGAAAAAACGATTGACAAACACAGTCGTCTACTATATAATGTATATTTGATAGTTTATTATCAGCAATAATCGCGCACGGGAGGGAACGCCTTCCGCGCGCGCAAAACCGAATTATTCGGAGGGGAAGTCAAATGAGACAAAAAGCAAAGCCCGTATTCTTCATCGTGCTTGCGGCTATCCTGTTTCTGACTTACGTGGCCTTCTTCGGCCTGTATAAGTATTACGGTGATATGTCGTCCGGCATCAACGGAGCGGGCAAGATCAGGTGGGGAATAGATATCCGCGGCGGCGTTGACGCCACCTTCCAGCCTGACACGACCGAAGAGGTCACCGACGAAAACATAGACGGTGCGATCACGATCCTGCAGCAGCGTCTTGACGACAAGGGCATCTCCGACAGCGAAGTCATCGGGGACTATTCCGCCGACCGCATCATAGTGCGTTTCCCGTGGAAAGCGGACGAGTCGAACTTCGACCCCGAGGTCGCTATCAAGGAGATAGGCGAGACCGCGCTGCTTTCCTTTAAGGATCCCAACGGCGAAACGGTCCTCACCGGCTCCGACGTCAACCAGGCGACTGCCGGCTACGATTCGCAGAACGCCCAATACATAGTCTCCCTCGACCTTAACAGCGAGGGCGCTACCAAGTTCGCGACCGCCACGAGCGAGAACGTCGGCAAGCAGATCAGCATCTATCTCGACGACGAGCTGATTTCCTCGCCGGTCGTCAACGAAGCGATCACCAACGGCAGAGCTTCCATCAGCGGCAGCTTCAAGGAGTATTCCGAAGTCAAGGCGCTGGCGGACAAGATCAACGCCGGTTCGCTGCCCTTCTCGCTGAAGGTCGAGACCTACTCCACCATCAGCCCGACGCTCGGTGAAGACGCGCTCGACGTTATGCTGCTTTCCGCGGCTATCGCGCTCGGACTCATCGCGCTGTTCATGCTGTGGAGATACAAGGTGCCCGGACTTGTCGCGATCATCTCGATCATCGGTCAGGTCGCCTGCACGATCCTCGCTATCAACGGCTACATCTTCGTTCTCCCGATGTTCGCGGCGCAGACGCTGACGCTGCCC
>JAFZXI010000009.1 GCA_017616855.1 Clostridia bacterium | reverse complement strand
TGAAGGAAAAAACCGCTTCCCGATCGGGAAGCGGTTTTAACATTCATGCGGCTGCGCCGCAATTCATGATTGCGAAGCAATCAAATCACGAACGCGAAGCGTTCAAATCATGCAAACGCCGTGCGTTTGCAAATCATGCTCGCGTCAGCGAGCCGAACACATTACATCGTGAAACGATGATAAACCTTCTTGCCCTTGCGGAGCTTGACGCCCGCGGCGACGCGGTCGCGCGAGATTGTTTCCGCGAAGCTCGCCACCTTCTCGCCGTCGACGGAAAGCCCGCCCTGCTCGATGGTGCGGCGCGCGTCGCTGCGGCTGGTCGCGAGCCCGCCGAGCAGCATCAGGTCGACGACGCCTATCGCGCCGTCAACGAAGGCGTCCTCGCCGACTGTCGTTGTCGGCATGTTCGCGTCGTCGCCTTCGCCGGAGAAGAGCGCTTTCGCGGTCGCCTCCGCCTTCTTCGCCTCCTCCTCGCCGTGAACGAGCGCGGTCAGCTCGTATGCGAGCACTTCCTTCTTCTCGTTGACGCGGGAGGCGTCCCACTTATCCATCTCGTCGATCTTGTCGAGCGGGATGAAGGTCAGCATGCGTATGCACTTCATGACGTCGGCGTCGTCGACGTTGCGCCAGTACTGGTAAAACTCGAACGGAGTCGTCTTCTCGGGGTCGAGCCAGACGGCGCCCTTGGCGGATTTGCCCATCTTTTTGCCCTCGCTGTTGAGCAGCAGGGTAATGGTCATCGCGTAGGCGTCCTTGCCGGTCTTTTTGCGGATGAGCTCGGTGCCGCCGAGCATGTTGCTCCACTGGTCGTCGCCGCCGAACTGCATGTTGCAGCCGTAATGCTGATTGAGATAATAGAAGTCGTAAGACTGCATTATCATATAGTTGAACTCGAAGAAGCTTAAGCCCCTCTCCATGCGCTGCTTGTAGCATTCGGCGCGGAGCATGTTGTTGACGGAGAAGTGCGGGCCGACCTCGCGGAGCAGGTCGACGTACTTCAGCCCGAGCAGCCAGTCGGCGTTGTTGACGACGATTGCCTTGTCCTCGCCGAACTCGATGAACTTGCCGATCTGCTTCAAGAAGCAGTCGCAGTTATGCTGAATGGTCTCGGCGGTCATCATCGCGCGCATGTCGCTGCGGCCGGTGGGGTCGCCGATGAAGCCGGTGCCGCCGCCGAGCAGGACGATGGGCTTGTTGCCCGCGAGCTGGAGGCGCTTCATCAGGCAGAGCGCCATGAAGTGCCCGACGTGGAGCGAGTCCGCCGTCGGATCGAAGCCGATGTAGAAGCGCGCGCCGCCGTTGTTTATGAGGTCGCGGATTTCTTCCTCGTCCGTGACCTGCGCGATAAGTCCGCGCGCCTGCAGTTCTTCATAAATCTTCATAATATGTCCGTCCTTCCGGAAATTATCGGTCAATAGCGGTATTTTACACCATGAAAGCGCTTTTGTCAACCGGAAAAGCCCTTTTTTCGCTTGACAAAAAGGGGAGCAGGGTATATGATTATAATATATTTAGGAAAATATGAATAAACAAAGGCGACAACGGGAGAGGAGCTCCCAATCAGACGGTCACCAGAGAGGCGGCGCGGACTTGTCCGGCTGGAACGCCGCCGTCCGTCGGGCGTGCTCTACCGCTCCCATCAGCCGCGGCGCTGAAACGGCAGGGAAGTATGCGCCGCCGTTGCCCCGCGTTAAGGGGATAATGAAGTTATAAATCAAGGTGGAACCGCGTGCGAACGCCCTTGACGGTGTAGTATTCTATACCGTCAAGGGCGCTTTTGATTAACGGCGCAAAAAACGGATACGCTTTGTGTTTCGATGAATTGCATGCCGGGCATGCATGATTTGACGGCTGTGCCGTCATGAATTGCGCCTGCGGCGCATGATTTGCACCTTTGGTGCATGAAGGAACAAATCGCCGCAGGCGATTTGAACGATCATGCCGCCCGCGGCGGCAAATCATGATTGCGAAGCAATCAAATCACGGCGAAGCCAAATCATGCCGCGAAAGCGGCAAATCATGCGCGCCGATAGGCGCATATGAAACAGGAGGCACATCATGAAAAAGACGTTCACAAAAACCCTCGTCATACTTTTGACGCTGTGCATGCTGACGGCGCTTCTGCCGGCGGCGGCTACTGTCAGCGCGGATGCTGTCCCCTCGATAGCGCGCTGGACCAGAGAACAGGTCGATAACGACGGTTTTTACTTCTACGCTCAAGTTGCCGATAACGGAGCGGGTATCACAAAGGTTGAGTTCCCCACGTGGTTGAAGACTGCCTCTTCTTCGGAAATCGTCTGGTTTGAGGCGACGGCGGGGGATTATACCTGTAACGGGCAGTCTTATAACTACAAAGCGCATATTCCCGTTTCATCTTTTAACAATCAGACCGATACGCCGTTTGTGACACATGTTTACGTCCGGTACGGCGCCGACGAAAACACTGCCGCTGACGCAGGCGAGTTCTCGATGGCCGAACTCCCGGTGTTTACCTGTTCGGATATCACCGGCGGCGTCAGCATAACCGGCTGCACGAATATCGCCAACTTCTCCGACCTCGTCATTCCCGCCGAGATAGGCGGCAAGACCGTGCTCGAGATCGGCGCCAGGGCGTTCAAAGACTGCGCCGGGCTCGTTTCCGTCTCCTTCGCGGAAGGCAGCGGACTTAAAACGATAGGCAAAGAAGCGTTCAGAGGCACCGGCCTCACCGCCGTCACGCTGCCCGACTCGCTCGAAACGATCGCCGACGGCGCCTTCAAATACGACTACTCGCTCGCTTCCGTGACCTTCGGCAGCGGGCTGAAAAGCATAGGCGAATACGCCTTTTCCAACACCGCGCTCGTGAGCGTCGCGCTCCCCGCGGGGTTTGAAACCGTCAAAAAGGCGGGCTTCTTCCAGTGCTATTCGCTGAGCTCCGTCGACCTCGGCGGCATTAAGACGATAGGCGCCGACGCCTTCGAATACACCGCGCTCGAGGCCGTCGTCTTCCCCGACACGCTCGAGACCGTCGGCGAGGGCGCGTTCAAGCACGACTCGTCCCTCGCCTCCGTGACGCTGAACGTCGGGCTGACCTCCATAGGCGAATACGTCATCGACGATAACGCGCTCGCCGCCATCAGATACCCCGAATACCGCAAGGCGTGGAACGCGCGCGGCGGCTGGGAATACCTCGGCGTGACTGAGCAGAATAACCCGTATCTCGTCGCTTCGCCGCTCGTCTGCAAGGGCGACTTTGCTCCCGAAACCGCCATCGCGCTCACCGGCACCGAAAGATACGGCGAAACGCTGACCGCCGCGGTCACCGACCTGCCCGACGACGTGCTCGACGCCGTAATCAACTGGTATAACGCCGACGGCGACCGACTCGGCGCCGGCGAGACCTACGTCCTCACCGCTGCCGACGTCGGCGGCTCCGTAAAGGCGGTCCTCTCCAGCGAGAACGCCGCCACCTCCCTCAGCAGCGACCTCACCGGCGCAATCGGCAAAGCGCGCATCACCGGCTACAAACTGCCGACCGCGGCTCCGATAACCTATCCGCAGACCCTCGCGGAAGCGACGCTGACCGGCGGCGACACCGGCGGAATCGAAGGCGTATGGGCCTGGGTCCTCCCCGACGAGAAGCCCACCTCCGAGCAGAACGGTTCGCTCTACGACCTGACCTTCACGCCCACCGGCGAATACGCCGCGCTCTATGAAACCATCAACGCGAAGCTCGCCATCACCGTCGAACCCGCGCCCTTCGAGCCGAAGACGGTCGTTGACGCGGCCGCCGGCATCGCGCTCGAAGCCGATTTCGCGCAGGGCGTCGAATTGACGCTGACCGATATTCCGTATTCGCAGAGCGCGTATCTCGCGCTGCTCCGCGCTTCCGATAAGGACACCTCCGGCCTCGGCAAGCTGGTGCTGTTCAAGACCTTCGACTTTACCGTGAACGGCGAGGCGACCGACGAAGCGTATACCGGCGCCGTCACCGTTACGTCCGCTGTCGGCGAGAAATTCGCCGGCAGGGAATACAGCGTATGGTTCTTCGTTGACGGCGCGCCCGTCAACTACGTCGGCACAGTCAACGCCGACGGCGTGCTCGTAATCGACGGAGTGGAGCTGTAAGTTCGGCTTGGCTCCCTCTGAGGAGGGAGCTGTCGAGGGCGGCTATGCCGTCCGAGACTGAGGGAGAGATAACGTTAACTCTCCCTTTCCAGATACGTTGTGCCGGAGACGATGTGATGGTTTTACGCAGTTACGTCTTCGGCAGACAGTAGGAGCGAGAGACAAATCGACGTTATCTCTCCCTCCGTCATCCTCGGCTCCGCCTCGGATGCCACCTCCCTCCTCAGAGGGAGGCAAGGCCGCCCGCGGCGGCAAATCATGCGCGTTCACCCCCGCTAAAAAAAGGAGGTCACACTATGAAAAACCGAATCATCAAAAAGACGCTGTCCGCGCTGCTCACCGTCGCGCTGCTTCTGGCGTTCGTACCCGCGTCGGTCATACCCGCGTCCGCGATCACTTACGGCGATTGGGAGTATGACGACTCACACAACGTAGCCACGATCACCAAGTACATCGGCGCCGGCGGCGACGTCACGGTCCCCGACAAGCTCTACGGCTTTACCGTCGTCGCGATCGACAGATATGCGTTCCGCGACTGCACCTCGCTCACGAGCATTACCTTACCCGACTCGCTCGAGAGCATTGGCGACGACGCGTTCTATAATTGCTCCTCGCTCGTCTCGGTCACCTTCGGCAGCGGGCTGAAGACGATAGGGGAAGAAGCGTTCAAGAACTGTAAAAAAATAGCTTCCTTGAGCTTCCCCGACTCGCTTGAGAGCATCGACTACTTTGCGTTCGACGGCTGCACCTCGCTCGCCTCGGTAACATTCGGCAGCAGTCTGACGGCGGCGAAGCTGAAGACGATAGGCGAAGCCGCATTCAACGGCACACCCGTCGCCTCGATCGTATTCCCCGATTCGCTCGAGGAGATCGGCGAAGGCGCGTTCAACTGCTGCGACTATCTCGCCTCGATAACCTTCGGCAGCAGTCTGACGGCGGCGAAGCTGAAGACGATAGGCGACTTTGCGTTCGACAGCGTACCCGCCGCCTCGATCGTATTCCCCGATTCGCTCGAGGAGATCGGCGAAGACGCGTTCAAACTCTGCGACTATCTCGCCTCGATAACCTTCGGCAGCAGTCCGACGGCGGCGAAGCTGAAGACGATAGGCGACTATGCGTTCGCCGGCGTACCCGCCGCCTCGATCGTATTCCCGGACTCGCTTGAGAGCATCGGCGACAACGCGTTTGAGAACTGCATCTCGCTCACCACGGTAACCTTCGGCAGCAGCCCGGAGGCGGCGAATCTGAAGGAAATAGGTGTAGAAGCGTTTTCCATGACCGCGCTCACGGGCGTTACCTTCCCCGATTCGCTCGAAACGATCAAATCCGACGCGTTCGATTACTGCACAAATCTCGCTTCCGTGACCTTCGGCAGCAGTCCGGAGGCGGCGAAGCTGAAAACGATAGACGGTTCAGCGTTCACGGTAACCGCGCTTAAGAGCGTGACCTTCCCGGACTCGCTCGAGAGCATCGGCGAGTTCGCGTTCACCGAATGCCTCGAGCTCACCACGGTAACCTTCGGCAGCAGTCCGGAGGCGGCGAAGCTGAAGACGATAGGCAATCACGCGTTCTACAACGGCGGGAAGATCACCTCGGTCGCCTTCCCGGACTCGCTCGAGAGCATCGGCGACAGCGCGTTTATGTACTGCGACTCGCTCACCACGGTAACCTTCGGCAGCAGTCAATCCGCGGCGAAGCTGAAGACGATAGGTAAAAACGCGTTCAACAGGGCGCACGTTTCCTCGCTCGTGTTCCCGGACTCGCTCGAGACCATCGGCGACCATGCGTTCTATCTTTGCTCCCCGGTCACCTCGATAACCTTCGGCAGCGGGCTGAAGACGATAGGTCAGTATGCGTTCACTGACTGCGATAGACCGACGTCACTCGTGTTCCCGGACTCGCTCGAGAGCATCGGTGAATATGCGTTCTATCTTTGCGAATCGCTCGCCTCGGTCACCTTCGGCAGCGGGCTGAAGTCGATAGGCAATTACGCGTTCTCCAGAGCCGGGCTCACTTCCGTGACCTTCCCCGGCTCGCTCGAGAACATCGGCAACTCCGCGTTCAACGACTGCGCCTCGCTCGCCTCGGTCAATTTCACCGGCAATCTGCCGACGCTGCAGAGTAACGTATTTTCCGGCTGCGCTTCGCCTCTTTCGGTCAGCGTCCCCTTCACCAAAGCCCAATGGGAAGCGAACAACGGCTGGAATTCTTGCGGCGTAGACGACTCCTTCAACTCCGAGCTTTATAACGCGACGATGATTTTCCTGACGGTCGCCCCCGTATTCACTTGCGTCGATATCGACGGCGGCGTGAAGATCACCGGCTGCACGAATATAGCCGAAATAGAAGACCTCGTGATCCCCGCCGAGATCGACGGCAAGGCCGTGCTCGAGATCGGCGTAAACGCGTTTAGTAACCGCAAATCGCTCACGAGCGTGACCTTCCCCGACTCGCTCGAGAGCATATGCTCGGGCGCGTTTGCCTACTGCACCACGCTCGAGGCAGTAACCTTCGGCAGCGGGCTGAAAACGATAGGCAGTACAGCGTTCGCGCAGGACGCGCTAACGAGCGTGACCTTCCCCGATTCGCTCGAAACGATAGGCAACAATGCGTTCTACTACTGCACCTCGCTCGCCTCGGTCACCTTCGGCAGCGGGCTGAAGAGCATCATCGCAGGCGCATTCTACAACTGCACCGCGCTCACGAGCGTGACCTTCCCCGACTCGCTCGAAAGCATAGGTGGATATGCGTTCATATATTGCTCCTCGCTCGCCTCCGTCAGCGTCCCCTTCACCGAAGCGCAGTGGAACACGAACGGCGGCTGGGGCTATTACGGCGTGACCGCGGAGAACAACAGCGAGCTTTATGACGCGGCGCTGACCTTCGTCATCCCGGATCCCGTCTTCACCTGTGAGGATATCGACGGCGGCGTCCGCATCACCGGCTGCACGAATATCGACGAGATCGAGAACCTCGTCATCCCCGCCGAGATCGACGGCAAAGCCGTCCTCGAAATCGGCGAACAGGCGTTCAAACAGACGGGCGTCACGAGCGTGACCTTCCCCGACTCGCTCGAGAGCATCGGCAAAGGCGCGTTCAATAACTGCGACTCGCTCGCCTCGGTGACGTTCGGCAGCGGGCTGAAGACGATAGGTAACATTTCGTTCCAGAATACCGCGCTCACGAGCGTGACCTTACCCGACTCGGTCGAGAGCATCGACACCGGTGCGTTCGCCTACTGCGCCTCGCTCGCCTCTGTCACCTTCGGCAGCGGGCTGAAAACGATAGGCGACACCGTATTCGCGCAGACCGCTCTCACGAGCGTAACCTTCCCCGACTCGCTCGAGAGCATCGGCGCAGGGACGTTCCAGTTCTGCACCAAGCTCGCCTCGGTCACCTTCGGGAACGGACTGAAGACGATAGGCGACTATGCGTTCACGAAGACCGCTCTCACGAGCGTTTCTTTCCCCGATTCGCTCGAGAGCATCGGCAAAAACGCGTTTGAATACTGCGACTCGCTCGCCTCGGTCACCTTCGGCAGCGGGCTGAAGTCGATAGGCCGCTACGCGTTCTACAATACGCCCGTGACCTCGCTCGCCTTCCCCGATTCGCTCGAGAGCGTCGCCTACGGCGCGTTCTGTAACTGCGCCTCGCTCGCCTCGGTAACCTTCGGCAGCGGGCTGAAAACGATAGTTGACTACGCGTTCCACGCGACCGCGCTCACGAGCGTTTCTTTCCCCGACTTGCTCGAGAGCATCGGCGACTACGCGTTCTCGAATACCGCGCTCACGAGCGTTTCTTTCCCCGACTCGCTCGAGAGCATCGGCGACTACGCATTCGCTTACTGCGCCTCGCTCGCCTCGGTAACCTTCGGCAGCGGGCTGAAGTCGATAGGCCGCTACGCGTTCACGAAGACCGCGCTCACTTCCGCGACCTTCCACGACTCGCTCACGACAATCGGCAACGGGGCGTTTGAGAAATGCTATTCGCTCACTTCCGTGACCTTCCCCGACTCTCTCGAAAGCATCGGCGACAGCGCGTTCTTTGAGTGCACCTCGCTCGCCTCGGTGACCTTCGGCAGCGGGCTGAAGTCGATAGGCAAAAAAGCGTTCTACAAAACGCCCGTGACCGCGCTCGCCCTCCCCGCCTCGCTCGAAAGCGTCGGCGAATACGCGTTCACCGGCTGCGCCTCGCTCGGCACCGTATATTACGAGGGCTCCAAACCGATGTGGGACGCGATAAGTATTTCCGCGACCGGCAACGATCCGATACTGAACGCCACGCTCGTATGCAAGATCGCCTTCACCGACTCAACCGCGATAGCGATAAGCGGCACGGAAAGATACGGCTCGACGCTGACCGCCACCGCGACTGACGTTCCCGCCGAGATAACCGACGCCGTTATCAACTGGCGCAACGCCGCGGGCGACCTGCTCGGCACCGGCGCGACCTACGTTCTGACCGCCGCCGAGATCGGCACCACCGTTTACGCCGAGCTTTACAGCGAAATGGCGGGGCAGACCGTCAAGAGCGACGAATCCGGCGTAATCGGCAAAGCGCGCATCACCGGTTATACGCTCCCGACCGCCGCCGCGATTATGTATCCTCAGACGCTCGCCGAAGCGACCCTGACCGGCGGCGACGTCGGCGGGGTAGAGGGCGTATGGACTTGGAACCTCCCCGACGAGAAACCCACCTCCGAGCAGAACGGCTCACTCTACGCGCTGACCTTCACGCCCACCGGCGAATACGCCGCGCTTTATGAAGTAATCAACGCCAAGCTCGCGATAACAGTCGAGCCCGCGCCGTTCGAGCCGAAGACGGTCGAAGACCCGGCGACGGGACTTGAACTCGAAGCCGACTTCGCGCAGGACGTCGAGGTTACGCTGACGGATATTCCGTATTCGAACAACGCCTACCTCGCGCTGCTCCGCGCTTCCAAAAACGACGCCAGCGGTCTCGGCAAGCTCGTGCTGCTTAAGACGGTCGCCTTCACGATCAACGGCGAGCCGACCGACGAGGCGTATACCGGCACGGTGACGATACGCTCCTACGTCGGCGAGAAGCTCGCGGGCAACGAATACAGCGTCTGGTTCTTC
>JAFZXI010000008.1 GCA_017616855.1 Clostridia bacterium | reverse complement strand
GAGCGTCAGCCCGCGCAGCGCGGAGTCGGAATCGAGCGTGAGCGTGAAATCGTTGCGGGTGATGGTGTCAAGCATAGGTTGTTCTCCTTAGTTGACGCGAAGCGTCAATTTAGCTGCGGCTGAGCCGCATGCATGATTTGCCGCTTTCAGCGGCATGATTTGGCTTCGCCGTGATTTGATCGCTTCGCAATCATGATTTGCAGCTTCGCTGCATGAAGGAACAAATTGCCGCAGGCAATTTGAAAAACCAATGCCGCCTGTGGCGGCAAATCATGACGGCTCTGCCGTCAAATCATGCAAGCGGTATATGACACCTCATCCGTCTTGCCGCGCTTCGCACGGCAAGCCACCTTCTCCTCAAGGAGAAGGCTTTTCCCGCTTGCAAATCATCTGAATATACTACGCGGGCGGAAAAATCCGCCCGCGTGAGGTCTTATTTTACGTCTTGTCTTATTTCCATCGGCTGCTCGAGTTCTTCGGGGTGGCGCAGGTAGTGCTCGAAGAGGCGCAGGCAGCGCGAAAACACGTAGCCGGAGCAGACGCGCTCGTCGACGGTGAAGGTGACGTTCATCGTGCGCTTCGTCTTCTCGAGCCCGTCCCTGTCGAAGACGGGGGTGAACTCGCGCTTGCCGAGCGCGAGGAACAAGCTGACGGTGCCGTTTTCGTAGAGGTGGTGCTTGACGCTGCCCATGCCGAGCGACGCCATGTTGGTCAGATACATCGAGGAATGGAGCGGGGAGATATCCAGCAGCGACTTCGTCAGCATTCCGCGCCTGTCGAGGAAGAAAAGGAAGCGGATCGCGCCGGAGATCATGAAGGTCGGCAGATGGAAAACGAACTTCAGGAACTTGTCCAGACCGGAGGTCGTCTGCGCCTTCGCGGCGGTCTCGCGCATATCCTTTATCGCGTTCGCGACGCGCTTGGTGACGGTGAAGACGTCGTCGCCGTTCTCGTAATAGAGCTTGATGATGTCCTCGCGCGGATTTTCGGGTCCGAACTCGGTCAGTATGTTGTAGCAGACGCTGATATACTTTCTCGCGTAGATACGCCTGCCGATGATGAAGCGGTTGAGGAACGGCTTTTCCGCCATGACTCTGCCCATCGCCGCCATTATGACGCTCATATGCGAAATATCGGGGCACTCCGCGCGTTTTTCTTTAACATAGCGGTCGAGCTCGGTCATTTCTATATTCATATCGGCGAAGACCATGGAGTCGACGCGCCTCGGCATGAGGTGTGGGATCGCGTAAAACAGAGGGTCGAGACTCTTTATCTTTCTGCCGTCGGATCTGTGTCCGAACATACTATCGCCTCCAAAAACTCAATGATTCATTATACATCTTTCCCCGATGCTTGTCAAGGATACATCGACGCCGACGCGTTGCCGCGCCGGCGTCGTAATTGTGCGTTATAAGCGTCAGCAGACGCCCTGCGCCTTCATCGCTTCGGCGACCTTCAGGAAGCCCGCGATGTTCGCGCCCGCGACGAGGTCGCCCGCGCAGCCGTATTCGGCGGCGGCGGCGACGGCGTTCGCGTAGATGTTCTTCATTATGCCGTGCAGTCTCTCGTCGACCTCCTCGAAGGTCCAGGAGAGGCGAAGGGAGTTCTGGCTCATTTCAAGGCCGCTGGTCGCGACGCCGCCGGCGTTGGCCGCCTTCGCGGGTCCGAACAGGACGCACGCCGCCTTGAAGCACTCGACGGCTTCGGGGGTGCTGGGCATGTTCGCGCCTTCAGCGACTGCGAAGCAGCCGTTCTTGACGAGGATTGCGGCGGATTCGCCGTCGATTTCGTTCTGGGTCGCGCAGGGGAGAGCGATGTCGCAGGGGATCGTCCAGATGCCCTTGCAGCCCTCGGTGTAGACCGCGCCGGGAACGCGCTTGGCGTATTCGGAAATGCGGCCTCTCTCGACCTCCTTGATCTGCTGGACGACGTCGAGCTTGATGCCGTCGGCGTCATAGACGTAGCCGTTGGAGTCGCTCATCGCGACGACCTTCGCGCCGAAGGACTGCGCCTTCTGGCAGGCGTAGATAGCGACGTTGCCGCTGCCGGAGATGACGACGGTCTTGCCGTCGAAGCTCTTGCCGGCGCCTTCGAGCATGCACTTGGCGAAGTAGCAGAGGCCGTAGCCGGTCGCCTGCGTTCTCGCGAGGGAGCCGCCGTAGGTCAGGCCCTTGCCGGTCAGCACGCCGACGAACTCGTTGCGAATGCGCTTATACTGGCCGAAGAGATAGCCGATTTCGCGTCCGCCGACTCCGATATCGCCCGCGGGGACGTCGGTGTCCGCGCCGATGTGACGGCACAGCTCGGTCATGAAGCTCTGGCAGAAACGCATGATCTCGCCGTCGCTCTTGCCCTTCGGGTCGAAGTCGCTGCCGCCCTTGCCGCCGCCCATGGGCAGACCGGTAAGACTGTTTTTGAAGACCTGCTCAAAGCCGAGGAACTTGATGACGGAGGCGCAGACGGAGGGGTGCAGGCGCAGGCCGCCCTTGTAGGGGCCTATCGCGGAGTTGAACTGCACGCGGAAGCCGCGGTTGACTTGGACCTTGCCGCTGTCGTCCACCCAGGCGACGCGGAACTGCACGAAGCGTTCCGGCTCGACTATGCGGTCGAAGACTCCGGCGTCAATCAGATCCTGACGTCTGTCGGCGACGGGGGAGAGGGATTCGAGCACTTCGCCGACGGCCTGGAGGAACTCTTTTTCTCCGGCGTTACGCTTCGCGACGCGCTCGTAAAGCTCTGCGAGATATGCGTTTTTGATTTCCATGGTATTCTTCCTTTCTCAAGGGGCGCTTGCGCGCTCTTTTTTAATGGAAAAATTATAGCACCATAAAGCCGTATGTGCAATATTTTTTTGCGCCCGGGTTGATTTTTTTTGCAATTTGAATTACAATTATATTATAACGTATGCTTTTTGTGTTTAATGTGCTAAAATCCTAAAGCAATTTTAAGTATCCGGAGGCAGAAATTGAACGGAATAACGCTTATAAATGAAAAGGTCTTCCTGCTGAACGGCTCGGAGCTGAAGAAAGCGTCCGAATGCGCGCTCGACGCCGAGGCGGCGAAGGGCGGACGCATAGCGGACCGCATCCTCGCGGCGCACAACGCCGGGGACGAAGCGCAGCTCCGCGTGAAGTTCGACGCGATGACCAGCCACGACATCACCTACGTCAGCATCATCCAGACCGCGCGCATCAGCGGGCTGGAGCGGTTCCCGATACCCTACGTGCTGACCAACTGCCATAACAGCTTATGCGCCGTCGGCGGCACGATAAACGAAGACGACCACCGCTTCGGGCTTTCCGCGGCGGTGAAATACGGCGGCGAGTTCGTCCCGCCGCACGTCGCGGTCATTCACCAGTATATGCGCGAGATGTACGCCGGCTGCGGCAAAATGATCCTCGGCTCGGACAGCCACACGCGCTACGGCGCGCTCGGCACCCTCGGCGTAGGCGAGGGCGGCGGAGAGCTCGTCAAGCAGCTTCTCGGCAGGACCTGGGACGTCGCGAAGCCGGACGTCGTCTGCGTTTACCTCAAAGGCGCGCCGCGCCCGGGCGTCGGCCCGCAGGACGTCGCGCTCGCGATAATCGGCTCCGTCTTCGAGAACGGATTCGTCAAGAATAAGATAATGGAGTTCGTCGGCGAGGGCGTCGGCGCGATGAGCGTCGAATACCGCTTCGGCGTCGACGTCATGACGACGGAGACGACCTGCCTTTCGTCCGTCTGGCGCACCGACGAAAAGGTGAAGGAGTACCTGACGGCGCACGGGCGTCCGCAGGACTATAAGCGGCTCGATCCCGCGCCCGCGGCGTGCTACGACGGCGCGATAGTCGTCGAGCTCGATAAGATTGAGAGCATGATCGCGCTGCCGTTCCACCCCTCCAACGTATTTACGATAAAAGAACTCAACGAAAATCTTTTCGATATCCTCGCGGAGCAGGCGGAGAAGGGCGCCGACCTGCGCGCGCTCGTCAGGGACGGCGCGCTCTGCGCCCGTCAGCATATCGTCGCGGGCTGCGCCGGCGGCGGCTTCGAGAACCTCTGCGCCGCGTCGGATATCCTCGGCGCGCTCGGCGGCGCGAAGGGCGAGCTTTCGCTCTATCCCGCCTCGCAGCCGATATATTCGCGGCTGATGAAAACCGGAGTCGCGGAGCGGCTCATCGCGCAGGGCGCGGTTTTGAAGACCGCTTTCTGCGGCCCATGCTTCGGAGCCGGCGACATTCCCGCAAACGGCACGCTTTCGGTGCGGCATACGACCCGCAACTTCCCCAACCGCGAGGGCAGCAAGCCCGGCGAAGGGCAGTCCGCGTTCGTCGCGCTTATGGACGCGCGCTCGGTGGCGGCGACCGCCGCTAACGGCGGACGGCTCACGCCCGCGTCCGAGCTCGGCATTGAGGAGAAGGTATACCCCGCCGAGTTCGACCCCTCCGGCTACAGGCGCGTTTATAAGGGCTGCGGCTCCGCGAAGCCGGATACCGCGCTCGAGAAGGGCCCGAACATCGCCGACTGGCCGGAGATGGACGACCTCGCGGAAAACGTGCTTTTCCGCGTCGCCGCCGCGCTGCGCGACAGCGTGACGACCACTGACGAGCTGATACCGTCCGGCGAGACTTCGTCCTACCGCTCCAACCCCTTGCGCCTCGCGAAGTTCGCGCTTTCGCGCAAGGAGCCGGACTACGTGCCCGAGTGCGGGCGCGTCTCCGCGCTGACCGCGGAGGAGGCGAAAGCCGCCGTGCCCGAGTTCGATCCGGCGACTTCGCGCATCGCGAGCTTGCTCGTCGCGGTGCGTCCCGGCGACGGCTCCGCGCGCGAACAGGCGGCTTCCTGCCAACGCGTCCTCGGCGGCAAGGCGAACATCGCCTGGAAATACGCGACCAAGCGCTACCGCAGCAACCTCGTCAACTGGGGAATGCTGCCGTTTGAATACGAGAACACGGACGAGCTCGAAAAGGGCGATTATATCTGGATAAAGGGCCTGCGCGCGGCCGTCGCTTCCGGCGCCGAGAGCGTCGAGGCGGAGCTGATACGCGGCGGCGAAAGGCGCGTCATCACGCTTCGCCTGCCCGCGATGACGGCGCAGGAGCGCGATATCGTCCTCGCCGGGTGCCTGGCGAACTACTACGGAAAGGGGAACTGACTTATGAAAAATAAGCTGCGCCTCGGCGAAGGCGTCGAGCCGAACTGCGGCATCTGCATCCACGCCGCCGAGCCGGACGGCGACACCTGCTTCTGCCTGAAAAAAGGCGGCCTGACCGACGTCGGCGGCCACTGCCGCAAGTACGAATACGACCCGTTCAAGCGCGTCCCCGCGCCCCGCGCCCCACTGCATGAGCACGAGAAAAAGGAGTTTGAGATATAATCCGCGTTTCCGTCATCCTGAGTGGAGCGGCGGAACGCCGCGGAGTCGAAGGACCCCCTTCCTTTTCAGGTCAGCCGTATAAGGTGTGGGATTCCTCGCTTGCGCTCGGAATGACGGGCAATCAATATCGCCCCTGCGGGCGCTCGGAATGACGGGCCGCTTTCGCAGGGCGATTATCAATCGCCGCGGAATAATATATAATCATATTAAATAATAATAATCACAGGAGGAAAACACCATGGCTAAGTTTTGCGTATACTGCGGCTCGTCGATAGACGACGGCGCCAAGTTCTGTCTGAAATGCGGCAAGCCCGCGCCCGGAGCGGCTCCCGCCGCCCAGCAGCCGACTCAGCGTCCGCAGCCGGCTCCTCAGCCGGCGCTCGCGTCGTACTCGCCGCCCGGCATCACCGTCGATTACGCCGACAAATCCACCTTCTCCGGCGCTTCCGGACAGAACCTGCAATACGTTGTGCTGCAGGTGACGCTGAAAGAGAAATTCATCGGCACCGGCTCCGGCAACCTGACCGAGCTCGAGGCGTGCATCAACGCGCAGGCCGCCAAGGGCTACCGCCTGCACACCATCACCACCTCCAACGGCGGCAGCAAGGGCATGATGGGCGGCGACCGCATCCAGGCGACGATGGTCTTCGAGAAGATCCGCTGATTATTCAGCGGTAATAAGGGAAAGCGGTCCTCGCGGCCGCTTTTCTTTTTTTCGCTCTGATTTATATTGACAAAACCGCCCCCGTCGGTTAATATAATTATAGAAATCAATTTCAGGAGGAAATATTATGGGTAAGTTTTGTATGCAGTGCGGCTCTCCGATGCAGGAAGGCCACAAGTTCTGTCTGAATTGCGGAGCGCCCGCCGCTCCCGCCGCGCCGGTTCAGGCTCCGGTACAGCCTCCGGTCGCCGCGCCGGTTCAGGCTCCCCAGCCGATCGTTGAAGCCGCCGCTCCCGTTGTGG
>JAFZXI010000081.1 GCA_017616855.1 Clostridia bacterium | reverse complement strand
TTCTTCCCCGATAAGAAGATTCACTTCCACTACGGCGTCGTGAATATGGGCGTCGGTTCCTCCGTCGGCCCCGGCACGATAATCCTCGGCTTCTACGGAAATCCGAAGATAAGAGAGCTGAATAAGTAGAATAATCAATAATAAAACAGCCGCCCTTGCGGGCGGCTGTTTTATTATTCTTTTTTTATACCGTCAGCTCCATGCCGTCGTACGAAACGATGAAGCCCTCGCGGGCGGCGACCTGCGAAAACTCGCGGTAGAGCGGGCGGACGCCGTTATGCGAAAAGTGGTTCAGCACGAAGACGGTGTTTTCGTCGGCGGCGCCGGCTTCGATAAGCCGCGCGCGTACGCGCTTGCAGCGCCCGAGGCACATATGGCCGCCGTAGTCGTCGCCGTCCGTGTCGCCGTCGTTGCAGTCGAGCGAGGCAAGCGAGATATGCGGCTTCGTTTCTTTTATGAAATCCCACGTTTCCTGCGGGAATACGCCGGTATCGTGCGCGTAGAGCAGCGTTTTGCCATCGTGTTCGAGCAGGTAAATATATGGGTGGTCGGTGCCGTGGTTCGCTTTCATCGGCGTCACGCGGACGTCCCCCGCGTCGAACGGGACGAATGGCGCTTCCGCGCGGCAGACGAGCGCGCCGGCGGAGGAGGCGACGGACTCCTTCAGCGCTTCCGCGACGTCCTCGCTGCCGTGGACGGTCAGCGGCGGCATACCGGGCTCGCGATGGGTGAAGCCCGGGTTGAGATAGAAGAACTCCGGCCTGCAGAAATGGTCGCTGTGGATATGCGTGATCAGGCAGTGGAGCACGCGCGTCATATCGATTCCGAAGCGCACGGAGTTCGCGACGGTGTCGCTGCCGAGGTCGATAAGCAGGTTATCGTTTATCAGCGCCTGCGAGCGCAGACGGATCTCGCGTCCGCCGGCTTTGCGCGCTTCGCGGCAGACTTCGCAGGTGCAGAACAGCGCCGGTATCGCTTCCGCGGCGGCGGTGCCGAGGTATTTGATCTTCATGTGAGTCGCTCCTTTGGCGATTGTGTGGCGGCGTTCGGCTTCCCCTTGAGGGGAAGCTGTCGAAACCCGCGTCAGCAGGTTGAGACTGATGAGGTGGAAAGCAATCATCGTCAATGCCTGTGCCGACCGCTTACGCTATCGGCACGCGGGCGATTGATAATCGCCCCTACGTCCTTATCTGAACACGCTGCCGTCCGCGGCGTAGAGCTGCTTGCGGACGCAGCGGAAATCCTCTATCCCGAAGCCGCCGTAGGTGTTCAGCGCCTCGACGACGTGGCGCGGATTCAAGCTCGCCTCGCCCATCGGCAAAACGATTTCGAGCGCGCCGTCGGCGACTTCGGCTTCACGCAGCGCGGAATGGGCGTCGACGGTTATCTGCCCGCGCTTCGTCTTCTTTTCGATCGTCAGCCCTTCCCTGCCGAGCGTCGCGGCGGCGGCGTTTACGTCCGCGTCAAAGCGCAGGGCGTAGCGCACGAAGGCGACGTCGGTCAGCTCCGTTTCCGGCTCGTATGCGTCGGTAACGCGGAGCAGCTCCGGCAGCACGGCGCGGAGGCGCGGAGCGACGTCCGCGCAGGGCGTTTCGTCGATAAGCCGCATATCGAACGCCTCGCACAAGCTCTCGTAGCCGAGCGAAAGCGGCGGCAGGAAGTTCATTTTTATATGCGGGTTGAAACCCTCGGTGTAATAGACGTTCAGGTCGGCGCGGCGCACCGCGCGGGCGAAGGTCCGCACGAGGTCGAGGTGGGAAACGAAGCGCGCGTCGCCGGTCTTTTCGTATCGGACTCTAACGTTTCGCACAGTAACGCCCTCCTCCCAGCGACGCGGCTCCGCAGCCGAGGCATTTCTCGGCGCAGTTCGGGGACGCCGCGGCGCATTTCGCCTTTTCGTATTCGGAAATAAAGAATCTGTCGGTCACGCCGATGTCGATATGCGACCAGGGGAGCAGCTCGTCGGTCCCGCGTTCACGGCAGGCGTAGTCGTCGCCGTTCAAGCCGCATTCGGCGAAGATCTCCTTCCAGAAATCGAGCGAGAAGTTCTCGCTCCAGCCCTCGAGGTAGGCGCCGCGCTCGACCGCGAGCGCCATCGCCGGAACGAGCCGGCGGTCGCCCCTCGCGAGCACCGCCTCGATATAGGAGGTGTCGGCGTCGTGCGTGGAGAGCTTTATTTTATTGGAGCGGACGTGCTCGCGCAGGAGCTTCTGCTTGCGCGCGTGCTCCTCGGCGGTGTCCTGCGGCACGTACTGGAACGGCGTGAACGGCTTGGGCACGAACGCCGCGACGGAGAGCGAAACGGAAACGCTCTTGCCCTTCTGCCTGCCCTCGCTCGCGTAGTAGGCGTCGACGACCTTCTGCGCGGTATCGGCGATGGCGATAATATCCTCGTCCGTCTCGAACGGCAGCCCGAGCATGAAATAGAGCTTCACGGAGGTGAAACCGCCGCCGAAAGCCGCGTTCACGGCGCGCATTATGTCCGCTTCGTGAACGTTTTTGTTTATCACGTTGCGCATGCGCTCGCTGCCCGCTTCGGGCGCGAGCGTGAGCCCGCTTTTGCGCAGCTTCTGCACGCGCTTCATCAGTTCTATCGAGAAGTTATCGACGCGCAAGCTCGGCAGCGCGAGGTTGATGCCCTTCGGCTCCGCCCAGGCGTTCAGGTCGTCGACGAGGCCGCTGAGCTCGGGGTAGTCGCTCGTGGAAAGCGAGAGCAGCGAGAGCTCGTCGTAGCCGGTGTTTTCACAGAGCGTTTTCGCGGTCGCGTTCAGCGTCGCCGCGCTCTTGGTGCGGAACGGGCGGTAGATGAAACCCGCCTGGCAGAAGCGGCAGCCGCGTATGCAGCCGCGCTGCACCTCGACGGAGGCGCGGTCGTGGACGATCTCGCCGTACGGCACGACGTAGCTTTCCGGATAAAACGCTTTGTCGAGGTCTTCGATTATGCGCTTGCGTATGCGGGCGGGCGCTTCGGGGCGGTTCGGGGTGATGGATTTGACCTTCACGCCGTCGTATTCGACGTCGTAGAAGGACGGAACGTATATCCCCTTCAGTCCCGCGAAGCGGCGGAGCGTTTCGGCGCGTCCGCAGCCCTCGCGCTTGCATTCGCGTATCAGCTCGAGCGTTTCGTCGCCGACCTCCTCTCCCTCGCCGAGCACGACGAGATCGACGAAATCCGCGATCGGCTCGCTGTTGTATGAGCAGGGGCCGCCGACGATGACGAGCGGGTCGCCGTCGCCGCGGTCGCGCGCGTAAAGCGGGATGCGCGCGAGCTTCAGCATCTGCAGCACGGTCGTGTAAGAAAGCTCATACTGTAGCGAGAAGCCGACGAGGTCGAAGGACGCGACGGGCAGCTTGTTTTCGAGCGAAAACAGCGGCGTATCCGTTTCGCGCATCAGCTCTATCATGTCGCGGTCGGGCGCGAAGACGCGTTCGCAGCGCACGAAATCGAGCCGGTTCGCCGCTGAATAAAGTATCTTCATTCCGATATGCGACATGCCGACTTCGTAGAGGTCCGGGAAGCAGAACGCGTAGCTGACCTCGGTTTTCGCGGGGTCTTTTATCACGGAATTGACCTCTCCGCCGCAGTAGCGGGAGGGCTTTTTGACCTCCGTCAGCCGTTTTTCGATATCGCTATAAGCCAAACTTCAACGCCTCCCTGAATGAAGGTATCAGCAGATACGCGAGCAGCAGCCCCAGACCGAGCACGGCGAAGGAGATGATGACCGCCATCTGCTTTTTCGTTATCTTCTGCGTCTGAACCTCCGGCATTCCGCCGACGTGCGGCAGGGCGCGGAGCATCGCGCCGAGGAAGACGCAGAGCAGGAATATTTCAAGCGGCAGCAGCACGATATTCTTGCCTATGCGGACGGTGACCGCGGCGAAGAACGAGCCGGCGCTTATGAATCCGTAGTGATAGTTGAGATACGTATTCAGCAGTATGCAGTAAAAGACCGTATCCGCCGTCTTCGTCAGCGCGACGCGGGCTACAGAGAGTCCCTTTTTCGGCAGCGTGCGGTGGTAAAGCAGCGCGCCGTAAAGCAGCCCGCGGAACGCGAAGGATAAAACGTAGCCGAGCAGGAAGCCGTTGCCGCGCATCAGCGTTTCTATCAGAAGCTGATCCATGACCCCGAGCAGCATCGTCGGGACGGGTCCGTAAAGCGCGCCGCAGAGCGCGTAAATCAAAAACGAAAATTTTATCTGCAGCGCCTGCCCGAGCGCGGGTATCGTCAGCAAGCTGAAGATATAGCAGCACGCGAGCATGACCGCCATCGCGCAGACGGTCGGCAGCTTCGTCAGCTCCAGCGCCGACGCCTTCAGCACCTTCAGCGGCGAAAGGATGCGCGGTTCGGCTTGTTCGTTTTTCTTTTCATTCGTCTCTATCATAACAATACCTCCCCATACATTCTCGCAAAGATATCGGGAGGTATTCCGTACCGATATTGACAGCGGGATGCGGCGCGGACACCGCGGAAAGCTCCTTCGTCCGCCGGGCAACTCCCCGTCCCGACGGCACTTCACGCGTCCGTACCTACTCTGTATGTTTTTTTGTTTGGGCTGATTATCGTTAATCAGCCACTTGTTTATTTTACCATAGTTGTTGCGTTATTGCAAGTTAAAAGTATAAATAATGCGATCACGGCCTGACGAAACCGCCAAGCCGTGATATGTCGTTAAAGCTTTTTGCAGGTCATGCCGCCGTAGATTACGCAGCCGTCGCCGAACGCCAGCTTGATCATGCCGTTTTTGCGGCCGAACTCGTTTTCTCCTATCGGATAGAGGCGGAAGGAAAAGTCGTCGCCGTCGTCGTCGATTGCCTTCGCGTGAAGCTCGCCGTCCTTCATGAAGACCTCGTCGATGATGAAATCCTCGTCCTCGGGATGCTCGTATTTGCCGCAGAAGCTCTCCCACCCGGATTTATCGGGATCCTTGACGGTAATATCATCAAGGGATCTGACCGGTTCCGCTTCCTTATCCCTCGCGATCTGCCGGATCCCTCTCCAGAATCCGACAACGGCTCTGTAATCCTGCGGCTCGCGGTTGATCATGTAAACGAGCGTCCTGTCCGCGTCTATGAAGCGCTCGAACCAGGTGTAGACGCCCGGCATTCCGCCGCTGTGACTGACGATAAGGCCGTATTTCTCATTATGTTCGACCGCCCAGCCGAAGCCGTAGCCGAGCCCCTCGTCCTCATCGTAAACGGCGTCCTCGCCGTTGTTGAGCTTGGCGGGGGTGTACATGAGCCGCTGCTCGTCGAGGGTGAGCACCTTGCCCTCGCGCAGCGCTCTGTCCCACGCGAGCATATCGAAGATGTTGGTGTAAACGTAATCGTCGCCGTTCACTCCGTCGAACGCGACGACGTCGCCGTCCTCCTCGGAGTCCACGTCGGCGACGCATTTGCCGTTTTCGCGCACCGTCGCGCGGGCGAAATTATCGAACGGTATGCCGTCTCTGCGGATATGGCAGCTGCGCGTGGAGGTCATTCCGGCGGGTTCAAAGATATTCTTTTGCAGGAACTCTTCGTAGGGGACGCCCGAGCGGCGTTCCACAAGCAGCGCCAGCAGGTTGTAGCCGGTGTTGGAGTATTGCAGTCCTTCACCGGGGGCGAAATACGGCTTCGCCTTCGTTTCGAGGAGGAAGCGCAGGATCTCGTCGTTGCCGGGGACGCGCTTTTCCTCTTCCCATATTTTGATGAACCAGTCCTCGTCGTCGAAATAATCGGGAACGCCGGAGGTGTGCGTGAGCAGATGCCGGACCGTCACTTCCGGGTAGGCGGTGAGCTCCGGAAAGTACTCCACGATCCTGTCGTCAAGGCCGAACAGCCCCGTTCGCACCGCGAGCATGACCGCAGACGCGGTGAACTGCTTGGTGACCGACGCGAGCTGGAATATCGTATCTTCATTTATCGGCAGCGTGCTCTCCGGGTCGCGCCAGCCGAGCGCGCCCTTCGATACGATCACGCCGTTTTCGGCGTAAAGCCATACGCCGTTGAACCCGCCCTTGTCGTGCGAGTCGCGGGCGATCTTTTGCATCATTGCGTTTTTATCCATTTTTGATTTCTCCTTATGTGTTTTTGCTCTCCGTGCTTGAAACGCGCTTACAGCTTCAGCACGGCGGAGATCTCGTCGCCCTCGTTGTAATAGCCGGGGCCGTTTATCTCCTCAAAGCCGCAGGAAGCGTAAAACCTCTTCGCGACCTCGTTTTCCGGCTCGTAGGAAAGCACGCAGTATTCCGCTTTTCCGCACGGGAACGTCCTTATGAAATCGAGCGCGAGCTTCAGCGCCTCCCTGCCGTAACCGCGCTTCTGAAAGCGCCTGTCGATCATGAAGCGCCAGATGTAATAGAAACTCTTGCCCTCGTAAAACTTATACTCGTCGCTCTTGAGCCAGCCCTCTCTTTCGTAGCCCTTCCATTCGTCGTCGTAGTCTATCATTATGAAGCCGACCGGCGTCTTGCCGTTATAGATCGCGAACGGGAAAACCGGGTCGCCTTCCGACAGGGTAACGTACGCCTGCATCAAGCTCCAGTCGTTGCCCGCGACGTAGTTTTTCTGCTCCTTCGCGACGCGGAGCTTCACTATGCTTCCGAGGTTATCGAAGGTTATCTTTTCCAGATGTATCTTCGGTTTTTGCATTGGTATTCTCCTTTTTAATCCGTCAAAGCCGCTTCGTCATCTCAGAAACATGATGCCCCTTCGGGCAGTCCTCGAACGTGCTGACGGCGGTGTAGCCGCACTTCCCGAAGAATCCCGCCTGCCAATCGAAGACGTTGAAAACAAGCACCATGTGCGCGCCCTTCTTTTTCGCCTCGGACTCGAAGCCGCGAAGCAGCTCGGAGCCGAGCCCCTTATTGCGATACGGCTCCTCGACCCAGAGAGCGTAAACGTAGCCGGTGCTCCAGCCGTCGACCCCCGCCATAATGGCGGCGACGAGCTTGCCGTCAGCGTCGACGAACTTCCTGTTCATCTTCGTATATTCGTCGGGAAGCTGCGTCTGCGCGTCGTTATACTCGCCGAGCGCGTCGCCGATGACTTCCGCGTCGTCTTCGTCGCCGGGCTTTATATCATAAACGCCGGTCCTTGAAGGAATATACTCCGCGCAGGGGCGGTCAAGGCGTTTAATGAAACTGTAGTTCTCGTGGCCGAGCGGCCAGTCCTTCACGGTGCCGCAGAGGGTGAAACCGTGCTTTTCGTAAAGCGGCTTCGCCTGGAAGTCGAAGGTGCCGAGCGTCATGACGCGGCAGCCCCTCTCGCGCGCGGCGCGCTCCGCCTGATGAATAAGGGCCGAGCCCATGCCCTGACGGCGGTATTCCTCTTTGACAAACAGGATGTCGAGGTCGGCGATCTTCCAGCGGTCGATCTCAAGGATGCAGCCGGCGATGATATTCCCTTCGGCGTCGGTGATCTTGAAGACGACGTCCTCCTCGTCCGCCTCGGTCGGGACCTGAGCGTAGTTATACTTTTCGAGTTCCTTTTCTATATACATGGAGTCTTCGCGTTCGCTGGTTTTTTTCTCAAAATTCATGATAGTTTCTCCTTTTTAATTGCGGTGAAGCCCTCACTCGACGAGCGCGCGGAGCTTAATGTCCTCCTCCGGAAACGCCTTTTTCAGCGAAACGACGCGGCCGTCCCTGACGAAGCAGTTGCGCGTCGTGCCGGTCGTGCAGACCTCGCCGGTCGCGGCGTTGGTGAAGACGTAGGCGAGCTCGAGCACGGTGCCGTTATACTTCGCCACCGAAACGGCGATATCGACCTCGTCGCCGAAATGCAGCGGGCGCTTGTATTCCAGCGCGACGCTGATTATAGGCGAGAAGATGCCGGCGGCATCGTACGCCGTGAAGCTTATCCCGACGCTCTCGGTATACTCGATGCGCGCCTCCTCCATCCACTTGACGTAGTTGGAGTGGTGGATGACGCCCATTTTATCGGTCTCGTGGTATTGCGCTTTGCGCCTGTAGATATACATAATACGCCTCCGTTATTCGCAGAGCTTATACGCCTCGCCGCGCGGAATGCCGGTGCGCTTCGCGGTCTCCTTCGCGGCGGCGCTGCGGCTCATGCCGGAATCGAGCAGCCCGCGCATGATTGTCTCCGCGTCGTCCGCGGAAGGCGCGTCGGCCGCCTCCTTCGCGCCCTCGATAACGAGCACGAATTCGCCGCGCGGCGGGTTTTCTTCGTAATACGCGCACGCCCCGGAAAGCGTCGTGCGCAGGGTCTCCTCGTGCAGCTTCGTCAGCTCGCGGCAGAGCGCGATACGGCGGTCGCCGAAGACGGCGAGCATATCCGCGAGGGTGCGGCGGAGCTTATGCGGCGCCTCGTAAAAAACGAGGGTGCGGCGGTCGTCCTTGACTTCGTCGAGGTGCTCCCTGCGGCGCTTGGCGTTTACCGAAAGGAAGCCCTCGAAGGCGAACCTGCCCGTCTCAAGCCCGCTGACGGCGAGCGCGGAAATAACCGCGCTCGGCCCGGGGACGACGCGGACGGGGACGTCCTCCTTGACGCAGAGGGCGACGATCTCGCCGCCGGGATCGGAGATGAGCGGCATGCCCGCGTCGCTGACGAGGGCGCATATCTCCCCCGCCTTCAGGCGCTCGACGATCTCGCCGGAGCGCGTCGCTTCGTTATGCTCGTAATAGCTGACGAGCGGCTTTTTTATCCCGAGCGAATTGAGCAGCTTCATCGTGACGCGGGTGTCCTCCGCGGCGATGAAATCGGCGTTTTCGAACACCTCCGCCGCGCGCGGAGAAAGGTCGGAAAGATTGCCGATAGGCGTGCCGACTATGTATAACGTGCCTTTTTCAAATACCATAACTCACACTCCGTAAATCTGCGCCGTCTCGGCGGTGTAAGCGCCGTTTTCGCAAAGGATCAGCGGCTTTTCTTCGAGCTCGCCGGAGCCGCCTTTGACCGCGCGCGCGAGGAAAACCTTGCCCTTCGCGCCGGCTTCGGGAAGCACCGGACGTATCAGTTTCGGGCAAAGCCCGTTTTCGCACATAAGGGAAAGGATCTCTTCCCTGCGCTCCTCGCGGTGGACGAGAAATAAGCTGCCGCCTTCGCGAAGCAGGTACGCGGACGCCCTTATCACGTCCGCGGCGGTGCAGAGCGTTTCCTGCACGGCGATGCGCGTCGGCTCGTCCGCGGGAGGCCTGCCGCTGCCCGCCTTCATATACGGCGGGTTGACGGTCACGCAGTCGAAAGCCGCTTTTTTAAGCAGTTTGTCAACCTCTTTTACGTCGCCTTCCGTCACGCTTATCCTGTCGTTCAGACCGTTGACCTCGGCGTTTTTCGCGGCGGTTTCGCACGCTTTGCGCGAAATATCGACGGCGGCGAAGGAAACGCCGCTTCGCCGCTTGCAGACGAGCACGGCGACAACGCCGCTGCCGCAGCAGAGGTCGCAGAAGCGTCCGCCCTCCCCGTGCTCCGCGGCGAAGGCGGCGAGCAGGACGGCGTCGCTGCCGCAGGGATATACTCCCTCCGGCTGAAAAAGCGCGTATCCGCCGCCGAGATCGACCGTCTCTTTCATAGACACCTCAAGAGCCGGACGGCGAAAACCGGTCCGGCCTCAAAATAACTCCATATACAACAATAGGGCGCACGGCACAAAACAGACTCGGATATCTCCGTTTTCCGTTTCAGCCTCGCACCCTGTTGCGTACGAATCGTTCAGCTCAAAGCCGCGTATTATTCGGGCTTCGGAGCGTCCACGGGGCATACGGACGCGCAAGCGCCGCACTCGATGCACTGCTCGGCATCGATGACGTATCTGTCGTCACCCATGGAAATGCAGGAATTCGGGCATTCGGCCTCGCAGGAACCGCAGGCGATGCACTCTTCACCGATGAAATAAGCCATTCATAACACCTCCGTTTGGAATATACTCATTTTAACACACAATTCAAAATATGCAACACTTTTTTCAAAAAAACCTCAAAAACCGCCGGATATGACGAAAAACACGGACGCGTTTTCAAAACAAACGCTATTCGAGGTCCTTCAGGTCTTCCATTTCCTTCTTGTCGACCTTGATATCGCCGTCCTTGAGGAGCTTCACGTCGGCGCGCTTGTAGGTGCGGACGCTGTCGGGGTCGCGGTCGAGCGTGACCTTCAGATCGCCGCGGAGCAGCGAGACCTCGGTGACGGTGCCTTTGCCGTCCGGAGTCTTGACCTGCGCGCCGACCTTCGGGGTCGTCTTCCAGAGCGCGCGGTAGGCCTCCTCCTCGTATTTCAGGCAGCACATAAGGCGGCCGCAGGTGCCGGATATCTTGCCGGGGTTCAAGCTCATGTTCTGCTCCTTCGCCATCTTGACGGAGACCGGCTTGAAATCCTCCAGGAAGCTGCAGCAGCAGAAGGGTCTGCCGCAGATGCCGAGCCCGCCTATCATCTTCGCTTCGTCGCGGACGCCTATCTGGCGCAGCTCGATGCGGGTACGGAAGGTGCCCGCGAGGTCCTTGACGAGCTCGCGGAAGTCGACTCTGCCGTCGGCGGTGAAATAGAAAAGTATCTTGCCGCGGTCGAAGGTGTATTCGACGTCGACGAGCTGCATTTCAAGCCCGTGCTCCGCGACCTTTTTCTCGCAGATGTGCAGGGCTTCCTTTTCTTTTTCCTTGTTCTTGGCGTAGACCTCGTCGTCCGCCTTCGTCGCCTTTCTGACGACGTTTTTCAGCGGCGAGACGATCTCGGAATCGTCAAGCTCCTTGTTGGCGAGCACGACGGAGCCGTACTCCAGTCCCCTCGCGGTCTCCACGATGGCGTTTTCGCCGATGGATAATTTCAGTCCGTTGGGCGCGAAATAATACATATTTCCGCCTTCCTTGAACTTTACTCCTACTACTTCGGTCATAATATCTCCTCTCGCCTTTCCGGCGTTTTATTTATTCTCGCGCCGCGCTGCCGCGACGTTTATCGTAAGTTCAGTCAGCGCCGCGTTCACGTTGACGTAAGCGGCGACGTCGTTTTCCGCCGAGGTGACCCGCTCGTACACGCCCGCCAGCGTCCCGAAGCCGACGGCGGAAGCCGCCTTGCGCTCCGCGTCGCCTATCGGGAGCTTGGAAGCGTCCGGCATGCCCGACTTGACGCGTATCGTTTCGGCGACGGCGGCGGCGATCGCGGTCAGCACGCTCCGCGCTTTCTCGCGGCTGTCTGAGACCGACGAAAAGCACGTCATAAGCGCGTATTCGTCGTTCGCCGCGAGCGCTTCGAGAAACTTCTCCGCCGCTGAGATGCCGGAGGCGAGCGTCTCGCCCTTCAGAAACTCCTTCGCCGTTCCGACGAAGCCGCCGGAGAGGCGCAGCGCGGTCTCTATCTTTTCGTCGTCCGCGCCCCTGACCCTGCCGAGCGCCGCCTTCGCGTCCGCGTAGGAAAGCGGCTCCATCGAGTAGCAGACGGCGCGGGAGATCAGCGTCGGGAGCAGGGCGTGCCTGTTGCGCGTCAGAAGCAGGAAATACACGTTTTCGGGCGGCTCCTCGGCGAGCTTCAGCAGGGCGTTCTGCCCCGCGGGAGTCACCGTTTCCGCGTCCTCGACTATGTAGACCTTACAGCGCGCGCTCGTGGGGTTGATATACGCCTCCTCGCGCAACGCGCGTATCTCGTCGACGCCGACGGTCTTGCGGTCGCTTTTCAGCGGCACGATATAATGGACGTCGATATGCCCCGCCGCGGCGCGCTTGCAGTTGCCGCATTCGCCGCAGGGACGCAGCTCGCCGTCGCACATCATCACGCGGCAGAAAAGCGAAGCGAAGGTGTGCTTGCCGGAGCCGTCGGGTCCTTCGATTATCCAGGTATGCGGCACCCTGCCGCTCGTAACGGCGGCTGAAAACGCCGAGAGCAGCGTGTTATTCCCTTTCAGTTCGGTAAGATCGAGCCGCATAACTATTCCTTTACAACCAGAACGTGTTCCATGTTTATCCCGTCGTGGAGATCCTCAATGTATTCGCCCGCGACGACGCAGGGCAGGCCGGGAGGATAAACGCCGACGCACTCGGCGGCGATCCTGCCCCTGCTTTCCGCGAGCGGCACGCACTCGCGCGGAGCGCGGAACGCTTCGGAAACGCTCATCGCGCGGCGCGGTACCGTACCGCCGCGCTTCGCTTGGGGCGGACGCGCGCTTTTCTTTTCGACGGTTATGAAGGCGCCGGTCAGGCGCGAAAGCTCCTCCTCGGTGTTCATCGGGGTAAACATGAAGAGGGCGCCGTCTTCGTCGGCAAACTCCGGTACGCAGCCGAACTCCGCGAGCCGCGCGGAGATCTCCGCGCCGGATAAGCCGGTATCGCCGCCCTTGACGTAAAGGCGGCAGGGCTCGCCGCGGAGGACTTCGCAGCCGAAGGTCTCGAGCTCGGTCTTCAGCCGTCCGAGCCGCTCCGCGAGGGCGTTATACGCCTTTTCCCCCTCGTCCGCCGCCCAGGAGAGCGCCGCGGCGACGGAAAGCATTATCGCGTAGGACGGGCTCGACGAGCAGCGTCGTTTCATCAGCCGCCTGCCCTCGACCGCCTTCTCCGCTTCCGCGAAGTGGAGCAGCGCCGAGCCGGTCATCGCCGGCAGCGTCTTATGTATCGAATCGCACACCATGTCCGCGCCCTGCTCGATCGGGTGCTTACAGCCCTCGATAAAACGCAGGTGCGAGCCGTGGGAATTGTCAACTAAAAGCAGTTTACGATGCCTTTTGCAAACCGCCGCGAACGCTTCTACGTCCGCAACATATCCGTAGTAATCCACCGCGGTCAGAAACAGCGCCGTTATATCCGGTTCCGCCGCGAACGCCGCCTCGACGGCTTGAGGCGAAACGACGCCGGCGGGCGTTTTTTCGCTCGGTTCGGCGGGAAGCACGACGGCGTCCGCGCCGGCGAGACCGGCGGCGTTGAAGACCGAGTAGTGCGAATTGCGCGGAATGAGCAGCTTGCCGCCCGCCATATCCGCCATCGTCTGTATGCAGGAGGTCGCGCCGAAGGGCGAAATCAGAGTCGCGCCGCTGCCGAAGATGCGCGCCGCTTCCTCCTCGAGCTCCGCTATCGCGCCGGACGGCTCGAAAAGCTCGTCGGAAAAACTCAGCTCGGTGACGTCGAAGGCGTAAAGCTCGGCAGGCAGAACGCCGTCCGGCTTCCTGCCCTTATGGCCGGGCATATGAAACCGCGCCTTCGCGCTCCGCGCGTATTCACCTACCGCGCGCTCCAAATCAGACATAGACTCTCTCCACGCCCGAAGGCACGAACAGCGGGTTGGCGTTGAAACGCACGACGTCCCCCACCGCGCAGTCGACGCCGGTGACGTCGAGCGCGAGGCAGTGCTGCGATATTTTGCCCGCGACGGGCACCTTTTTGCCGTTGACGTAACCGTAGATCCTGTCGTCGCCGAACGCCTTCGCGAGGCCTTTAACCGCGTCCTTCAACTTGGAAAAGCGCTTTCTGCCGTAAGGCAGCTTGCCCTCGGCGAGCCCGTCCGACATGCCTATATGCAGCAGCGCGAGCTTGGTTTTGCGCTTGGTCTTGAACTGGCGGCTGTAGCCGACGTACCGTCCCTTTTCTATCAGCTTTATCTCGGCGATATCGCATTCAAGGCGGCCTATCTTGGTCAGACCCGCTTCTATCCCCGCGGGGAGCCGCCCGAGCAGGCCGGAACCGATGCGCACCGCGTCGTAACGCGTTTCGGGGTATCTGACCGCGGCGCAGGAGTTCGCCGCGTGGACGAGCAGCTTTCTGCCGAGGCGCTTGGTAAAGAACTTCACGGCGTTCTCGAAGCGCTCGTTCTGCAGCTCGGTGAAAAGCTGCCGTTCGGCGTGGCTCTCGGAAAACTGCGTGAAAATACCGGTCACGGTGACGTAACGCAGCGCCGGAAGCATATTCGCCGCCTTCTCGTATTCAAAATCGCGGAGGCCGGAATGACTGAAGCCGGTGTCTATCAGCAGATGCACCCTGACCTTGCGTTCGGCGCGGTCTGCGGCTTCGTTGATGAGCTGAAGCGAAAGCAGACTGCCCGCCGCGAGCGTCGCTCCGGAGCGGACTCCGCGCTCGATATCGGATTTCGAATCGCTGGAGGAAAGCAGTATCAGCTCCGCTTCGACGCCGTAGTTCGAAAGCAGTTCCGCCTCGCCTACGCGGCTGACGGCGATGTGCTTCGCGCCGAGCTCGCTGAAGATACCCGCCGCCTGAAGCAGTCCGAGCCCGTAGGCGTTCGACTTCAACACGGGTATGACCTCAACGCCGCACGTATCGCGCAGCTTGAGATAGTTTCTGATAAGGGCGTCCTTTTCGACTACTAACCTCGCTCCCATCGGTCTCCCCTTTCCGCGGGTCTACTCCGCATCGCTTTCCGCGTTTTCAGCGGGTTTTTCCGCCGCCTTCGCAGGCGCGGTATGGTGGCGCTTATCCTTCGTCTTCGCGAGGAAGCGGCGCTTTCTCAGATGCTTGAAGGTGCGCGTGCCGAACTCGGTGAAGGCGTAGCCGAAGCGTCTGAAGACCGCGTCTATCTCGCCGACGAACTCGACGAGCTCGCCGTTGAAGCCGCGCTTGAATCTGTAAAGCCCGTAAAGCGGGTTGCTTTCGTCCATATCGCCGGAAACGCCGCGGAAATCGTAAACGGAAACGCCGCTTTCGACAGCCCAGCGTATCATATCCCACTGCAGCAGGTAGTTCGGCATTCTGTTGCGCTCCTTGTTCGAGGAGGCGCCGTAGAGATACCAGACCTTGTCTGCGTATCTTATCGCGAGGGTGCCGGCGATCATCTCGCCGTTATAGTAGGCGGCGTAAAGGCGGGCGTCCTCGCCGAGCGACTTCAGTAGGCGCTCGAAATACGACTGCGAGCGGCAGATGAAGCCGTCGCGCTCGCCGGTGACCTTCATCAGCGCGTGGAACTGCGCTATCGCCTCCGGATCGTCGTTGACGACGCGCGTTTCGACGCCGTTTTTGATGGCGACGCGCACGTTGTAGCGCGTTTTGGAGGTGAAGTTCGCCATGACCTCCTCCTCCGTCTTGCCCTTTATGTCCATGCGGTAAACGAAACGCGGCTGCGTGGTCTCGAAGTTCTTGCCGCCCTTGACCTTGAGCTTCATGAAGTCGAGCGCTTCGGCGAACTCCTTGCAGTCGGCGCGGATATCCGGGTCCATGCGGAGACACACGCTGCGGTATTTCTTCGCGAGTCGGCGGGCGCCGTTGACGACGTCGGTGAAGGCGGCGCGGTCGTTTTCGTCGAAGATCGGGCCGCGCGGAGCGTACATCAGCGTATACGGCGTCATCGGTATCTTGCGGATAAGTATGGAAATGCCGGCCCTGATGTCCTTGCCGGCGCCGCGCATGACGACGACCTCGCGCTTCCAGTCGCTTTTCAGCGCCGCCCACTCCGCGGACTGCATGAAATGTCCGCGCGGGTGGCTGCGGTTGAACTTCTCAAACTCGTCGTAATTCTCAGGTCTGAGTATCTCCATCTCTGTTTCTCCTTAGTTTCAGTCTGACAGTCCGACGGCGGAGCGGAGTATATTCAGCGCGTCCGCGACGGTGATGACGCCGTCGCCGTCGGAGTCGCCGGCGGCGACGTCCAGCGTGTCCGCCACGGCGAGCCGCGCCGCTATGCGAAGCGCCATCAGCGCGTCGGAAACGGTTATCTTGCCGTCGTTGTTCATATCGAAGCGCGTGTATTCGCGCACGTTTATCACGAAGCTGCGGACCGTTTCGTTGCCGTCGGAATCGGTCGCGGTGTAAGTCACGGTGTAAGCGCCGTATTTCGCGAAGGTGACGGCGCCTTCCGCGAGCGCTCCCTCCCCGTCCGGATCGGAAGCGGTGACGACGACCTCGATCGCGCCGTCGGAAAGGTC
>JAFZXI010000080.1 GCA_017616855.1 Clostridia bacterium | reverse complement strand
TACTACTTTTTCAGGAGCATCTACGTCTATATCGGGGAGTTGTGAAGTTCGCGCCGTCAGCGCGTCGAGCGATGTGCGTACTCCCGCGGTTATAACGCCGCCGAGAAATGTGCGGTTTTCGTCAATGACGGAAAAGGTCATCGCCGTTCCGAGGTCAATAACAATTACGGGGAGCTGATAACGTCCGATAACGCCGGCGGCATTAGCGACCATATCGCTTCCGAGCTGGGCAGGGTTGTCGATCATGATGTTGATCCCGGTTTTTAATCCCGCGGCAACGACTATGGGCGTAGCGATAGATATACTTTCTACCGCTTCTTTGATCCGGTTGGTAAGCTTAGGTACAACGCTTGAAATAACGCAGTGTCTGATTTGCGCAGGATTGACGCCTTTCAGGTTGAGCATATTGTTGAACAAAACAGCATACTCGTCGGCGAGCGAGTCTTTGCGCGTGAAAACACGGCATGAGGAAATAAGTCTGTCCCCTACGAACACTCCGAGAACGATGTTTGTGTTTCCTATGTCTATTGTGAGAACCATTGTAAACTCACCTCATCAATTTTGGTTGATAATCATTTTGGAAACCGCATTTATGTCGCCGGCACCCATTATTATTATCATATCATCGGGACGCGCTTCAGTCCGGATATAATCGGCAATCTCGCTGAAGCTTTGGAGTGAAAAGGCACCGGGGATCAACTCCGCTATATCATCCGAGGATATGCCGGTAGTATTCGTTTCTCTCGCGGCGTAAATCGGCGCGAGCAATACGACGTCAGCAAGGGAAAGGGCGTCCGCCATCTCTGTTTTGAACGATTCGGTTCTTGAATAGGTATGCGGTTGAAACACGCAAATGACTCTGTTTTTATTAAACATCTTTGCTGCCTTCAGCGTCTCAAACATCTCATGCGGGTGGTGGGCGTAGTCATCGAAAACTTCTGCCCCGTTGCAAGTGCCGACAAGCTGGAAGCGCCTTACCGCGCCCGTAAAGCCGTAAAGACCGCTTATTATTGCGCGCATTTCCACTCCTGCCGTGCGCGCGAGCGCAATGGCGGCGAGAGCGTTTTCGACGTTGAAAAGACCCGGCACGGCGAGTTTTACGCGTCCTATGCTCTCTCCCCTCTCGATAACGTCGAATGACGGACGGCCGTTCAAAAACTCTATGTTTTCTGAATGATAATCTCCGACGTCAAGTCCGAACGTTACAGCTTCTTTTCCGGCGATATCAAGCGCCTTCAGTGCGTTTTCATCTCTGCCGTTTATTATGATCGGTCCGCTGGTCTGTTTGATAAACTGCGCAAATGAGGCGATAACGTCGTCAATTGTCGGGAAATAGTCGGTGTGGTCATGCTCAACGTTGGTTATGACCGAATACTTAGGCGAAAGGCGCAGGAATGAGTCTACGTATTCGCAGGCCTCGCAAACGAACCAGTCGCCGCTCGCGGCTCTCGCATTGCTCCCTATCCCCGGGATCACGCCGCCTGCGCAGATAGTCGGATCGTATCCGGCTTCGAGCAGGATAAGCGAAATCATCGAGGTTACCGTCGTTTTGCCGTGCGTACCGGCTACGGCGACAGACTCAGCAAACTTGCGCTGGACGCAGCCGAGCAAATCGGCGCGTTCCACCGCGGGTATCCCCTTCTCTTTCGCGGCGGCAAGCTCCGGGTTGTCCGGCTTGACAGCGGCAGTATAAACGAGCAAATCGCAGTTGTCGACGAACTCGGCGCAGTTCCCCTTTTCAACGGAGATGCCGAGCGATTCGAGCCGTTCGGTTATCGGAGAGGTATTGAGGTCGGAGCCGCTTATTCTGTAGCCGAGATGATTGAGTATTTCCGCAAGCGCGCTCATACCTATACCGCCTATGCCGGTGAAATGAAGCGACGATACGTTATCAAGTATGTTCTTTTCGGTTTCCATTCTATTACTTCCTATCGCAAACGGCAAAATGCCGATATTTAGCATTTTATATATTATATTACATATTTCCGAATAATTAAACCCCTAAATTAGATTTTTCTATATTTTAGTTGAAGTTTATGCTATAATTGCATTGGTGATTGCATGAAACAACTGCCGCAATACGCGCTCGAAATCCTGAATATCCTGCAAAACGCCGGCTTTGAAGCGTACGCCGTCGGCGGTTGTGTTCGCGATGCCGTTATGGGAAAAACCGCAACGGATACCGATATTACGACATCTGCCAAACCGGAGGAAATACAAGCGCTGTTCCCCCGCTCCGTTCTTACAGGCGGAGCTTATTTCACCGTTACCGTGTTTCACGGAAACGGAAAGGCGGAAATAACTCCTTTCAGAAGCGAAGGCGGATACTCCGATTCGCGCAGACCCGATACCGTTGGCTTTGCCGGCGGACTCGCCGATGATCTGAAACGTCGCGACTTCACCGTCAACACGCTTTGCTTTGACGGCGTGCGTATCATCGATTTACTGGGCGGACGAGCGGATATTCAAGCGAAAGTCATCCGCTGCGTCGGCGACGCGGAGCGCAGATTCAACGAAGACGCGCTGCGGATAATGCGCGCGTTCAGATTCGCGGCGACTCTGGGATTCGATATCGAAGGCGGCACGCTGAACGCGGCGATTTCATGCGCGGACGGTTTGAAAAGAATAAGCGTTGAGCGGATACGCGACGAACTGATAAAAACCGCCGTTTCGCCCGCGCCCGAGCGTATAGATCATCTGCTCGAAAGCGGAGCGCTCGGTTTCATCGGTTTGCACTCCTCTCCTCTTTTGCCGAAGCTCGCATCCCTTCCGAGCGACACGGAAACGCGGCTTTCCGCATTGCTTGAAATGTGCGGCAGAGACGCGTTGGACCGGCTGAAGCTTCCGACGCGTCAGAAACGCGTAATTCGCGGCGTTTTCGACCTTCTCGACTGTTTTCCCGCACAGAAGAAAAACGCCGTAAAACGCGCAATGAACGTTTTCTCGGCTGAGGTGTTTCTGATTGCCGCGACAATCGGTGAAACTATATATGGAAAACCGCACGAATACTCTGATCTTTTCTTTGAGATCGCCGAACGTAAGGAACCGTATCGCTTATCGGACCTCGAGCTGAACGGGCAAGATCTTCTTTCCGCCGGAATACGCGATTCCGAGATAGGCGGCGAATTAAAACGACTGCTTGAGTCGGTAATCGATAATCCGGAGATAAACACAAAGGAACGCCTGCTCGCGTTGCTGAAACGGCAATAATTATCGCAGACCTCCCGTTTCGTTCATAGAATGGAACGAGGAGGTTTTATTATGCAGAATAAACTTGATTTCGCGGTCGTCGGAAACGACGCGCGGCTTTTCTTTTGTACGGAGACCCTGAAAAAACGCGGTTATGCGGCGGCACAGTTCAGCGGCGGCGTACCGCCAACTGCAAAGTATTACTTATTCGCCCCGCCGCTGAACGCGTCAAGGTTGGAAAATATCGCGATTCTGCGGAAAGGTGTTGAGGTGTTCGCC
>JAFZXI010000079.1 GCA_017616855.1 Clostridia bacterium | reverse complement strand
TCCTTCTGCGGTCTGCCGTAGAAGTTTGAGCATACTGCCGCGTAAGCTTTGCGGCAGTTTTCGACGAGAACGTTTACGCTTCCGTCGCCGGTGTCGCGCTCGCCTATGACGGCGACGGCGCCGGCTTTTCTCGCGTCCGCGGCGAAGACGTGCGCGTCCACGCGCGTTCCGCTTACGCAGACGAAAACACTGCCCGGCGCGACCTTGCGCGAATCCGCGGTTACGTCGGTTATATCAACGTCGAGATCGACGTTCGCTTCGTATTTGATTCCGTTGAGTAGTTCCCTGATAGTCATTTGCAAGTCTCCCGAAGTATTTGCTATTGCACCTGATCGTAGTGCAGGAATGTTACGCTGATTACCGTGCCCATAGGCACTTCAGTTCCGGCGGCGATGCTCTGGGTATTGACCGTCGTGCCGCTCTTGTTGACGTCGGTGCCTTTTATTCGTATGTTCAGGCCGGCGTTCGTCAAAGCGCTGTTCGCTTCGCGCGAGGTCATTCCGGTAAGGTCAGGCACCTTGACTGTTTCAAGCTCCGCGCCGTCGGTCACAAGGATTACCTGTCCCTTGGCGGGAATCGTATCGCCCTGGCGCGGCATCTGCTCGATGACGCGCTCGCCTTCGCCGAGCACCTTGCAGCTGAAGCCGGCGTCCGTCACGCTCTTTTTCGCCTCAGAAACGGTAAAGCCGATAGTGTCCGGCACGGTTTTGTCGAGCTTCGCCAGTTCTTTTTCCGTATAAGACGGTTCGATGCCGAGATAAGGAAGCGCGTCCTCGAGGATCTTCGCGACGACCGGCGCGGCGCAGGCGGAGCCGCCGCGGTTCGCGGTGTTCGGCTCGTCGATCATGACGAGGATCGCTATCTGAGGATCGTCCGCGGGCGCGATAGCGGCGAAGGACGCGATACGGAGGTCGTCTCTGCCGGTTTCGTTCTGCTTCTGGATCTTCTGGCTTGTGCCGGTTTTTCCGCCGACGCGGTAGCCCGCGACGTAGGCGTTTTTGCCGGTGCCGTTGGTGACGACGGATTCGAGCATCTTGCAGACCGTTTTTGAGGTCTCGTTGGAAATGACCTGGCGCCTGACGACCGTCTGCGCGGCTTCTATCGTTTTGCCGTCGGCATCGACGACTTTGTTGAGAATGTGCGGCTTGACGAGGTAGCCGCCGTTGGCGACGGCGCACATCGCGGTTATCACCTGCAGGGGCGACACCGTGAAGGTCTGACCGAAGGACGCGACCGCGAGCTCGACGGGGCCCATCGTCTTCGGATCGAAGAAGACGCCGGCGCTTTCGCCGGAAATATCTATCCCCGTTTTACCGAGGAAGCCGAACGCCTTTGCGTATTCGCAGAACTTCGTAACGCCGAGCAGTCCGCTGACTTTTATGAAGCCCGGGTTGCACGAGTTCTCGAGTATCTGCGTCAGCGTTTCGGAACCGTGTCCGGCGGTGTACCAGCAGCCGATATGGCGGTCCGCGACGGTGACTCCGCCGCTGCAGTAGAAGGTCGAGTTCAGGTTGACGACGCCTTCCTCAAGCGCCATCGACATCGTGAACATCTTGAAGACCGAACCGGGATCGTACGTCGACGTTACGGCTTTGTTGTTCCACATCTCCGTGAGCGTCCTGCGGCGCAGGTCGTCGTATTCGTCGCCGGTGAGCTTGCTCAATTCCTCAAGCACGCTCTCGTCGGTTATCTCGTAAGGAGAGTTGGGGTCGTAATCCGGATATACCGCCATGCCGAGCACCGCGCCGGTCTTTACGTCCATAACGATGACCGAGCCGCCCTCGGACGCTCTCGCGCGTTCAACGCCCCACTTAAGATGCTTTTCGCAGAAGTTCTGCACGCCCTGGTTTATCGTGAGGTAGAGGTCGTAGCCGTTGATCGGCTCGATGCGTGTCTCGTATTTGCTCGTCAACTCGCCAGTCAGCGTATTGCGCGAGGACATCACCCTGCCGTCCGTGCCGCGCAGGTAGCCGTCGTAATACGCCTCCACGCCTTCAAGACCCTGATTATCCGCGCCGGTGAAGCCGAGGATATGCGAGGCGAAGTTGCCGTAAGGATAGTATCTCTTGGTATTTTCTTCAAAAGTGATGCAGGTTATGCCCTTTTCGGAAACAAACTCTCTGACCTTATCCGTGTCCGCCTTCTCGACGCGGCGCTTAACGCGCTCGTATTTGTTTTTCTTCTGCGTCTGCTTATAGACGGTGTCGTAGTCGAGCTCGAGTATCTCAGAAAGTCCGGTGGCGACGAGCGCGCGCGTTTCGTCGTTTTTGATGTCGCTCGGGTTGAGGATTATATCCCATACCGTCGCGCTCTGCGCGAGCACGACGCCGTTTGCGTCGAGAATGCTTCCGCGCTTGGCGCTGATGGTGGTATCGGTCGTCTGCTGCTCAAGCGCTTTTTTGCTGTAGAAATCGTGGTCGATGAGCTGCGCTTTCGCCAAAACCCCCGTAAGAGCAAGCGAACCGAGCACAGCGATTATAAGCGCCACTGCCGTGGCGCGCATACCCATTCGCTTGCTCGGTTTTTTAGCCATAATACTCTCCCGAAACTGAAAAATCCGCTTTCAAATCATAATATTTCGGCACTTTTGCGACTATTACTCCGGCGCAAAAAATGCCCCGATATATCGAAAAAATGCGGCTCGGAACGGTTTTGACACCCCTCACAACCCGCAATTTCGAATGCTACTGTTCAACGCCGCAGCAACAGTGCGCGGCACGGATCAGTCGGCAGAAACCTTGTCGCCTTCCGCGACGGAGAAATACTTATATTGATACTTTTCGGCTTTGACCATTCCGTAGCTCTCGGCAAGCTCGCTGACCTTCTTCATCGAGAACGTCTGATCGATCTCGACCTGCAGCAGAGTGTTCTGCGCGCTGAGCTCACGGTTGCGTCTTTCCGCCGCTTTAATCTCGGAGGAAAGCTCGTTTGAGCGCATATACGAGAAAAGCAGGCCTACGACGAATGCCGCGATAACGGCGAACACGGCAAGGTTCGCCCACACGGACTTTGCCATCGCTTTGTTGCTGTTCTTTTTCTTTTCCACAAGCTTGAGCTGAACGGCGTGTTCGCTCGGTTTGCGCTCCTCAAATCTGGAAAAGTCGTAGGCGAGGTTTTCTCTTACCATGGTCATATCCTTTCAGCCGCGCGCAGCTTCGCGCTGTGCGAGCGTTTGTTTTCATTCAGTTCCCTTTCGGACGGGAGGATCGGTTTTTTCGTCAGCACCCTGACCTTCGGCACGGTGCCGCATACGCATATCGGAAGGTCCGGCGGACAGGTGCAGGTGCGCGCCAGCTCCGCGAAGGACTGCTTGACGATGCGGTCTTCAAGCGAGTGGAAGGAGATGACCGCTATCCTTCCGCCGACGTTCAGCATATCGCAGAAGCTGCCCATCAGACGCTTCAGTTCGCCGAGCTCGTCGTTAACTTCGATGCGGAGCGCCTGAAACGTCCGCTTCGCGGGGTTGCCGCCGGTCCTTCTCGCGGCGGCGGGGATCGCTTTCTTTATAATCTCGGTCAGTTGTCCTGCCGTTTTGATTCTTTCTCTTTTCCGCTCCTCGCAGATGAAGCGCGCGATGCGGGAAGCGAACTTCTCTTCTCCGTAGACGCCGATTATATGCGCGAGCGTCTTTTCGTCGGCTTCGTTCACCAGCTCCTCCGCCGTCACGCCCCGGCTGTTGTCCATGCGCATGTCAAGCGGCGAATCAGAAGCATAAGAGAAGCCGCGGGCGGTATTGTCGATCTGAAAGGAGGAGATTCCCAGATCGGCAATAACGCCGTCAGCCCGGACACCCATTCCCGAAATGACTTCCGCGGCCTCTCCGAAGTTTCTTCTGATGAACGTGATCTTGCCGGCGTGATCCTTCAAACGCGCTTTCGCTGCGTCCAAAGCGTCGGCGTCACGGTCAAAGCATATCAGTCTGCCGCTTTCCCCGAGGCGTTCGGCAATCGCAAGCGAATGGCCGCCGCCACCGGTCGTCAGATCGACGTAAACTCCGTCGGGTTTGACGTTCAGCAGCTCGATGGATTCGTTCAACAGTACGGAATAGTGGTTGAACTCCATAGGTTAGATTTCGATGCTGCCGAGCAGCTCCTCGATATCCTCATCGTCCCTGCGTTCCTCGTCGAGCCATTTGTCACGGCTCCATATCTCGATATGGTCGCTCATGCCGGCGACGACGACGTCGGTCTCAAGTCCGGCAAACTCGCGCAGGTCGGCGGGAAGGATTATGCGCCCCTGCTTGTCCACCTCGACCTCGAACGCGGAGCCGAGGAAGAACCTCTTGACGCGGCTCTTGCTGACGGGGAGTTTCTCGACGCTTTCGCGCCAGGCGTCCCACCTGTCGAGCGGATATCCGCTGACGCAGTTGCCGTAGCCCTTGGAAACGACGAAACAGGCGCCCATTTCCTCGCGGTATTTGGCGGGGACCGAAACTCTGCCCTTCTGGTCAAGCGTGTGGTTATAATGTCCTATCAGCATAAGTCCGGCCTCCTTTCACCGAGATTTATGGGCTTTTTTACCACTGTATGGGATTTCATACCACTACACTCACAATTATACAGATAATTTACAAAAAATCAACCCCTTTTTTGATATTTTTTAAAATATTTTTTGCGGCGGCTCGGATTTGAAAATCACGGCGTTTTATCAACATTTTCACCGGTTTTCAACACGTGAAAGTCGCGGTTTCAGGCATGCCGAAAACCTCCCGCCGTAAGATGCCGGAGCAGGTCTTACATCCGTCCGCCGCTCATAAACAAAGAGTGAAGATTTTTTTGTCGAACAGTCTCATTTTCTCTTGCATTTGGCGCTGCTCTTTGGTATAATAACTTTGTTTGAGGTTTATACTCCCCTACAACCACAAGGAGGTTAATTAAGCAATGGCAAACACCATCACCAAGATCCCCTTCAAGGGCACCAAAGAACAGCAGGAAGAGCTGTTCAAGGCGATCGACGTCTACGCAGGACAGAGCGGAGCTTTGATTCCCGTTCTGCAGGAAGCGCAGAAGATCTACGGCTACCTTCCCTACGAAGTGCAGAAGATGATCGCCGAGAAGCTGCAGATTTCGATGGAGAAGGTCTACGAGGTCGTCACCTTCTACGCGCAGTTCTCCCTTCAGCCGCTCGGAGAATACAACATCTCCGTCTGCCTCGGCACCGCCTGCTACGTCAAGGGCTCCGGCAACATCTTTGACAAGCTGCAGGAGAAGCTCGGCATCAAAAACGGCGAATGCACGCCCGACGGCAAGTTCCGTCTGGACGCCTGCCGCTGCGTCGGCGCCTGCGGACTCGCTCCCGTTATGACGATAAACGACGACGTCTACGGCCGTCTCACCGTTGATCAGCTTGACGGAATCCTCGCCAAGTACGGCTTCGGCAAATAAGTCTGCCGCAGAATCCATTCAGAAAGGAAAAAAGCTATGAAGTCATTGGAAGAACTTAACGCGATCAGGGATAAGGTCAGAGACACTGTCGTTATCCCCGACGGCTCCGATAAGATCCGCGTCGTCGTCGGCCTCGCCACCTGCGGCATCGCCGCCGGCGCGAAGCCCGTCTTCAACGCCATCGTCGACGAGGTCGAAAAGGCCGGACTCGGCGACAAGGTTTCGGTCGTTCAGACCGGTTGCATCGGCATCTGCCAGTTCGAGCCCGTCGTCGAAGTTTTCGAGGGCGGCAAGGAAAAGACCACCTACGTCAAGATGACCGCCGAGAAGGCGCAGCGCGTCGTTGAGGAACACCTCAAAGGCGGCAAGCCCGTCGTCGAATACACCATCGGCGCGAATCTCAACTGACACGCTCCGTAACACGGTATTATTAGAAAGGAATGATATACAGATGATTGATAATCAGGACTTCAATAACGTCGCCCTCAAGGACACTCCCTTCTACAAAGCTCAGGAGCGCGTCGTTCTGAGAAACTGCGGCGTCATCGATCCCGAAAGCATCGAGGAATACATCGCCATGGACGGCTACGCCGCCCTCGGCAAGGTGCTCACCCAGATGACCCCCGACGACGTCATCAAGTGCGTCAGCGATTCCGGACTCCGCGGCAGAGGCGGCGGCGGCTTCCCGACCGGCAGAAAATGGTCGCTCTGCGCGCCCGTCCAGGCCCCGCAGAAGTACGTCGTCTGCAACGCCGACGAAGGCGACCCGGGCGCATTCATGGACCGTTCCGTCCTCGAAGGAGATCCGCACTGCGTCATCGAAGGCATGGCGATATGCGGTTACGCGATCGGCGCCACCAAGGGCTTCGTTTACGTCCGCGCCGAATACCCCATCGCCGTCAAGCGCCTGCAGATAGCCATCGATAAGGCGCGTGAGATGGGCCTGCTCGGCAAAAACATATTCGGCTCCGGATTCGATTTCGATATGGAGATACGCCTCGGCGCCGGCGCTTTCGTCTGCGGCGAGGAGACCGCGCTGATGACCTCCATCGAGGGCAAGCGCGGCGAGCCGCGTCCCCGTCCGCCGTATCCGGCAATCAAGGGACTCTACGGCTGCCCGACCACCGAGAACAACGTCGAGACCTTCGCCAACGTCGCGCAGATAATCCTCCGCGGCGCCGAATGGTTCGCCTCCAAGGGAACCGAGAAGTCGAAGGGCACCAAGGTCTTCGCCCTCGGCGGCAAGATCAAAAACACCGGACTCGTCGAGATCCCGATGGGCACCACGCTCCGCGAGATTATCGAGAACATCGGCGGCGGCATTCCGAACGGCAAGAAGTTCAAGGCCGCTCAGACCGGCGGTCCTTCCGGCGGCTGCATCCCGGCCGAGAAGATGGACGTTCCGATCGACTATGACAACCTGACCGCCATCGGCGCCATGATGGGCTCCGGCGGACTCATCGTCATGGACGAGGACAACTGCATGGTCGACATCGCCAAGTTCTTCCTCGGCTTCACCGTCGACGAATCCTGCGGCAAGTGCACGCCCTGCCGCGTCGGCACCCGCCGTATGCTCGAGATCCTCGAAAAGATCACCGCGGGCAACGGCGAAATGTCCGACCTTGAAGAGCTGGAGAAGCTCGCGGAGTACATCAAGGCCAACTCCCTCTGCGGACTCGGCCAGACCGCTCCGAACCCCGTCCTCTCCACGATAAAGAACTTCCGCGAGGAATACATCGCCCACATCGTTGACAAGAAGTGTCCTGCAGGCGTCTGCAAGAACCTGCTCCGCTACGTCATCGATCCCGAAAAGTGCAAGAGCTGCGGTATGTGCAAGCGCGCCTGCCCCGCCGACGCGATCAGCGGCGAAAGAGGAGTTCCCTACTCCATCGATCCCGAGAAGTGCGTCAAGTGCGGCGCCTGCTACGCCACCTGCAAGTTCGGCGCTATCTCGAAGCAGTAAGCGGAAAGGAGAACAGTATGGACACTTTGAATATCAAAATCAACGGAAGAGATTATACCGTTCCCACCGGCCTGACGGTGCTTGAAGCGTGCCGCTACGCCGGCGTGGAAATCCCCACCCTCTGCTATCTTAAGGATATCAACGAGATCGGCGCCTGCCGCCTTTGCCTCACCGAAGTCAAGGGCGCGCGCGGAATGGTCGCCGCCTGCGTTTATCCCGTCGACAGAGACGGCATGGAGATCGTCACCAACAGCACGAAGATCCAGGAAGCGAGAAAGACCAACCTCAAACTCCTGCTCTCGAACCACGATAAGAAGTGCCTCTCCTGCGTGAGAAGCGGAAGATGCGAGCTGCAGAAGCTCTGCAACGACTACGGTGTGGACACCGTCGACGCCTACAAGGGCGCGATGAACCAGTACGAGATCGACGACAGCGCGCCGCACATGATCCGCGACAACAACAAGTGCATCCTCTGCCGCCGCTGCGTCGCGGTCTGCGAAAAGAACCAGTCCGTCGCCGTTCTCGGCGCGAACGAGAGAGGATTCAACACCCACATCGGCTGCGCGTTCGATCAGGATCTCTGGGAAGTCCCCTGCGTCGCCTGCGGACAGTGCACCGCGGTCTGCCCGACCGGCGCCCTCTATGAGCGCGACGAGACCGATAAGGTCTGGGCCGCCCTCGAGGATCCGACCAAGCACGTGGTCGTCAATCCCGCGCCTTCAATCAGAGCCACGCTCGGCGAGTGCTTCGGCATGCCCATCGGCACCAACGTCAAGGGCAAGCTGGTCGCCGCCCTGCACCGTCTCGGCTTTGACGGCGTTTACGACACCGACGTCGGCGCCGACCTCACCATTCTCGAAGAAGCCAACGAGTTCATCGAAAGAGTCCAGAACGGCGGCAAGCTGCCGATAATCACCTCCTGCTCGCCCGGCTGGATCAAGTTCTGCGAGCACAATTTCCCCGACTTCCTCGATAACCTCTCGACCTGCAAGTCGCCGCAGCAGATGTTCGGCGCGGTCGTCAAGACCTGGTACGCCGAAAAGAACGGCCTCGACCCGAAAGATATCGTCGTCGTCAGCATCATGCCCTGCACCGCGAAGAAGTTCGAGCGCAGCCGCGACGGACAGTCCGCCGCCGGCGTCCCCGACGTGGACGTCGCGCTGACCACCCGTGAGCTCGCCAGAATGATCGAGCGCGCGGGCATAGACTTCGTAAACCTCGCCGACGAGGAGTTCGACGCGCCGCTCGGCATCACCACCGGCGCCGCGGCCATCTTCGGAGCCACCGGCGGCGTTATGGAAGCCGCGCTCCGCACGGCGGTCGAAACGCTCACCGGCAAAGAACTCGAGAGCGTCGACTTCAAGGAAGTCAGAGGCACCCAGGGCATCAAGGAAGCGACCTACAACGTCGCCGGCCTCGAAGTCAAGGCGGCTGTCGCCTCCGGACTCGCGAACGCCAGAGAGCTGCTCAACCGCATCCGCAGAGGCGAAGCGAACTACCACATCGTTGAGATCATGGCGTGCCCCGGCGGCTGCGTCAACGGCGGCGGTCAGCCGATACAGCCCGCCAACGTCCGCAACTTCACCGACCTGAAGGCAATCCGCGCGAAGGCCCTTTACGAAGAGGACGCCAACCTGCCGCTCCGCAAGTCGCACGACAGCCCCGTCATCAAGGTACTCTACGACGAGTATTTCGGCAAGCCCGGCAGTCACAAGGCGCACGAGGTCCTGCACACCCACTACCAGCCGAGAGAAACCTACGGCAAAGACAGGTAATTCATTGCATAAAAATAACGCCTCCCTCACGGGAGGCGTTATTTATTATTGCCTTTACGTTTATACCGTCTGATATCCGCGGGAGGATGAGGTTTGCTTGAACGCGGCGCTGCCGAGGGTTATCGTGACCGTCTTCTCGACGTAGGCGCTGCCGGAGATCACCTGCAGCGTGAGTTCCACGGTCTCGCCGGCGGCGTAGTATTCGAGCCGCTCCGCGAGCGCGGAAATCGTCGAGACGCGGACGCCGTCGAAATGCGTTATCACGCTCTTCTCGGTTATGCCCGCTTCAGCGGCGGGACTGCCGGAGGAAACGGAGGTCACGTAAACGCCCTGCGGGATGCCGTAGTACGCTTCAATTTCGGCGCTGATATCCGTTCCGCTGACGCCGATATAAGACGCCTGCGAGGAATCGACCTTTTCGCGAGTCGTACGGCTCATAAGCTCGTTGATTATCGGCAGCGCCGGAGTGATGGAAATCGCGTAACCCATGCCCTCGACGGAGGTGTCGCTGTATTTCGCGGAGTTGATGCCGATGACCTCGCCCGCCATGTTGAAGAGCGCGCCGCCGGAGTTGCCGGGGTTGATCGCGGCGTCGGTCTGAATCATAATCGCGTCCGTCGTGTCGATCTGCCTGCCGAGCGCGCTGACGATGCCGGTCGTTACCGACTGCCCGTAGCCGAGCGCGTTGCCGATCGCGACTACCTGCTCGCCGACCTTGAGGGAGTCGGAGTCGCCGAGCTTCGCGAGCTTTATCGCGGAAAGCGTGGAGGACGGAATATCCGCGAGCTTGACCGCGACGACCGCGAGGTCATTATCGGGATCCGTGCCCTTCGTCACCGCTTCGACGACCTGCTCGTCGACAAAGCAGACGGAGAGCGTTTCCGCGTCCTCGACGACGTGGTTATTCGTGACTATCAGCAGCTCGGTATCGTTCATATTGATTATGATGCCGCTGCCGCTGCTCTTTTGCTCCTGTTTCTGCGTTCCGCCGCCGAAGTAGTAGCCGAAATAAGTCTGCACCTCAGCGACCGAGACGTTGGTTATCGCCACCATCGACGCCATCGCGCCGTCGGCTATCGAAGCAACGTCAAGCACCGCGCTCTGCGTATTTGACGAAACGTAGGACACCTGCTGCACCTGCGTCTGCTCGGCAATCGCGGGTTCGGACTCCATGAGCTTCCCTACCCCGTAGAACGCCGCCGACGCTCCGCCGCCGAGCATCGCTCCGCAAAGCAGAAGCGACATCATCTTTTTGAAGAAGCGGCGCTTTTTCGGCTTCGGCGCCGGTTCTGCGGAAACGGTTCCGTCTTCAAGCGCACGGGCCTGTTCGTCGTTTGTATAATTCGTGTAGTCGTAACAGTTATTCATAATAGCGCCTCCGAGTATTGAAAAATGGCACCGGAATCGCTTCCGATGCCATTATTCTATATCCGCTTTATTTACTCAAACTTAAGAATACGGTCATGAATTTGTGAAGTTTTATTAAGAAACTGTTAAAAACTCAGCGACCGTTTTCGTCCCGTCACGAAACGAGTATCGCCGCGATGCGGAACATTCCGGCGGAAAGCGCTATGCGCAGTCTGCGCGTCTTGAACTCCGTCCCGTCGTAGACGTCCGCAATCGTCTGGTAGTTGCCCCAGCCGTTCTGGAAATAGGAATCCACGACCACGGCGCCGCCTCCGTCGACGGAGACCTTGATCTTGCCGGACTTGCTTTCGTCAATAACCTTTTCGTAAAGGATCTTTATGTTCTGCGCGTCCACCTCGAAGATCATCGGGCGTACGCCCTTGGTAATGTACCACGATCCGCGGAAATCATAGAAGGCGTAGGTGTCGGTCGTCCAGCTGCCGAGCGTCGTGGGCTCGAGGCCTTCGTTGCACCAGTACATCTTGGCGTTCATGTATTTCTCGCTCGTCATCGGCTGCTCCGGAACGGCGGGGATAATCGTCGTGTAATCCTCATAGACCGCCTTGACGCCGTCAAGGTAGGAGGTAATCAGGTTGCCGACTATCGCGTAGCCGAAGTCGTTCGGGTGCGTTCCGTCGTCGGAAAGCTGAGTCTTGAAGGTGTATCTGCCCGCTTCGACTTCGGGCTTTATAGCGTCGCGGTAGCTGATCATCGGGATACCGTACGCTCTGCCGATCGGCACTTCCTCCGCCTGCTTATCGTGGAACCACTCGGTCGTCATGAAGAGCATGATTATCGCGGTTTCCGGACTCTGCGTTACGACGCGGCGGATATGGTTCTCATAGCTTTCGGCGTTGCCGTCCGAGGTATCGTTGACCGCGAATTCGACCACGAGCAGATCGGGATTGTACTTATAAACGTCGCGCTCGAGGCGGTGGACGCCGAGCATACTGCCCGTCGCGCCGATGCCGGAGTTGCGGAAGTTGACCTTCGTGTTCGGGAAGGCGCTCTTCCACCACTGCGCGACGATGTTCGCGTAGCGCTTGCTGTCGGCAGAAGCGCCGGAGCCCGCGGTGATTGAGCCGCCGAGCGTTACGACGCTGATGGTCTCGCCTCTCGCGGCCTTCTGCATGACCTTCGCGATACGGGCGCTGCCGTCAGCGGAAACGATCGCTCTGTTGAGCATTTCCTGAGTAACGGTCGCCTTCAGAGCGGCGGCGTTCGGAGTAAACGTAAGCGCCACTCCGGTCTTGCCGAAAGAGCCAATCAGACCCATGGAACTGCGCATAACGCCGAGAGCATCCTCGACGCCGACGGTTCCGTCATTCCAAACATCAAGCACGGGAAGTTCCTCCTCATCGTATTCATATAGTCCCGCGGCGGCGCGCAGCGTCAAAAGCACGTCCGAAACGGTAAGGGCGCCGTCTTTGTCAATATCGCCGATAAGCGCGCCCGCTGCGGAAGCGGAAAACACAAACGCTCCGGAGACCATTGACAAAAGCATCGCCAACACGAGAACAACAGCAAATTTCTTCATAATCGTCACCTCTGGAAAAAGATATTCTTTCATCATCTTTATTCTATCACTAAAGCGTCCGCGTGTCAATCGTCAAAGACGTTTATTTGCAATAAAAAACGGCAGGACCGCGGTCCTGCCGTTTCTGTTTTTTATCACGAGAACATTATGCCCGCAAGGGTGAAGTTTCCGCCCTTTCCGGTGAAGGTTATTTTATGCTCCGCCGGCTCGTCCTCTTTGAACACTGTAACGTAATAGAGGTGGTCGCCCCAGCCGTCGTTGAAGTTGCCGTCCACCGTCGCGACGAGCGTTCCGTCAACTTTGACGTCGATCGCTCCCGCGTTCGCGTCAGTTTTCCATCTCATATAGAGCAGGTTTACCTCCTTGAAGGTTGCGGTGAACTCCATAGTTCCTTTTCTCGTGGCGAGCCACGCGCCCTTGAGGTGATTGAAATGCGAGGTCTGATAGTTTTTATCCACCGTCCAGATACCGAGCTTATCGGCGGCGAGCGTTCCGCCCATATAAAGCTTAGCGTTCGCGTAGCGGTCGCCGTAAAGCGGCTCCGGAACCTGCGGCACGACTTTGGAAAGCTTCGTATATTTCGTCTTTACGCAGGCGAGGTAAGAGTTAATCAGAGAGGCGTATATCTCATGTCCTTTGTCGGTCGGATGCGCGTCGTCCGTGCCGAACTCCGACCAGGTCATCGCATGCGCGGAAAGCAAGCCGTTGACGGCGTTCGCGCCGCTTATCATAGCAACTTCATAGTGGCTGCCGATCGGGATTTCGGTATCCTGCATCGTCCAACCGCTCTGGCAGATGGTAAAGAACATTATTACCGCCGCGTTAGGACAGTTTACCGCAAGATTACGGATTATTCCTTCGTAATAAGGATAATCCTCCATTGTGTCGTTTACCGAAAACTCAACGACGACGAAGTCGGGATTCTTCGCGATGACGTCGTCGGCGAGACGGTGGACGCCGAGAATGCTGCTCGTGCCGCTTATGCCTACGTTATGGTAGTTAACGCGCGCCTTCGGGAAGTTTTCCGTCCACCACTTATAAGTCAGATAAGCCCAACATTTCTGCGAGGTCGAGGCGTAAAGTCCGTAGGTGATCGAACCGCCGAGAGTAACGACGTTTATCGTTTCTCCGCGCGCGGCCTTTTCCATTACTCCGGCAAGCTTTGCGGTATTGCCCGCGGAAACGAGGACGTTATTGAATATTTCCTGGGTGACGCCGTACTTCTTCGCGACGGTGTTGGGCTTGTAAGCGACCTCTACGCCGTCGTATCCGAAGCTGCCGGTCATGCCTAAGCTGCAGCGCATTATTCCGACCGCGTCGTCAACTCCGATTGCCTTATCGCCGGTAACGTCGAAAACGGGCAAAGACTCCGGTATATACGTCCCGAGCCCCGCGGCGACGCGAAGCGTAAGCAGCGAGTCGGAAGCGGTCACGGCGCCGTCATTGTCGACGTCGCCGATGAGGGATTCGCCCTCCGCCGACGATGAAAGCGGGAAAACCCCGGCAATCAGCGTGAGCAGCAGTGTGAGTACAAGCAAAGTGGCAGTGTATTTCATAAAACGCTCCTCATATTACGGAATAAGAGAACGTGAAAGCGGCAAAACTGCCGCTTCCACAAGTTGTTTATCAATCAGGAAAGCATCAATCCGGAAAGCGTGAAGTTACCGCCCACGTAGGTGAAGGTAATCTCGTGCTCCGCGGGTTCGTCGGAATCGTAGATGTGCTCCTTGGCGAGATAGTTGCCCCAGCCGCCGCTTTCAATAAGCGCATTAAGCTCGATCGCGGCGCCTCCGTCAACGCTGACCTTTATCTTGCCCGCGTTCGGATTGTTCTCCGGCATGAATCTCCAGTAGAGTATATTGAGCTCTCTGAAGGTCGCCGTGAACTTCATCGCCTTGCCCTTCTTGGAAATAGTCCACGCGCCCTTCAGGTGATAGAAGGTGCCGCCATTGGGCTCAACGCTCCAGCCGCCGAGCTGAGTGGGCGCGAGCGTGCCGCCCATCCAGAGCTTCGCGTTATCGTATCTGTCCGAATAAAGCGGAGAGGTCGGGAACGCGGGAATGACCCTGGAGAGTCTGTCATACTTCGCCTTTACGCCGTCGAGATAGGAAGTAATGAGCGAAGCGACCATTCCGTGTCCGACGTCGTTCGGATGGATGTTATCGGGGGAAATATCGGTCCACTTTATCGTTCCGGCTTTGATAAGCGGATTTGTCGCGTCGCGGTAGCTTATCATCGGGAGTCGATAGTAGTTGCCAATCGGAATCTCGGTGTTCTGTGTGTTCCAGCCGGACTGATCCTGCATGAAGAGCATAATCACGGCAGTTTCGGGATCGTTGGCGAGGACGCGGCGAATGATGCCTTCATAATACTGATAATCGCTGTCGCTGTCGTTGATCGCGAATTCAACGATGAGGAAATCGGGTTTTCTGCTCAAAACATCGTCCTCGAGACGGTGGACGCCGAGCATACTGCCGGTCGCGCCGATACCCATATTGAAAAGGTTGATTTTTCCCTGCGGGAAGTTCTCCTTCCACCAGCTTGTTACGCGGTTCGCGTAACGGTTCTGTGTTTCGGTCGCAGAGGAGCCGGCGGTTATCGAACCGCCGAGGACCACTACGTTGACGCGTCCGCCGTCGGCGGCGCGCTGCATAACTCTCGCGAGCTTGGCGGTGTCGCCCTGCGAAACGATCGCGTTATCTATCGACTGCTGCGTATACTTGTAACCGAGCGCGTCCGCGTTGGGCGCGAACGAAAGCTCGACTCCGGCGTAACCGTAGTCGCCGTCACTTATGCCGACGGCGCTGCGGAGCAGACCGAGCGCGTCGTCAACGCCGACTTCCCTGTCGCCGGTAACGTCATAGACCGGGACGTCTTCCGCGCTGTACTGCTTCAGTCCCGCGGCGGCGCGAAGGGCACCGAGCGAATCGGAAACCGTGATGTCGCCGTCTTTGTCAATATCGCCTATAAGAGCTTCTGCCGCGGCAAGCGTATGAAACGGGAACATGCACGAAACAATCGCTATTACCGGCAGCAAAGTAAGTATCATCGCCATAACTTTCATAAACATGGGTGACATACCTCCATTTCATCATAATTGTAGCATCTTCGCGCCGAAATGTCAAGATGCGCGGAGCAATATATCCGCAACTTCGGAGGGTGAGGAAGCGACGTATTCCGCCTCCTTGAACTCCTCCGCGGAGCCGTATCCGTAAAGCACCCCCATGGCGTCGAGTCCCGTCGCTTTCGCTCCGTCGACGTCGTAACTGCGGTCTCCGACCATTATCGCGGCGCTTCTGTCGGTCACTCCCGCGGAAGCGAGCGCGTATTCGATGACGTCCGGTTTCTCCGTGCGCGTTTCGTCGAGCGTGCTGCCGGCGATAACGGAAAAATAACCCGCAAGCCCGAAGCGCTCGAGGATCTGCACGGAGAACGGCTCCGGTTTCGAGGTTGCGACTATAAGCTCGGCGCCCGCTTCGCGCAGGCGGCGCAGCATGTCTTCGACTCCGTCGTACGGCGTGTTCTCGAACATTCCGCGCGCGACGTAATAGTCGCGGTAGACGTCTATCGCCTCCCGCGCCTGCGCTTCCGTAAGCCCGCAGCGCATGAACGAACCCAGCAGCGGCGGGCCGACGAAGAACTCCAGCTCGGACGGCTTCGCGTCGACGCCGAAAGCTTTGAGCGCGTACGCGGCGGCGTTGGTTATGCCCGGCGCGGACTCCGTAAGCGTGCCGTCAAGGTCGAAAAGGACGTATCTGTATTTCATAACTTCCCCCGTATTTGCAAAAACACCGACCGGGTGACCGGTCGGTGTTTGGCGTAAATCTGATTATTTGACCATGCCGGCGACTTCGGCGGCAAAGTTGTCTTCGCGCTTCTCAAGACCCTCGCCCTTCTCGAGGCGGACGAACTCCTTGACGGAGACGGCGGCGCCGAGCTCTTTGGCGGTGTTCTTGATGAAGGTGTCGACGTTGATCTCGTCGTTCTTGACGAACGCCTGTTCGAGCAGGCAGATATCCTTGTAATACTTCGCGATACGGCCCATGACCATCTTCTCGGCGATGTTCTGGGGCTTGCCCTCGTTGATCGCCTGAGCGAGAAGGATCTCCTTCTCTTTCTCGATGAACTCCGCGGGAACGGAGGCCTTATCGAGGAAGGTGGGGCTCATCGCGGCAATCTGCATCGCGACGTCCTTAGCCATAAGAACGCAATCCTGCTTCGCGAAGGTCGCGTCGTCGGTGTCAAGGTTGACCATGACGCCGATGGTGCCGCCGCCGTGGATATAGGTGACGACGTGTCCTTCGTAACGGACGAAGCGGCGGATGGTGAGCTTCTCACCGATGGTGAGGATCTTTTCGCGGAGAGCGTCGGTGACAGTCATGTCGCCGCCGTCAATCGTCATAGCGCCGAGCGCTTCGACGTCCGCGGGAGCGTTCTTGCCGACGGTGGCGGCAACGGCCTTGACGAACTCCTGGAAACCGGCGTTCTTGGCGACGAAGTCGGTCTCGCTGTTGACTTCGACGAGCGCGGCAACCTTGCCGTCCTCGGAAACGTAGGAGCCGATGATGCCTTCGGCGGCGATTCTGCTCGCCTTCTTTTCGGCGGCAGCTATGCCCTTTTCACGAAGGTACTCTATCGCTTTTTCCATATCGCCGTCAGACTCGGTAAGGGCCTTTTTGCAGTCCATCATACCGCAGCCGGTCTTTTCTCTGAGCAGTGCAACGTCTTTCGCAGTGAATGCCATAATCATTTTCCTCCTAAATATAGTCGATACCCGACAATAAGCTTGCCGGGTATCACGAACTTGTTTGATTACTCGGCCTTTTCCTCGGCCTTCTCTTCGGCCTTGGGCTCCGCCTTCTTGGTGGTGCGGCGGACGGGCTTCTTCGCGGGCTCTTCGGCCTTGACTTCTTCGGCCTTGGGTTCCTCAGCGACGGCTTCCGCCTTCTTGACGGTGCGGCGGACGGCGGGCTTCTTCGCTTCCTTGGCGACCAGGGTGGTCTCTTCGCCGATTATCGCGGCCATGAGGGGCTTCTCGGTCTTGGCGGCCTTCGGCGCGGCCTTGGGGGTCTCGACCTTGACCTTGTCTTCTTCAGCCATCACGAAGGGGACGGCTTCCTTGGCTTCGCCCTGCGCAACGGAGGCCTCTTCGGTCGCTTCCGCCATGGAAGTGCCCTGTCTGCCCTCGAGGATGGCGTTGCCGATTATCTCGGAGATGAGCTTGACGGCTCTGATAGCGTCGTCGTTGCCGGGAATGACGTAGTCGACGGCGTCAGGATCGCAGTTCGTGTCAACGATCGCGACAACCGGAATGCCGAGCTTCTTCGCTTCGGCGAGCGCCATGTGTTCCTTGCGGGGGTCGACGATGAAGAGCGCGGAAGGCAGCTTCTTCATGTCCTTGATGCCGCCGAGGAACTTCTCGAGCTTCTCTATCTCAAGGTTGAGCTTGATGACTTCTTTCTTGGGGAGCAGATCGAAAGTGCCGTCCTCCTGCATCTTGCGCAAGTTGGAAAGGCGGTCTACTCTGCGGCGGATGGTCGTGAAGTTGGTGATCATGCCGCCGAGCCAACGGGCGTTGACGTAATACATGCCGGATCTTTCGGCCTCTTCCCTGATGGAATCCTGGGCCTGCTTCTTAGTACCGACAAAGAGAACGGTGCCGCCGTTAGCGGAGATCTCGCGGACGAAATCGTAAGCTTCTTCGATCTTCTTGACGGTCTTCTGAAGGTCGATGATGTAGATGCCGTTTCTCTCGGTGAAGATGTACTGCGCCATCTTGGGGTTCCAGCGTCTGGTCTGATGTCCGAAATGGACGCCCGCTTCCAGAAGCTGCTTCATGGATACTACTGTTGACATAATTTTTCCTCCTTGGTTTTTCCTCCGCCGTACCATAATTTTGTGACCGGAATCAGCTCCGGCACCGACAAAATCGCATACGGCGTGCGAATTGCTGATATATATTATCACAAACCCGTTTGAAATGCAAGAGTTTTTTTCGAAAAAACGGCATTTTTTTGCGCTTTCGCGCGATTATCCGAAACGGAGGTACGCAAACATGCACAAGCTGACGGAATTACGCTGCAAGGAAGTCATAAACACGCGCAACGGCGAGCGTCTCGGCTTCGTCGGGGACCTGCGGATCGAGTGCGACTCTGGCAGGATCGTCGACGTTATCGTGCCCGCGGGCTCGCCCCTTCCCTTCTTCTCCCGCGAGGAGTACGTCATACCCTGGTGCGCGATCGAGAAGATCGGCGAGGACGCGATCCTCGTCAACTACGACTGCCCGCCGAAGCCGAGGAGAAAGAGAAGATGAAAGGAAAGCGCCGCCCTCCCGGGCGGCGCTGTTTGCGGTTTTATTATTGTCCTCTATAGTCCCAACTTCGTGAAAAGCAGCCAGCAGATGCCGTAGGCGATCGGCTGGTGCAAAAGGTAGAAATACACGCTGTTGCGGCCGACGAAGGAAAGCGGTTTTATATCCAGCCCGCCGTATTTCACGTCGTATTCCTTCTCCTTCAGCCACCTGCCGATGAAGTGCCCGAAGAGGAACGCGAAGTAATACGGGATAAGCGGATAGAAATCGCCGCTGACGAAGTCCGGCGTCACGAAGCCGAGGAAATACAGATGCTTGAAGCTCACTTCTATCGGGAAAACGAACACCGTCGCGAAAAACGCAGCGAGCGCGACCGCGGCTCCGAAAAGCGAATTCACCTGCGCGTGGAACGGGCGCATTATCGCGACGATTATCATCGCCGTTCCTATCAAGCTGAGTATCCCGTAGCGCACCGTCATACTCGGCGTCACGAGCGCCGAGCCGAGCGTTACGATCAGCCCGAACAGGAAGATTATTATTCCGCGCCGCAGCGGGTTGCGCGAATAGTTCGTGCAGATGCCCGAAAGGATTATGAAGCAGACGGCGAAGAAATCGCGCAGGAAAAGCACGAAGGGCGCGTCCACGATATGCAGGAAGCCGAAGTCCTTGCCGAACACCCAATAGAGATCGAACGCGGTGTGGAAAATGATCACGAGGATCATCATGAATCCGCGCAGGGTGTCGTAAAGCTTTATCCTGCCGGGGTCGGCGCGTTTGAAAAAGATGCCGGATATTTCGTTTTTCATCAGACGTTGAACCTGAACAGTATCACGTCGCCGTCGCGGACGACGTAGTCTTTGCCCTCGCTGCGGTAAAGTCCCTTTTCGCGCGCGGCGGCGATGCTGCCGCAGGCGATCAGGTCTTCGTAAGACACTATCTCGGCGCGGATGAAGCCGCGTTTGAAGTCGGTGTGGATCTTGCCCGCGGCGTCGGGGGCTTTCGTGCCCTTCGTTATCGTCCAGGCGCGGACCTCCGGCTGGCCGGCGGTGAAGTAGGATATGTAGCCGAGCAGCGCGTAGCACTCGCGAATGAGGCGGTTGAGGCCGGATTCCTCAAGTCCAATCTCCTCGAGGAACATCTGCCGCTCCTCGGGGTCGTCGAAGGCGTTGAGGTCCTGCTCCAGCTTCGCGCAGACGGGAATGATGCCCGCGTGCTCGCGCTCCGCCGTTTCGCGCAGGGCGCGGTAGCCGGCGTTGTTTTCGATGCCGCCGGAGAAGTCGGCTTCGCTCATGTTCGCTGCATAGATGACGGGCTTGAGCGACAGGAGCGAGACGGTCTCGATCACCGCGCGCTCGTCCGGGTCGCACTCGAAGGAACGTGCGGGCAGGCCGTCGGAAAGGTGCTTTTCGAGGCGCTTGAGCAGCTCGTATTCCTTCTCGAACTTCTTGTCGCCGCCCTTCAGCGCCTTCGCGGTCTTGTCTATGCGGCGCTCGAGCACTTCGAGATCGGCGAGGATAAGCTCGATGTTTATCGTTTCGCTGTCCGCGACGGGGTCGACCGACGCGCTGACGTGGGTTATGTTTTCGTCCTCAAAGCAGCGGACGGTGTGCACGAGGGCGTCCACCTCGCGGATATGCGAAAGGAACTTGTTGCCGAGTCCTTCGCCCGCGGAGGCGCCTTTGACGATGCCGGCGATGTCCACGAACTCCACGGTCGCGGGCGTCGTCTTGACGGGCGAATACATCTCCGTAAGCTTGTCCAGGCGCGCGTCCGGCACCGGCACGACGCCGACGTTCGGCTCGATGGTGCAGAAGGGGTAGTTCGCCGCTTCCGCTCCGCCGCCTACGAGGGCGTTGAAAAGCGTCGACTTGCCGACGTTCGGCAGACCGATAATTCCTATCTTCATATCGTTTCACTTCCTTATTGCTTATTATACACGCTTTCGCGCAAAAAGTAAAGACGCGGTTTTGTTTTGAAATATCTTTAACATTTTTTCCTATTTTTTTAACTAAATCGCTATACCTATTTGAAAAAAAGGTTTATAATATAGGTATCATGTGAAAAGAGGAGATATATATGAGCGACGAATTCGAAAAAGAATACGCGTCCTATGATCCCGAAAATACCGCGAGCGAGCAGCCGGCTCCGCAGCCCGAGCCCGCTCCCGCGCCCGCCGAACACAACAGCTACGTCTGGACCGACGCGGCGCAGCCCGAAGGCAAGAAAAAGAAGAAGGAAAAGGCGCCCAGCCGCGCGCGTTCCTTCGGTTACGCGATGCTTGCGATCTTTATCTGCGCAGTGCTCGTGCTCGCCTCCTTCGGCGTCGTGCACATCGTGCAGAACGTCAAAAACGAAGGCGGTACGCCGACTTCCTCCGAGGAGCCCGTCGACCCGAAGGAGGGCTTCGAGCTTTCCGGACGCACTGAAGCGGAGGAGCTCGCGGTCAAGGACGTCGCAGCAAAGATACGTCCCGCCGTCGTCGGCGTCGTCAAATATAAGATGAACTCCCTCTCCGCCTCCGGCTACGGCTCCGGCGTCATCATCAACGCCGACGGTTACGTCGTTACGAACTACCACGTAATCGAGGGCGCGGACCGCGTAAAGCTCGTGCTCCACGACAAACGCGAAGTGCTCGCGACGATAGTCGGCTCCGACGAGCAGACCGACCTCGCGGTGCTCAAAGTCATCGAGGACGAGAATGTGAAAATCTCCGAGCTGACCTATGCTTCCTTCGGCAATTCCGACGACATACAGCTCGCGGAAACCGTCATCGCGATAGGCAATCCCGGCGGGCTTGAATTCGCCGGCACCGTCACGCGCGGTATCGTTTCCGGCATCAACGTCAAGACCTCGCTTTCCGGCAACGTCAAGCTGATACAGACCGACGCAGCGATCAACCCCGGTAACTCCGGCGGTCCGCTGATCGACCTCTACGGCAACGTCATCGGCATCACATCGCAGAAGATAGTCGATACGGAATACGAGGGCATGGGCTTCGCTATCCCGACGAACACCGTCAAACCCATCGTCGACAGCATCCTCACTTACGGATACGTGCCCGGCAGACCGATGATAGGCATCACCGGCAGCACGATTGACGAATACGTCGCGTACTTCAATAACGTACCGCAGGGCGTGCTCGTTTCCTCCGTTGACGAAAAGACCGACGCCTACGCCAAGGGACTGAAGAAGAACGACATCATAACCTCGATAGGCGGCGTAACGATCAAGTCCATGGACGAACTGAACGCAGAAAAGGAGAAGTATTCCGCCGGTGACACCGTCGAGCTCGTCATCTACCGCTATTCAGAAGGACGCTACTACACCGTGAGCATCGTCCTCTCCGAATACAAACCGACGGAAACCTTCGATTGATAATCGATATCTTAATTTAATAACAACGCAAAAGGCCGCTCGAATGAGCGGCCTTTTGATATTCGCTGCACGATTTCGGAAATTAATAGCGGATATTTCAAAAAAACTTTCCGGAGCCGACGGTATTCGACATTTTTCCGGACTCGTCCCTGTTATAATACAGGCATCGCAACTCCCTTCATATACCCTTTGACTTGCCGCCGGCTCGCGGCGACCGCCTTTCCGGGCGGTTTCTTTTTATCAAAAAACGGCGTCCGTCAGGACGCCGTTTTTGCGGTGTTTTTCCTATTTTGACAGCAGGACGTCCGCTATACGTCCGGCGGCGTTTCCGTCGCCGTACGGGTTCACGGCGGACGCCATGCGTGCATACTCCGCCTCGTCGTCAAGCAGGGCGCGGAAAGCGGCGTAAACGTCCGCTTCGCGAGTTCCGACAAGTTTCAGCGCGCCGGTGGCTATGCCCTCCGGACGCTCGGTCACGCTGCGCAGGACGAGCACGGGCTTGTTAAGCGCCGGAGCGTCCTCCTGTATTCCGCCGCTGTCGGTCAGCGCGAGATAGCAGCGCGCGAGCATATTATGGAAATCCAGCACGCCGAGCGGGTCGGTGAGCTTTATCCGCTCGCAGCCGTCAAGCGCTTTCGCGGCTTCGCGGACGTTGGGATTGAGGTGAACGGGATAGATAAGCTTGACGTCCGGCGTTTCCTCGACGACGCGGCGGACGGCGGAGAATATCTCCTCAAACGGTCTGCCGAAGTTCTCGCGGCGGTGGGCGGTCATCAGCACGAGGCGGCTGCCGTACGCCCAGTCGAGCAGCGGGTTTGCGTAATCCGCGCGAACGGTAGTTTTCAGCGCGTCTATCTCGGTGTTTCCGGTTACGTAAACCCGTTCCTCCGGCACTCCCTCGCGGAGCAGGTTCCGCTTCGCCGTTTCCGTCGGCGCGAAGTTGTAATCGGCGACGAGCGTAACGGCGCGGCGGTTGAACTCCTCGGGGTATGGCGAGAAAACGTCGCCGGTGCGAAGCCCCGCTTCGACGTGGCCGACTCTTATGTGCTTATAGTAGCAGGAGAGCGCCGAGGCAAACGTAGTCGTCGTATCGCCGTGGACAAGCACGATATCCGGTTTTTCGGCGTCGAGGACGCGATCCATTCCGGAAAGCACTTCGCGGTTGATATCGAAAAGCGTCTGCCCTTCACGCATAACGTTAAGGTTGATATCCGGCTCAATGCCGAATGCGCCCATTACGTCTGCGAGCATTTCTCTGTGCTGCCCCGTAAGGCAGACGCATACCTCGCATCCCCTGCGGCGCAGTTCTATTATAACGGGGCACATTTTAATTGCTTCCGGCCTCGTGCCGAATGCGGTAAGCACCTTCATAGGTGTTCCTCCCACGCCGCTGCGTAAGCGGTCGAAAAACTGCACAAGGGCGGACGAAACCGTCCGCCCTTGCGAATGTGTAATGTTTTGCTCAGGCAACCCAAACAGCGTAAAGCACTGCATTGGAGGTGCCGACGGTGAAGTCTGCGCAATCCTGATATACGACAGCTCCGCCGGAAGTGGTCGCCCAGCCCGCGAAGGTATAGCCGTCCTTGGTATAGGCACAAGCGGGAAGCTTAACGACCTGGCCGGTGCTCAGACCCTTGATGGGGGTCATGAGCCCGTTGCCGCCGCCGGTGCTGAACAGAATCGCTTTCGGATTCGGATCGGGATCGACCGGAGGTTCTTCGGGCTCGCCGGGCTCTTCCGCGCCGTCTTTCCAGATGGCGTACAGAACGACGCTCTTCGTGCCGATGGTGAACTCCGCTTCATCCTCGTATTCGACCTCGCCGTCAGCGGTGGTGGACCAGCCGATGAAGGTCTTATCCGTGTAGGTGTAAGCGACTTTATCGAGGTTGAATGTCTCGTTGACGGTCAGCTTATGAGGATTCATAAGACCGGTGCCGCCGTTGGGGCTGTAGATAACGGCAATCGTGTTCTGCTTCCAAACGGCAAACAGATCAAGATTGGAATCGGTCAGCGTGACTTCGGCCTTGTTCGCGTATTCGACTTCGCCGTTAACGGTGGTCGCCCAACCCTGGAACTTAAAGCCGTCGCGGGTGAAGGCATTGGCCTTCAGCGCAGTAGCGACGCCGACTTCAACCACCTGTGGCTCCATCTCGCCTTCGCCGCCGTTAGCGATGAAGGTGATGGTGTAATTGGAAACCTCTTTCCAAACCGCAAAGAGTTCGATATCGGAATCAGTCAGAGTGATCTCCGCCTGGTCGCCGTACTCGACTTCGCCTTCCGCGGTGGTCGCCCAACCCTGGAACTCGAATCTTTCACGAGTGAAACCGACGTGGTTAAGCGCCGTAGCGACGTTCGCCTCAATTCGCTGAGGTTCCATCTCGCCATTGCCGCCGTTGGCGTTGAAGGTGACATTGTACTTCTCAACGGTTTCCCAAATCGCGTAGAGCGGGAGCTCGCTGTCCTCACCCGTGAGGACTACCGGCTCGGTGCCGTCATAAACGACGGGACCTTCGGGGCTGGTGCCCCAACCGGCAAACGTCTTGTCGGGATCGGAAGATTCGGGAACGGGGAGGTCGGTGGGTTCACCGGCGGTGATCTCCATCGGGCCGATTTCTTCGCCTTCTTCGCCGTTAAGGTCGAAGGTGACGGTGGTCGTGAGCTGCTCCCAAATCGCGAACAGTTCGTCGCCGTACTGAGTCATCAGGAAATCGTTGCCGATTACTTCGCCGTCTTCGGTCTCGGACCAGCCGACAAACTTGTAGTAATCTCTGGAAACGCGCTCTTCGGTTCCAAGCTCGTCAAGGATGCTGAATCCGAGTTTCACCTGAAGCTCGCCCTCACCCTTCAGCGTGCCGCCGTTGGGATTGAGCTTGAGCGCAGTGGTGATGTAGGTATAGACCCAATCGTTGTTTTCGCCTCTGTTGGTGACCTGAACACCGAGCACGCATTTGCCGTTGAGCTTGAGAGGAGTAAGGGGCAGCTCTTTGGCGAGCGCTTCGCCGTTCAGGACGTCAGCCGCGTAGAAGCCCTTTGAAGTGACCGGGGCGTTCTGCCTTTCGTTCGTGGGGTCGGCAATGTCATTGACGTTCTGATAGACGTTGAACATAATGTACTCTTCGGCTTCGATGTTCTGCGCCTTCGCGTCAATGGCAATCGTGCCGGTCCCGTCTTCGTTCTCAACGTAGGTGTATATCGCATTGAGCTCCGAAACGGATTCGGAGGTCGGAATCGTATCGGCAGAGGCGAAAACCACCGCGCCGAAAAGCACCGACAGCGCTATGCACGCCGAGAGGAAGAACGAGGCAAGTCTTTTGCCTGTTTTCATTTTCATTGCTACCTCCTCGAATTAGGCAATCTGAATGCCGGCTTCGATATCGATATAGTTCAGCGAACCGGAGAGATCCACTTCATCGTATACGAGATACATATCAACGTAAACGAAGGTGTTGGAGTTGAGGATCAGGGAAACGTCGGCCTTGGCTTCGCCCTTTTCAACGTAAACGGGGACGTAGAAGAGAACGGTGGAGCCGTCCTTGAGCTGAGCGGCGGCGATGACGTAAACGTCACGATCCAGATACTCGGCGTCGTTCTTCACGACTTCGATCTTGACTTCCTTGAAGCCGATGCCGTAAGCGGAATCGGTCACGGTCTTGTCGCCGAAGGTGTAATCGGCGAGCGGGTTCTGCTCGTAAACGGCGAAGTATTCGGCGTCGGCGTTAACGTTCGTGAAGTCGGTAACGGCTTCGCCGGTGCCCTCGGCGTTGTCGAACCAGCCGAGGAACTTGTAGCCGTAGCGGGCAGTGTCGACGGGAGCGACAGCGGCTTTGCCGGCTTCGACCGTGAAGGTCGCGCTGATGGCTTCATCGCCTTCGTAGTAGTTGAACTTAACGGTGAAGAGCTTGGTCATGCCCACGCCGCTGATGCTGATGTAAACGTCGGACTTGATGTCCTCGACGGTGTAAACGCCCTGATCGTCGGCAACGAGCGCGACGCCGTTGGCGGATACGACCGCGTCATCTGTATTGACGTTTTCGTCATACTCGACGGTGAAGCTGAAGCTGTCGCCGTACTTGACGGTCGTGTCGGAGCCGTCGGCGATCTTGACTTCATAGCCCTCGCCCGTGGGGACGTTGACGGTGTAAGTCTTCTCGGTCCAGGAAGCAGTCAGCTCGATATCGGCGGTGACAGCGGTGTCAAAGTCGTATTCGGCGTCGTTCAGCTTCCAACCCGCGAAGTCGTAGCCCTCCTTCTCGGGAGCGGCGGGCTTAACTGCCTTGCCGTTCTTGATGACGACCTGAGCGGGAACTTCGCTGCCGCCGTCGGTGTTGAAGGTCACGTTGTAGTTAACGAATTCATAAACCGCAATCAGGTTGAGATCGCCCTTGACTTCGGAATCGAAGTCATACGCTTCTCCGCCGAGGTACCAGGCGATGAACGCGTGGCCGTCGGGCAGGTCGTCGGCGGCATTATCAGCGCCCCAGGCAGCCTTTTCGCCATAGACGACTTCTTCGGCTTTCACGAGGGTGAGCTCGCCGTCAACGTAAGCGTAGTAGTTTACGGTATTGACAATCTTCTCGAGGTAGTAATCGACGAAGACGTCGCCGTAAGGAATCTCAAAGTAAATCGTGGTATCGTTCAGATAGATGTAATCGACGAACTCGGCGAAGACGCCGTCAATAGCGGTAACGTAGACTTCGGAAATCTCGTATCCTTCGGGAACCGTGGCTATGGAAATCCAGTTGTCGCCGCCCTTGACGTCCCAGACGGAGGTCAGGGAGTCGATGACTTCGGTTTCGTTCTCGATGTACTGTTCGGTAACGGTGAAGGCGACCTTCTGCCAAACGAGCGTGATATTGACGTTTCCGTCAGGCATATCGAAGACAATGGTCTTTCCGGCTACGTCATCAACCGTAAGCATTTCATGGAAAGGAGCAACTTCCACGACCGCGAAGTATTCGACGTATTCGTAATCTTCTTCGTTAACAGCGGAAAGCGCGATAGGAGTAATAACGGTTTCGCCTTCGGGCACATCATCGAGAGAAAACTCTTCAATAAGGTTGCCGTACTGGTCGACGCTGGAAACGGTCACAGAGTGGAGAATGCTCTTCCACTGGACAGTGATGACCACGTCGTCCTCAGGCATCATCATGCTGAAAACGTCGCCGCTTACGTGAGTGTAATCATAAATAACGGAAGGATCGCTGGCACTCTGAACGGTGATGCTGTAATAATCGTAGCCGGTCTCATATCCGGTCGGATTCTCAACAACAAAGAGGTTGAGTTCGTTGGCGTAAGCAACGCCGTCAGCGATTTCGACTATCTGACCGTCGAAAACGTCATTAACCGTAACATTGAAGATAACCTTCTTGAGAACGACGGTAACGTCAACGTCGGCTTCCGGCATCACGAAGTAGTAAGCGCCGGCAAGGTTCTCAACGTTCAGGATCTCGATGAAGAGTCCGTTCACCGCGGTGGTGGCGATGACGTCTTCAACAACGTATCCGTCGGGAGCCGCAACCGTGAAGATGTGCTTGTCGCCGGCTTCGATACCGGTGTCAGTCCACTCATTGACGACGGCGTCGCCGTCATAGGAAGTGTAGTTGACGTCGAACAGCGTGGACTTATACATGATCACGACGTCGACGTCGGCAGCGGGCATTTCAAAGGAGAACACACCGTTGCCGAGATCACGGACGGGGATCAGTTCCACGAAAGTGCCGCCGAGGTTGGACATCGCAAATACTTCGTCAATCGCGCAACCGTCAGGCGCCTGAACCGAGAAGATATAATCGGAACCGGCGGCAACGTCCTCTTCTTTCCACTCCTGATCGACAGCAGTGCCCATATAGGAAACGAAGTTGACGTCAAACAGCGTCGAGGTGAAGACGATGCTCAGCGTTACCGGGCCTTCGGGCATATCGAAGTAATACGCGCCGGCGAGAGAATCGACCTGAACCACTTCCACGAAGCTGGTGCCCGCGGTGAAGGTTCCGAAGACCTCCTTAACGGCGTAGCCCTCGGGAGCGTTCACGGTGAAGTAAACGCGATCGCCGACATAAGCTTCAGCCGCGCCGGAATAATAAGCGGTATTGTCAACGGTGCCGTCCTCGAAAACGTTTTCGGCCACGATGTCAAACAGAGTGTCGGCATAGACGATGCTCAGCGTTACCGGGCCTTCGGGCATATCGAAGTAGTACGCGCCGGCGATAGAATCGACCGGGAATACCTCGACGAAGCTGGCGCCCGCGGCGAAGGTTCCGTAGATTTCGGAAACAGCGTAGCCGTCGGGAGCGTCAACCGTGAAGTAAACGCGCTGGCCTTCGCAGGCGGTGGCGTCGCCGACATAGTAAACCGTATCGTCAACGGTGCCGTCCTCGAAAACGTTCTCAACGGTAATGTTGAATCTCGTGTTGGTGTAAAGCATGTGGACGGTGACTTCCGCGTTAGGCATCACGAAGTAGTAAGTGCCTTCTTCGCCTTCAAGCGGAAGGACCTCAACGAAGTCGACGCCGGCCTGAGCGGTAACGAAAACTTCGGGCTCGGAGTAATCGGCAACGTCGGCAACGTGGAACACGACCGTTTCGCCGGGATCGGCAGTGGCGGGGCCGTCATAGTAGTCGGCGCCGACGCCATCCTGTCCGTCAAGCAGCGCGAGAGGAGTTATGCTGTGTCTGTTGCTGGTGTAGACGAAGACGATGATTACGGGAGAATCAGGCATCTCAATGGAGTAGGTGCCGGTGCCGTAATCGGTAATCGCGACGTTGTCAAGTATAGTGATGAAGGAACTGCCGGTGTAGCCCATGACGTATATCTCACTCAGAGTATAACCCTGCTTGACGTCGGAGCTGAAAATAACGGTGTCACCTTCGCACAGATTATCGCCGAGGTCAACGTCGTAGTCCTGATCGTCGTAATGTCCGCCGTCGTAAACGTGCTCAACTATCGCGCTGTTGAGAATGCAGCGATAGATTACGTTCATCGTCAGATCGTACGCGGGCATCGTGATATGATACACGCCCTTGACGGGATTATCATACTGCAGATTCTCAACGTACTGGACAAAATCCGTGCCTGCAGCCGTCGTGAAATAGACCGAGTCTATCACGTAGCCGTTTGGCGCGTTGATCGTGACGACCGGAGTCTCGCCGGCATCAAAAGAGCCGTAAAGCTCATCATAGGAGTTGGCAGCTTCGGGGCCGTCATTGAAAATGTGGTTGATGGTTATACCGTACTGCCCAGCGGCGCTCGCGGTAAGCGAAACGGGTGCAATCACCAGGGTGCTGAGCAGGAGCATAACAACTAAGCATGAAGACAGTATTGAAGTCAATACTTTTTTGGTGTTCGAATTCTTCAACGTTAGTGCTCCTTTCCGTTAGTTGTTGTGTAATCAAAACCCGACTTTGCGCATGACGCCGGCGGAGCCGTAATCATGCTCAACACAGGTAAGATAACCGATGGTTTGACGAAAGATGCTTCCATTCTTTCACTCCTCTTTTCGATCGCAAGTTCCGATCTGATAAAATAGCGTCTCTCTTTTTTCAACGGGCGAACGCGCCGCGGATAATACGCGGAACGGTATACGCTTGTCCTTCCGGAAGGCGCAAACTTTGCGATTATTCGGAGTACGCAAAGCGAGCGCTTCGGGACGCTTTCCCACCCGGAAACACTATCACCCGTATATATACGATTGTATTATAGCAATTAGACAATGATTTTGTCAAGGGTTTTGTGAAAAAAGCGCAAAAAAATCTGATGATTTTGTGATATTCACAACACCGCCATATAGTTAAGGAAGCACCGGCGTCTCTTCGGTTCACCTGCCGCAGCGAATGCTCTATATATTATTTATTATGAAGACTTATCTGAAAAAGCGCTCTCCCCCGCGCGCGCAACGTGAGCGCGCACACGCAAAAACGCGGAGCCGACAGAATCGGCTCCGCGTTCAGCGGTATTATTTACCTTTCGCGGTCAGCTCGCGCTTTCCGCATCTTTCGGGACGGACCGGAGGTCCTTTCCCGAGGTCAAAGCGTTTTCCCTTACAGGATAACGTCCTCGACAACCAGTATGCCGTTGGCGTCAACGGTTCCGACGTAGTTGACAGACGCGCCGTCAACGAAGAACCATACGCTGTAGGTCTGGCCGGCGCGGTTCAATCCGACGAAGGATTTAACGGTCAGCTTGCCTTCATACATGTCATCGAGCTCTTCGCCATTGACGGTGAAGGAGATATCCTTGAAGAGTATGAGCTTCTTCAGACCGGAGGTGTCCTTAGCGGAAGCACGGAGCAGGGACAGGTAAGAGGGCTGCTTGTAGTCAATCTCTTCAACCTTCATCTCGGTGTTCTGCATAAACTCGCCTTCAACGGTAAGGTCGTCCTGAGTGCTGACAAAGGTCTGCGGCTCATAAGGCGCGGGATTGATGGTGACGGTGACCTTCGCCGTGATGATCTCATAGAGATCGATGAAGTTGGCGTCCGGGGTGAAGGTGACTTCGAACGCGCTGCCGCTCTGAGTGGAGAGAGGCTGCGTGGTGGGAGCAACCCAAGCCCAGGTACCGGTCACGATGCCGGTATCGGCGCCGGAAAGGACGGAGTCAGCCAGCGTCTGAGGATACATAATCTCAGAAGCGGTGGGCAGCGTGTAGCCCTTGATGACGCCCTTGCCGATGGTTCCGGTAGGATCGGAAGCGACGGTGTCGCCCGCGTTCGCGGAAACGAGGACCGCGTAGACGAAGGAGCCGATGTCGGCGGCAGCGACGGTGTAGGTCGCGCCGGTGCCGACGGTCTCGCCCGCCGCGTTGCGCCACTCGATTGCGTATTCACCGAGATACTCGGGAACGTCAGCCGCGGTAGCGGTCAGGACTTCGTTGTATCTCTCGGTGCCGCTGAGGGTAACGGTAGCGGTGCCGAAGGAGCCCTTCGCAGTGGTAATCTCAACCGCGACGGAAACGTCGGAAGCGATGAAGTCCTCGGTCTCAACGATGTAAGCGCTGATGGCGTAAGCCTTGTTCGGGAGCAGGTTTTCGAAGACATTGCTGTCCTGCCACTCGCCGTCGTTCAGCTTATACTTGGCGCCGCGGATCGCAACGACCTCAATCGTGGTATCGGTAACGGAAGCCGCGGTGACGGTCGGAGTTTCGGGCTTGTCGATGATTCTCTTGAGGACCTTCGCAGCAGCGTCGATATCGGACTGAGCAGCGTCGAGGTTGTAGTAAGCGTCAACGCCCGCGGCGATCTCGGTCGCCCACAGGGTCGCGTCGATGGCCTTGACGGCATCGATGTTCGCCTTCAGAGCGGAACGGTCGGCAGCGTCGAGCTTATCGGTGACAGCCAGGACAGCGGCGGTCGCGTCGAGGACGTAATCCTCGTCAACGGCGGTCAGCTGAGCCTTGGCGTCGGCGATAAGGTCGGTGTACTTGGCGTCGAAGTCATATCCTTCGAGCTTCGTGATAGCGGCGCTGAGAGCGTCGATCTCGGCCTGGGTCGGAGCAACGATCGTCTTGTAGCCGCGGACGTCGGAAATGGCAATCTTGGTGCCTTCTTCGGCGCCGTAAGCTTCAACGATGAATACGAGGACCTGCTCGAGTTCGGCCTGCGAGAACGCGGAGCACCACCAAGCCTTCTCGAAGTAGCTGAACGGGACGTTGATATAGCCGTCAGCAGCAACGTATTCGGGCTTGATCTTGAGAGCGTACTGCTCGCGGACGAAATCGTCGCAGTTGGAGAGACCGATGAGGATTCTCTCGACGGGCTTGTTGGATTCGAGCTTGAAGCGGATACCTTCGGCCTTGGAAAGTCCCTTGACGTTGGCAGCCATGAACGGATAGTCACGGCCGGCGTCGCCGGTGCTGACCTTATTGGTGTTGAGGGTACCGCTGCGATCCATGTTCTTCCAACCCATCGCTTTGCCGGTGAAGTCGGCAGTCGCGGTCATGGTGAACGCGCCGTTCTCCATCGCGAAGGTGGTGTTCTTGGAGAAGTCGCCGCCGTTCCATTTGCCGTTGGTGTTCAGTCCGTCGCCGATGGAATCGCAGAGTCTGCCGTTGTTAGTGTTAACGACAGCGTTTACGTCCTCGGTGGTCCAGCCCTTGAAGAAGTCCTCGGTAACGGTCTTGACGTTCGCGGGAACGAGAAGCGCAAACGCGGCATCGCGCTCGGCAGCGGTCTTCGCGACGCGGATAGCGTCACTGTAGGCCTTGTAGCTCTCGGGCGTGTAGTTGTACTCCCAGACGTTAGCAAGGTCGCTGTCGTCGAAGTCGCGGGTGATATAGCCGTGGAGGTCGGAGATGGTGAGCTTCGTGCCGTTCTCGGCGCCGTAAGCTTCAATGATGAAGACGATTGTCTGATCGAGTTCATCCTGAGCGAACTTCTGAGACCAGAAGGCCGCCTCGAAATAGCTCCACGGAATGTTGATGTAACCATCCGCGCCAACGTTTTCGGGCTTAATCTTCATCGCGTACATCTCTCTGTGTCCGCCGGTAGCGAACGGAGAGGGTTCGGCGCAGGTGGAGAGACCTATAAGGATTCTCTCAATGGGCTTGTTGGATTCGAGCTTGAAGCGGATACCTTCAGCATCCTTCAGCCCGGCAACGTTAAGAGCCGGGAACGCGCCGTTGGTGACGTTCTGGAGGGTCTTGCTGCGGTCCATGTTCTTCCAGCCCATCGCCTTGCCGGTAAAGTCGGCAGTCGCGGTCAGGGACAGGTTGCTGTCCGCCTCAAAGGTGGTGTTGTTGGAGAAGTCGCCAGCGTTCCAAGCGTTGTTGATGTTCAGGCCTTCGCCGATGGAGTCGCACAGTTTGCCGCTGTTCGCGGTAACGGTGGCGTTGACGTTGGCGGTCGTCCAGCCTTCCATCAGGTTGCCGGTGACGCGAGCGGTCTTGACCGGGACGAGCGCGGCCTTCGCAGCGGCGGCGGCATCGAGATCGAGCGCCTCGGCAGCGGCGGCAAGCGGAGCCCAGCTCTCGGCGGTGTAGTTATACTGCCACAGATCGCCGATGATCTTTTCCTTCGTGGCGACAGTGTAGCCGTGGAGGTCGGAGATGGAGATCTTCGTTCCGTTGGTCACGCCGTATGCCTCAACGATGAATACGAGAACCTGCTCGAGTTCGGCCTGCGTGAACGCGGAGCACCACCAGGCCTTCTCGAACGCGCTGAACGGGATATTGATATATCCGTCGGCGTCGAAGTTATCCTTGGTAAGCTTGAGAGCGTACTGCTCGCGGACGAAGTCGTCGCAGTTGGAGAGACCGATGAGCAGTCTCTCGAAGGAACCGCTATCGCTGACGTTCAGCTTGAAGCGGATACCGTCGGCCTCGGAGAGACCCTTGACGTTGGCAGCCATGTACGGATAGTCACGGCCGGCGTCTCCGGTGCTGACCTTACCGGTGTTAAGGGTGCCGCTGCGGTCCATGTTCTTCCAGCCCATGGACTTGCCGGTGAAGTCGGCAGTCGCGGTCATGGTGAACGCGCCGTTCTCCATCGCGAAGGTGGTGTTGTTGGAGAAGTCGCCGCCGTTCCAGACGTTCTGGGTGTTCAGACCGTCGCCGATGGAATCGCAGAGCTTGGTGCTGTTCGTAGTAACGACAGCGTTGACGTCCTCGGTGGTCCAGCCCTTGAAGAAGTCCTCGGTGACAGCCATGGTCACGGCGGGCTTCAGCGCGGCCTTCGCGGCAGCGATCGCTTCTTCGTCGCGCGCTTCATAAGCGTCAGTCAGCGCCTTCCAGCTCTCAGCCGTGTAGTTGTACTCCCAGAGACCCTCGGTCGGATCGTCGATATGCTTTCTGAACAGCTGCATATCGGAGACGACGAGGCGCTTCCACTCGGTGTTACAACCACCGGCAACGTAGGTCATAACGAAGTTGCCGTACGCCTGATTGAGCTTGCTGGGATCATAGTCTTCCATGACATAATCGCCCCAGCTCTTGAAATCCTTAAAGTAGAAGTATACGTAACCGTCTTCATAAGTGGGGAAAAGCTGGCCGGACGCGGTGCTGTACTGGGCGGTAAACGGAGTATACCACTTGTTGTCAAAGGTATGCTGGCCGGAACCCCTGAGCGCGAAGGAAATGTTAACAACGTGGCTGCCATCCCAGCTATAGGTAATCGGATCACTGCCATCGGTGGCAGCAATACCTACGCGGATACCGTCATACTTAAGGAAGTCAGCGACGGTGTTGATGCTGCCGAAGACGTCGCCGTTCTGCTGAGCGGCTTCATTATCCGTACTCGAACGCGTATGCCACGCCTGAGTGTAGTTATTCGGCTTATAGTCCTTGGTCGGGAGCAGGCCGTGAACGGCGTTGCCTCTGTTGCAGTAGGCCTTGTCATAGAACTCGAACGCAGAATATGCGTTATTGCCATCCATCGCCGCAACAGCATTCGCAGCGGTAATGTTATCGGCAGTCCAGTCACTGAAACCGGGCAGGTCAAGGATGTCCATCCCATAGTCCCTGGTAACATTTCTCTTATACGCCTGCATATCAGAGAAATACAGAGTGTCAGCAGCTGAATAGATGAGGAAGGAAATCGCGTTTATCGTCTTAAGCTGATCGACAAAGAGTTCTTGCGTATTGTCATAAGAATTGCCCTTGACTCTTCTTACACGGCCAAAGTCAATCACATTGTAGCCATCAGCATCGATGTCCGGTTTGCCCAGATACATCCAATAATCCGCCCAACCCTTTGCAGAGTTAACAAATCTGTAATTGCCATAGTAACTGACAGGTTTGCCGTCGGCATCGGTCAGCTTGAAGCGGATACCGTCCAAAGTGGAAAGGTCAACGGTCGTGTCAACGGGAGCCCAAGGGTTACTGGCCAGCGTCGAGCCGTCAGCCTTCTTATAGGTGACGATGGACTGGTTGTATTTCTGATTATTAGCCGGGTTAGTGGTGAGTTTGATCTCGCCGGGCTTGTCGGTAAGCTCGAGCTTGCTGGTAACGGCGTTATAGATCGCGCCGTCAACATAACCGACGTTGCCGGAGAGGAGATCGAGTTCGGCCTGGGTCGTGGCGGTAAAGCCGGTCAGCGCATAATAATTATACGCGGCGGTTCCCATAGCTGCCTCGAGCTTGGCGACGGTGTTGTTGATGAGGGTCTGAGTGGAAGCAGTGTCTTTGTAAACCGCTTCAGCCTCATCAATCAGAGCCTGATCAACACCGGCAGTCTTCGCCTCTCTGATGGCCTTGTGAAGGTTGACCGTGTTGGCCGGACCGACAAGATAAACGTCTTCAATCCAGAACTTGACCTCAGTCGGTTCAGCAGCGTTGCCGAAGCGGAGGTCGATGATCAGCGAGTCAAGAACGCCGTCGAACGCATCGGCAAGAGACTTGACCGAACCCGTATTACCGGAGGAGCTATAAGACATACTTGTCAGATCGCAAGTAAATGTAGCGGTTTTTTTGGAATCGCTGTAGGTCGCTCCGACACCGCTCTTGATGACGTATGCTACAGTCTGGCTGCTGGCAAAATAGAAATACGCAGATTTTTTGCCCCATGCCGTGTAGCCGGCATCATCGAAGCCGAACTTAATAACGAGCTTGGTCTTATTCGACAGCTCGGCGTCGCCGAAAGGATCAATACCGGCTATCAGGCTCGTCTGCTTTCTGCTTCTGGCAGTCTGAGCCGTCGACCAGATAATGTGATGATAGCTGTCGGTGCTTCCCACCATACCGCCGGTATTCTTCGAAGTCGTAGCGGTATAAACGAGTCTACCCTGAGCATCCTTCGCGATAGACACGTTGGTAGCGTTAGCGTCAGCGCTGCCAAGATAGGAATTGTAAAGCATCGTGCTCACATACGGACTCACTTGCTCCAATGTGTACTGGTTAACAAACGGTATGTGCATGTAAACTTCTACAGCAGACGCCTCAAAAATGACTATTCCGCTGAAGAGCGCCAGTACCATCGCGAAAGCAAGCAGTGAACTAAGTATTTTTTTCATTTAGTTACTTCCTCTTTTCCTTGAAATGATTTTTTCGCGGGTTTTGGGTTTAACTGTGATGAACATAGGTTTTTTGAACGAACTTCATGCCGCGGCTGGGTGTACCGCAGCCGTCCGGTCACTGTGAACATCCCTCCTCCTCTTTCCGAATTATACGGAAATAAAATAATTCATATACCTGGCTGATCGGCGATAAGGACAATATGCCTGAATATAGGCCAAATCGCTTTTGCCGATCCGTTTTGTCCTCGTCGGCAATCAGCCACGTTTCGCCCGGTTTCTCCTCACGGGGCGAAAATACGGACCTGGCGCCCCTTCGGTTACCGCTTCGCGATTTTACACCGAGGGACACTATCACCCGTATATATACGAATATATTATAACAATTCATTTGCGATTCTGTCAAGTCTTTTGTGGAAAAAGGACAAAAAATAAAGGGGTTTTCGAGGCAGCATACGAGCTGAGGTCTGCGGGGCTTGGCTCCCTCTGAGGAGTGCGAGGGCCTCCCCTGTGCAAGGGGAGGTGGCAAATGCGACCGAAGGGAGCGTTTGACGGAAGGGTTGTCGTAGGGGCGGCTTGGCTCCCTCTGAGGAGGGAGCTGGATTGACGGAGCGGCGGTGAAGCCGCATGCGACGGCAAGACTGAGGGAGAGATAACGATGAACTGCGGTTTGCGGATACGTTGAGTCGGAGACGGCGTGATGTCAATTCAGCATTCGTCTACGGCACAACGCTTATACATAAGGAAGGGCGCCGTTATCTCTCCCTCCGTCATCCTCGGCTTCGCCTCGGACGCCACCTCCCTCCTCAGAGGGAGGCAAGGCGGGCGATTGATAATCGCCCCTACGGGCGCTGGCTGCACCGGACGGCGGTGGCTTCCCCTCGAGGGGAAGGCTTTGCTGGCGATTGATAATCGCCCCTATAGGCTCGCTTCGCGAGCGACAACCCCTCCGTCTTGCTGCCGCAAAGCGGCAACAAGACACCTCCCCTTGCACAGGGGAGGC
>JAFZXI010000078.1 GCA_017616855.1 Clostridia bacterium | reverse complement strand
GGGCAGTCAACGTGCGCATAGTGGCGGGCATCGGTCTGATACTCGACGTGCGCGGTGTTGATGGTTATTCCTCTTTCCTTCTCTTCGGGGGCCTTATCGATCTGATCATACGCCATGAACTGAGCGTCGCCCTTGAAGCCGAGGACCTTGGTGATAGCCGCAGTAAGAGTGGTCTTACCATGGTCAACGTGACCGATGGTACCGATATTTACATGGGGCTTGGTTCTCTCAAATTTTGCTTTTGCCATTTGTGAAATCCTCCTCTTTGTTTGAGTAATTTACTTCGTGTGCGTACTTGAATATTCTACACTATAGGTGTAAAAATTGCAAGTCTTTTTTTCTAAAAATGGCTATTTTAACGCCATTTTTTCGGAAATTGTCTTCGGAACCTCCGCGTAATGGCTCGGTTCCATGGAATACACGCCTCTTCCCTGCGTTTTTGAACGCAGATCGGTCGCGTATCCGAACATTTCGGACAACGGTATGAATGAATGTACCTGCTGCGCTCCCGCGACAACGTCGATGGACTTGATCTGTCCGCGGCGGGCGTTTATATCGCCTATAACGTCGCCGAGGTACTCCTCGGGCACCGTCACGACGACCGCCATTATCGGCTCCATGAGGACGGGATCCGCTTTGCGCATCGCTTCTTTGAAAGCGATGGAACCGCAGATCTTGAACGCCATATCCGAGGAGTCTACCTCGTGATATGATCCGTCGTAGAGCGTGACCTTGACGTCGACTACGTTGTAGCCGGCGAGAGTTCCGCTCAGCATGGCGCCCTGAACGCCCGCGTCAACGGAAGGAATGAACTCCTTCGGTATGACGCCGCCGACGATCTTGTTGATGAATTCGTAGCCCTTGCCGGGCTCGTTGGGCTCGATGTGGAGCTTGACGCCCGCGTACTGTCCGTGGCCGCCCGTCTGCTTGGAATATCTGTAATCCACGTCAGCGGGCTTGCGAATGGACTCTTTGTACGCGACCTGCGGCTTACCCACGTTGGCCTCGACTTTGAACTCTCTCAAAAGTCTGTCGACTATTATCTCAAGGTGCAGCTCGCCCATTCCGGCGATTATCGTTTGTCCCGTTTCCTCGTCCGTATAGGTGCGGAACGTAGGATCTTCCTCTGCCAGCTTGGAGAGGCCGATGCTCATCTTTTCCTGGCCGGCCTTCGTCTTCGGCTCGATGGCGACTCTGATGACGGGCTCAGGGAACTCCATGGACTCAAGGATTATCGGCTTCTGCTCAAAGCAGAGCGTATCGCCGGTAGTCGTGTTCTTGAGGCCGACGGCCGCGGCGATGTCGCCTGCGTAAACGCCGTCAAGGTCTTCCCTGTGGTTCGCGTGCATCAGCAGAATGCGCCCGAAGCGCTCGCGGACGTCCTTCGTGGAGTTATAGACCATGGATCCCGTGGTTATCGAACCGCTGTAAACTCTGAAAAAGCACAGCTTTCCGACAAACGGATCCGCAGCGATCTTGAACGCCAGAGCGGAGAACGGTTCGCTGTCGGACGAATGGCGCTCCATCTCCTCGCCCGTTGAAGGATGTTTGCCCTTTATCGAAGGAACGTCGAGAGGCGACGGCATATAGTCGACCACCGCGTCGAGCAGCTTTTGAACGCCCTTGTTGCGATAGGAAGTGCCGCAAAGCACGGGGACGAGCTTATTAGAGATCGTCGCCGCACGAATGCCTTTCTTCAGCTCCTCGACGGTGATTTCCTCATCGGCGAGGTATTTTTCCATAACGGTCTCGTCTTCCTCGGCGACCGCCTCGATCATCCTGCCGCGGTATTCCTCGGCAAGCTCGCGCATGTCCTCGGGGATATCACCGACCTGAATGTCGGTGCCGAGATCGTTGGTGTAGATATAGGACTTCATTTCGACCAGATCGACAAGACCCACGAAAGAGTCCTCGGATCCGATCGGAAGCTGAATGGGAACGGGATTGCATTTCAGTCTTTCATGCATCATGTTGATGACGTTGAAGAAGTCCGCGCCCATTATGTCCATCTTGTTGACATAAGCCATGCGCGGGACTCCGTAACGGTCCGCCTGACGCCAGACTGTTTCGGACTGCGGCTCAACGCCGCCTTTTGCGCAGAAAACGGTAACCGAACCGTCGAGCACTCTGAGTGAACGCTCGACCTCTACGGTGAAATCAACGTGACCGGGGGTGTCGATTATGTTTATACGGTGATCCTTCCAGTAGCAGGTGGTAGCGGCGGAGGTTATGGTTATACCTCTCTCCTGCTCCTGCTCCATCCAGTCCATCGTAGCGGCGCCCTCGTGAGTCTCGCCCATTTTGCGGTTTTTGCCTGTATAGAAAAGTATACGCTCTGTGGTAGTCGTCTTACCGGCGTCTATGTGAGCCATGATGCCGATATTTCTATACATTTCAAGCGGGTGGGTTCTTGGCATTTCTTTCTCCTGTTCGGGATAAACCGCCTTATGCGGCAAAAGCGAAGCGGAAAATTACCATCTGTAGTGGGCGAACGCCTTGTTGGCTTCCGCCATCTTCAGGGTATCTTCTCTCTTCTTTACGGAAGCGCCCGTTCCGTTGAGCGCGTCCAGCAGTTCGGCGGCAAGACGTTCTTTCATCGTCTTTTCACCGCGGGCTCTCGAATAAGTGGTGAGCCAGCGGAGACCGAGGGTCTGCTTTCTGTCGGGGCGGACCTCGATAGGCACCTGATAGTTAGCACCGCCGACACGTCTCGTCTTGATCTCGAGGGTGGGCATGATGTTTTCAAGCGCGGCCTTAAAGACCTCGAGGGGATCCTTCCCCGTCTTCTGATTAATGATGTCAAAGGCGTCGTAGACTATTCTCTGGGCAACGCCCTTTTTGCCGTCCAGCATGATATTGTTGATCAGTCTGGTGACAAGCTTGGAATTATAAAGTGGATCGGGTAACACATCTCTCTTGGAAATAGAACCTCTTCTCGGCACTTTACTTCCCTCCTTCACATTATGATATCATAGGTACTCGAAAGTTTGTTCTTCCGTCAGCGCGCGATCGGAGGTGTTATATACGGGACAACGCCCTATAAAACAGCTCTGAACGGCTGCTGAATTCAGTTTTGCAGGCAATTACGCCTTCGGGCGCTTCGCTCCGTACTTGGAACGGCCCTGTCTGCGGTTCGCAACGCCCTGAGCGTCGAGCGTGCCGCGGATGATGTGGTAACGGACACCGGGGAGGTCCTTGACTCTGCCGCCTCTGATGAGAACGACGCTGTGCTCCTGCAGGTTGTGGCCGATACCGGGAATGTAGGACGTCGCTTCGATGCCGTTGGAAAGTCTGACTCTGGCGATCTTTCTGAGCGCGGAGTTCGGCTTCTTCGGGGTCGTAGTCTTGACCGCCGTGCAAACGCCTCTCTTCTGGGGCGAGTTCTGCTGAATGGCTACCTTCTTCTTGGAGTTGTAACCTCTGAGCAGCGCAGGAGCGGTGGACTTCTTGACGGAGACCTCTCTTCCCTTTCTTACCAGCTGGTTAAAAGTGGGCATGCTTTTCCTCCTTTCTTCAATAATAATCTATGACAGCGCCGGTCCGCAGGCCGCGGACCGCCGCATATCATAAAACACACAAAGGTTATTATAACACTATTCTTCCCTTTGTCAAGAGTTTTTTTCGCGCCGGGGCGCGATTCACTCGGCTTTCGCCTCCGTGCCGTCGCTGTCGGCAACGTAACCCTCGGCGGCGTCGCCCATATCGGTCTCGATCTCAACGTTTCTGTAGAGGTCCATACCGGTGCCGGCCGGAACGAGCTTACCGATGATGACGTTTTCCTTAAGTCCGAGCAGCGGGTCGACCTTGCCTTCGATCGCGGCTTCGGTCAGGACGCGCGTCGTCTCCTGGAAGGAAGCGGCGGACAGGAAGGAATCGGTGGCGAGGGACGCCTTGGTGATACCGAGCAGAACGGGCGTGGCGACCGCCTTGCGAAGCGTGATCTCGCCTTCTTCGATGCGCTTTTCGATCTTCTTGTTCTCGCGCTCGAAGGTAACGCGGTCGATGATGTCGCCGAGCAGCAGAGGCGTATCGCCCTCTTCGTCAACGCGGACCTTCTTCATCATCTGGCGGACTATGACTTCGATATGCTTATCGTTGATGTCGACGCCCTGCAGACGGTAGACCTTCTGAACTTCCTTGATAAGATAGTTCTGAGTGTCGTTGCTGCCGCAGACGCGGAGGATATCCTGCGGATACACGCTGCCTTCGGTGAGGGTGTCGCCCTTCTTGATGACGTCGCCGGTCTTCACGCGGATATGCGCGTCGAAGTTGATCGGGTAAATGCGGACTTCGAAGTTGTCCTCTTCCCCGCCGGTGACCTTGATGTGCGGCTGGCCCTTCTCCTCGTAGACTTCGACGGAACCGCCGATTTCGGAGATGACCGCGAGACTCTTCGGCTTTCTCGCCTCAAAGAGTTCCTCGACTCTCGGAAGACCCTGAGTGATGTCGTCGCCGCCGGCGATACCGCCGGTATGGAATGTTCTCATGGTCAGCTGCGTGCCGGGCTCGCCTATCGCCTGCGCGGCGATGATGCCGACCGCTTCGCCGATGTTGACTTCCTTGTCGTTGGCCAAGCTCAGACCGTAGCATCTGGCGCAGACGCCGTGCTTGGACTTGCAGGTGATGACGGAGCGGATCTTCGCTTCCTTCACGCCGGCGTCCACGACGGCTTTGGCTTCCTTATCGCGCATGAGGGTGTTTCTGGGAACGATGACTTCGCCGGTTTCGGGGTTGCAGATGTCTTCGGCGGCAACTCTGCCGTAAAGACGCTCTTCAAGACTCTCAACGTTCTTGATTTCGGAAACGACGATGCCGTCTTCTCTGGTGTCGTTCTCGTCGGCGGTCTCCCAGCAGTCGTTCTCGCGGACGATGACGTCCTGAGAAACGTCGACGAGACGTCTGGTAAGGTATCCGGAGTCAGCGGTACGGAGCGCCGTATCGGCAAGGCCCTTTCTCGCGCCTCTTGAGGAGATGAAGTATTCGAGGACGTTAAGTCCTTCGCGGAAGTTCGCTTTAATCGGGACTTCGATGGTCTTCTGCGAGGTGTTCGCCATCAGTCCGCGCATACCGGCGAGCTGTCTGATCTGGTCGATGCTGCCGCGGGCGCCGGAATCCGCCATCATCTTGATGGGGTTGTACTGGTCAAGGTACTCGCGCAGGGCGGCGGTAACGTCCTTGGTCGCCTGGTCCCAGGTCGCGACGGTCATGCCGTAGCGCTCTTCGTCGGTGATAAGACCGCGCTTGAACTGCTTGACGATCTTGTCGACCTTCTTTTCCGCCTCGGCGATGATTTCCTTCTTCTTCGGAGGAACGGTCATGTCGGCGACGGAAACGGTGATGGCGCCTTTGGTGGAGAAGCGGTAACCGAGCGCCTTGATGCTGTCGAGCACTTCGGCGGTATCGGAAGGTCCGTGGACCTTTATGCACTTCTCAATGATTTTACCGAGCTGCTTTTTGCCGCAGACGAAGGTAATCTCGAGGTCGAGCTTGTGGGCGGGGTCGGTTCTGTCGACGAAGCCGAGGTCCTGCGGGATACGCTCGTTGAAGATAATCCTGCCGGCGGTGGCGTCGATGATGCCGGTGACGGTCTCGCCGTCGATCTCCTTGCTGACGCGGACCTTGACGGCGGCGTGCAGCGAGATGACTCCGGCTTCGTAAGCCATGATGACCTCGTCCTTATCGCGGAATACTTTGCCCTCGCCGGGCTCGCCGTCCTTCTGCATGGTGAGGTAGTAGGAGCCGAGGACCATGTCCTGCGTAGGAACCGTGACGGGCTTGCCGTCCTGCGGCTTGAGCAGGTTGTTCGCCGCGAGCATCAGGAAGCGGGCTTCCGCCTGCGCTTCCGCGGAAAGCGGCACGTGAACGGCCATCTGGTCGCCGTCGAAGTCGGCGTTGAACGCGGTACAAACCAGCGGATGGAGCTTGAGCGCTCTGCCTTCGACGAGGACGGGCTCAAACGCCTGGATACCGAGGCGGTGCAGCGTCGGAGCGCGGTTGAGCAGAACGGGGTGCTCTTTGATGACGGCTTCGAGCGCGTCCCAGACCTCGTTCTTGCCGCGGTCGACCATCTTGCGGGCGTTCTTAATATTATTGGAAAGTTTGGTTTCGACAAGGCGCTTCATGACGAAGGGCTTGAACAGCTCGATCGCCATTTCCTTGGGCAGACCGCACTGATAGATCTTCAGCTCCGGTCCGACGACTATGACGGAACGTCCGGAATAGTCGACGCGCTTGCCGAGCAGGTTCTGTCTGAAACGTCCCTGCTTACCCTTGAGCATGTCGGAAAGGGACTTCAGCGGGCGGTTGTTCGGACCGGTGACGGGTCTTCCGCGCCTGCCGTTGTCGATGAGGGCGTCAACGGCTTCCTGAAGCATTCTCTTTTCGTTTCTGATGATGACGTCGGGAGCGTTAAGCTCGAGCAGTCTCTTCAGACGGTTGTTTCTGTTGATGACTCTTCTGTAAAGGTCGTTAAGGTCGCTCGTCGCGAAACGGCCGCCGTCGAGCTGGACCATCGGTCTGATTTCCGGCGGAATGACCGGAAGCACGTCGAGGATCATCCACTCGGGCTTGTTGCCGGACTTGCGGAACGCCTCGAAGACCTCAAGACGCTTGAGGATCCTGGCCTTCTTCTGGCCGGTGGCGGATTCGAGTTCTTCCTTCAGCTCTTCGCAGGTCTTCTCGACGTCGACCTTGCGGAGAAGCTTCTGGATCGCTTCGGCGCCCATGCCCGCTTCGAAGTCGCCTTCATACGCTTCGCGCAGGTCTGAATATTCCTTCTCGCTGAGGATCTGCTTGTCTTCGAGTCCATCGACATCGCCCTTATCGGTGACGATGTAGGCGGAGAAGTAAAGCACCTTCTCGAGCGCCTTCGGGGACACGTCGATGACGAGACCTATGCGGGAGGGTATGCCCTTGAAGTACCAGATGTGAGACACGGGGCACGCAAGCTCGATATGTCCCATTCTCTCGCGGCGGACCTTAGAGGTAGTGACCTCGACTCCGCACTTTTCGCAGATCTTGCCCTTATAGCGGATGCGCTTATACTTTCCGCAGTGGCATTCCCAGTCCTTCGTGGGTCCGAATATACGCTCGCAGAAAAGGCCGTCCTTTTCGGGCTTGAGCGTTCTGTAGTTGATGGTTTCCGGTTTCTTGACCTCGCCCTTGGACCAGCTTCTGATCGTTTCGGGGGACGCAAGACCGATTTTTATTGCATCGAATATCGTATTGTTTGACATTTCGTTACCTCCATTTGATCTTTGACGTTTACGCCGCCCGGATTATTCGGGGAAGTCTTCAAAGTCTTCTTCCGTGGGATCGAAATCCTCATCGGAAACGCCGTAATCGAAATCGCCCAGATCGTCGGCGTCGGTTATCGAGTAACCGCTGCCTTCGAAGTCTTCGTCGCTCGCGCCGTATTCCGGCGGGGCGTCGACGTAGGCGACCGCGTCTTCGTCCGAAACTTCCTTGAGGTCGATTTCGTTCATATCCTTGTCGAGCACCTTAACGTCGAGCACCAGGGACTGAAGCTCTTTGATAAGGACCTTGAAGGATTCCGGCACGCCCGGAGTAGGAACGTTCTGTCCTTTAACAATGGATTCGTAAGTCTTGACGCGTCCGTCGGTATCGTCCGACTTGATGGTCAGGATCTCCTGCAGGGTGTGAGCCGCGCCGTAAGCTTCGAGCGCCCAGACTTCCATTTCGCCGAAGCGCTGGCCGCCGAACTGCGCCTTGCCGCCCAGAGGCTGCTGGGTAACGAGGGAGTACGGGCCGGTGGAACGGGCGTGGATCTTATCGTCGACGAGGTGGGCGAGCTTGAGGAAGTACATGTAGCCGACGGTGATTCTGTTATCGAAGGGTTCGCCGGTACGTCCGTCGTAAAGCACGCTCTTGCCGTCTTCGGAAAGTCCGCTCTTCTTGAGGAGTTCGCGGATGTCCTCTTCCTTGGCGCCGTCGAAGACCGGAGTCATGATGTTCCAGCCGAGCGCCTTAGCGGCGTAGCCGAGGTGGACTTCAAGCACCTGTCCGATATTCATTCGGGACGGAACGCCCAGAGGATTCAGAACTATGTCAAGCGGAGTGCCGTCGGGCAGGAAAGGCATATCCTCCTGCGGCAGTATGCGGGAGATAACGCCCTTGTTACCGTGGCGGCCCGCCATCTTGTCGCCGACGGAGATTTTGCGCTTCTGCGCGACGTAGACTCTGACGACCTTGTTGACGCCGGGAGAAAGCTCGTCGGAGTTTTCTCTGGTGAAGACCTTGACGTCAACGACTATGCCGGATTCGCCGTGAGGCAGCTTCAGGGAGGTGTCTCTGACCTCTCTCGCCTTCTCGCCGAATATCGCGCGGAGCAGGCGTTCCTCGGCGGTCAGCTCGGTTTCGCCCTTCGGCGTGACCTTGCCGACGAGGATATCCTGCGCGTGGACCTCGGCGCCGATGCGGATGATGCCGTCCTTGTCGAGATCCTTCAGCGCTTCATCGCCGACGTTCGGGATGTCGCGGGTGATCTCTTCCGGTCCGAGCTTGGTGTCGCGGGACTCAATCTCGTATTCTTCAATATGAATGGAAGTGTAAACGTCGTCCTTGACGAGATTCTCGTTGATGAGAACGGCGTCTTCGTAGTTGTAGCCCTCCCAGGTCATGAAGCCGATGAGGACGTTCTTGCCGAGCGCGATCTCGCCGCCGGAGGTGGAGGCGCCGTCGGCGATGACCTGGCCCTTCTCGACCTTCTCATGCTTGTCGACGATGGGCTTCTGGTTGATGCAGGTGCCCTGGTTGGAACGCAGGAACTTGATCAGCGGATAGGTATCGAGCTCTCCGTCGTCGTCGCGCTGGATGATAATCTCATCGGCGGAAACGCGGACGACCGTGCCGGCGTTCTCAGCGAGAACGACCGTGCCGGAGTCGACGGCGGTCTTGTACTCCATGCCGGTGCCGACGATGGGCGCCTCGGTGGTGAGCAGCGGAACCGCCTGTCTCTGCATGTTCGAGCCCATCAGCGCGCGGTTCGCGTCGTCGTTCTCGAGGAAGGGTATCATCGCGGTCGCGACGGAAACCATCATTCTCGGGCTGACGTCGACGTAGTCAACGCGCTCGCGGTCAACTTCGAGGATCTCGTCACGGTAACGCGCGGTAACACGCGGACGGACGAATCTTCCCTGCTCGTCGAGCTCTTCGTTCGCCTGCGCGACGATGTATTCGTCCTCGACGTCGGCGGTCATGTACTCGACGATGTCGGTGACGGCGCCGGTCTCCTTGTCGACCTTGCGGTAAGGCGCTTCAAGGAAGCCGTACTCGTCGATGCGGGCGTAGGTGGAAAGGTAGGAAATAAGTCCGATGTTAGGACCTTCGGGGGTCTCGATCGGGCACATTCTGCCGTAGTGGGAGTGGTGAACGTCACGGACCTCGAATCCGGCGCGGTCACGGGAAAGACCGCCGGGGCCGAGCGCGGAAAGTCTTCTCTTATGAGTCAGCTCGGCGAGGGGGTTCGTCTGATCCATGAACTGCGACAGCGGCGAGGAGCCGAAGAACTCCTTCATGACCGCGACGACGGGTCTGATGTTGATCAGCGCGTGTGGATCGAGGCCTTCGGTATCCTGTCTCTGCAGGGTCATTCTCTCGCGGATAACGCGCTCCATACGGGAGAAGCCGATGCGGAACTGGTTCTGCAGCAGCTCGCCGACCGAACGGATGCGGCGGTTGCCGAGATGGTCGATGTCGTCGGTCACGCCGACGTTGTATTCGAGGCAGTTGAGGTAGTTGATGGAAGCGAGAATGTCATCGGCGATGATGTTCTTCGGGATCAGCTCGGCGATGTGCGCCGCGACGGACTCCTTAAGAGCTTCTTCGCTTTCGGCTTCGTCGATAAGGCGCTTGAGCGTGGGCGCGTGGACCTTCTCGTTGATGCCGACCTCGGCGGGATCGAAGCTCAGCAGGAGCGACGCGTCAATCATCTTGTTGCCGAAGACCTTGATCTCGAGTTCGCTTTCTTCGCCGGTCTCGATGTCCTTATGAGTGACCTTGAGCCAGACTTCGTTGACGCCCTTGCTCTCGATGAGCTTGGCGTTCTCGCGGGTGATGGGCTCGCCTACCGGAATGTCGAGCACTTCGCCGGTGAAGGGATCGGCAACGGGACGCGCAAGGATCTGGTCTCTCACGCGGGCCGCGAGCGCCATCTTTTTATTGTACTTGAATCTGCCGAAGCGGCAAAGATCGTAGCGCTTCGGATCAAAGAAGAGGTTGAAGATATGCGAGGTGGCGGCGTCGGTCGTCGGAAGCTCGCCGGGGCGCAGTTTCTTGTAGATCTCGACGACGGCGTCCTCGACGGTCTTGGAGGTGTCCTTCTCGAGCGTCAGACGGATGCGCTCGTCGTTTCCGTACAGCTCCATAATCTCCTCGTCGGTCTCGACGGGAAGGTCCTCGCCCGTGAGCCACTTCAGCACGCGGATGAGCTTCGTGACGGGCAGCTTTCTGTTCTTATCGATTCTCACCCAGAAAATGTCGGAAGGATCGACTTCGTACTCCAGCCACGCTCCCCTGTTCGGGATGACCTGCGAAGTGAAAAGCTTCTTGCCGGTCTTGTCGTGGGTGAAGTCATAGTACATACCCGGGGAACGGACGAGCTGCGATACCACGACACGCTCGGCTCCGTTGATAATAAATGTTCCGCTGGGGGTCATCTTGGGTATATCACCCATGAAGAGATCGGACTCCTTGACCTCGCCCGTTTCCTTGTTGAGCATGCGGACCTTGACGCGAAGCGGAGCCGCGTAGGTCGCGTCTCTTTCCTTGCACTCCGCGATGGTGTACTTCGCCTTGTCGTCGATGGAATAGTCGACGAAGTCGAGCACCAGGTTTCCGGAGAAATTGCTCACCGAGGGAACGTCGTCAAAGACCTCGCGCAGTCCTTCGTTAAGGAACCACTTGTACGAGTCGATCTGCACCTCGATAAGATTCGGCATTTCGAGGACTTCGTCGATTTTCGCGAAGTTCATTCTCGTTTTCTTGCCGAACTTTACCTCTTTCGGTTGAACGTTTGCCATTTCTTTTACCTCTCCTATCGAATTTTACGAAGGGCGGCGGAGCCGCTCCACGCCGGTATCCGGCGAATACCGGTTCGCGCACGACGTTTCATGTTAGTAAAACGTCAGATTTAAACGTAATTATTCCTTGTTATACGCAATTTGGCGCGGCTAAACCACCTATTATACCAGAATGCGATAATATGGATTTTAATAGTCTATCACTACCGAAATCAAATGTCAAGAGTTTTTTGGAACTTTTTCCAATTTTTTCGGATTTGCCGCGCCGGATATGTGCACAAGATGCAAAAACGGAGCGGTCTCCCGCTCCGTTGGTGCGTATTCGGTTTTGACGGCGCTAAATGACGCGCACTTCCTCGTTCGCGTCGAGGAAGTAAAGCACCGCTTCGGACACTTCCCTGCCGGTCAGTTCTTTGAGCCCGCGGGCGTATATCTCGAGCTGCGGCTTGTAATACGCCGCCTTTTCCGCGATGTTGTCCTTAATCCTGTCGGTCTTGTAGTCGACGATGACGCATTTGCCGTCTTCGATGAAGAAGCAGTCTATCGCGCCCTGCACGAGCAATTTTTCCCTCGGCGCGCCCGGAACGAAATCGGAGGCGTCCGCCTCAAAGGTGAAGCGGAACTCGCGCGTCACTTCGTCCGAAGCGCAGATGCGGCGGAAGATATCCGACGAAGCGAAGTTCGCCAGCTTCCTGCGGTCGACGAGCTCCGCCTGCTTTTCGGTGATGAAGCGCGCGTCGACGAGGCGTTTCAGCTCGCTTTCCGGCTCGCCGAGCTTCGCGAAGTCCGCAAACTGCAGGAAGGCGTGGGTCGCAGTTCCCGCTTCGGCGCCGCCGCGCTTGAAGGCGTCAAGGCAGGCGGGTCTGCGCTCGCAGCAGCGTTCATCCTCTTCCCTGCCCGCTTTCATCGCGACGATATCGCTGACGGTCAGCTTCGTCGGTACGGCGGCGGAGTCGGAATACTCATAACGGCTGTTGATACGCTCGAGTATACGTCCCGCAAGCGCTTCGTCCGGCTCGGGCGCGGGAAGCGCCTCCGGCTCCGGAGAAGCAGCGGGCGCCGGCGACGCCGTGCCGCCGATGGCGAAAGCCCCGGAGCAGTACGCGACAGGCGCGATCCAATCGAACATGCTCGTCGCGGAGCTCACCGTTTCCTCGTCCATATGGCCCGCGGCGTCAAGGCGCGCGACCATCTCGCCGCGCTTCTTGTTCACGTTTTTCATAGAGGCGACGACTTCGAGCCGTTCACCCGCGCGCGTCATGGCGACATAAAGCAGGCGCATGCTCTCGCGCTTATGCTTCGCCTCCACCGCCGCGGCGGCTTGCTTTCTCGCCAAAGTGTCGCTCTTTTTGTGCTCGGACGGCTTCGCGATTTTCAAGCCGAGCAGCTTTTCCTGCGAATCTATCACGTACGTTTCGGTCGAATCGCTGATATTGAACGGACTCTTCGTTCCGCAGACGAAGCAGACCGGGAACTCGAGTCCCTTGGACTTGTGCATCGTCATCATCTTCACGACGTTTTCGGAAGCGGACGAGACGGCGCCCTCGAGATCCTCGCCTTCCTCAATTATTCTGTTAACGTAGGAAACGAAACCGGAAAGGTCTCTGCGGCCGGACGAGCCGAACGATTTCGCGCACTCGAACAAGCTCATCAGCGCGTCGCGCTCGCGCCTTCCGTTTTTCAGCGTCATCGCGAACGCGGGGTATCCGGATTCAGAGTAGATATACCATATGAGTTTTTCCGCGGTCAGCGTCGCCGATTTACGGCGGTAGCGCTCGAGCTTTTCGACGAACGCCGCCGCTTTCGCGTCGCCCGCTTCCGCCGCCGCTTTCACGGCGTAGTAGAAGACTCCGGATTTCGCCCTGCGGATGCGGACGAGCTCGCTTTCGGTGAAGCCGAAAACGGGACTGTGCATCGCCGCGGCGACGTCGACGTCCTTCATAGGATTGTCTATCGCGCGGAGCACGGATATCATCTTGCGCGCCGAAGGCACGTTCACGAATCCGTCGTTATCCTGCAGCGAATACGGTATGCCCGCATCCTCGAACGCCTTGGCGAACACGCGCCCCTTGCCGCGCTTGAAGGAACGCATAAGAACCGCAAAGTCGCGGTATTCGATACCGCGTCTTCCGCCCTCGCGTCCGTTCGCCACGGTCATGCCGCTGCCGATGATTTCCTTTATCTTGGCCGCGACGTATTCCGCCTCGTCCTTCAGGTCTCCGTCGACGGGCGAGAAATACGCTCCGGCGCAGGGGTTTTCGGCGTCGGCGGTATTCGGGTCGTGCCGCAGCTCGTCCTCGGTGTAGTCTATGCCGCAGAATGATTTCGTCATCACCGCGTTGAAGACGGCGTTGACCGCGTCGGTTATCTCCTGTCTGCTGCGGAAGTTCACGTTAAGCGAAATCTTCGCGGGAAACTCCGCGTCTTCCGTAAACGCGGGAGTATAGTTATCCCTGTGCTTTATGAAAAGCTCGGGCGTGGCGTTGCGGAAGCCGTAAATCGCCTGCTTCACGTCGCCGACCATAAAGATATTGTCTTCGTTTTCGTTGCAGACGCCGCGGAAGATGCGCTCCTGCATCTCGTTGACGTCCTGGTATTCGTCGATGAGTATTTCCTCGTAACGTCTACCCTCTTCAAGCGAAACCTGAGTGCGTATCCAGCTCCCATCTTCGCCGCGGTCCCAAAGCAGGCGGACCGCCTTGCGCTCGATATCCGCGAAGTCCCATACGCCGCGGTCTTTTTTCAGCTCCGCGTACTTTCCGGCGGCGTTTTCGTAAACGGCGAAAAGCCGTTCCGCAATCACCGGAAGCAGCGTTTTTTCCTCCTCGAAACGCTCGCGAGAGGATAAAAAGTAATCGGCGAGTCTGTCGATGCGGGCGTAGAATCGGCCCCTGAGCTCTTTGCGCTTTTCAAACCAGTCGCCGTCGAACTTGACCGCGTGCGGCATCTCTTCCCTTTGGCGCTTTATCGCTTCGTAGCACGCTTCGGCGTCCTTCGCGAGCGCGGACCCGAGCAGCGCCGAGGCAAACTCCGCCGTTCTTTTGAGGTAGTCGGTATGGGCTTCTATGCTTTTTACGACAGTTTTGTCGGGCGCGCGGGAAACCAGAGCTTCGACGCCTTCGATACACACGCGGCATGCTCCGGCGAGGTCGTCGAACGCATTTTGGATTATGCCGTTATCGTCGTATTCCCCGTATACATTCGCAAGATTCAAGAGCATCTGCCCGCGCAGGTCGCCGAAATCCGGCACCGCGCCGGCAATGTCGTTGAGTTTTTTTATCGCTTTTTTCAGGTCGGAATCTCCGCCGCGGCTGTCGCTCATAGCGTCGAGCAACGCGACGAACTCCGCTTCGCCTTTGGCGTATTCATCTTCAAGCGCTTCGTTCAGCGCCTTTTTGAAAAGCAAGCTCTGCTCGCCCTCGGAAATGATCCTTACGCCGGGCACGTAATCAACCTTCGGCGAAGACTGGTATCTTTCGAGCAGCGAGAGGCAGAAAGCGTCTATCGTCGAGATATTCGCCTCGTTGATATACATAAGCTGATACTTCACGGCGCGGTCTTCGGGGTTTTCGCGGACGTAGTCGTTCAGTTTTTTGCCGAGGCGCGCTTTCATTTCGGCCGCCGCCGCCTTCGTGAAGGTCACGACGACGTATTTGCGGATATCGTTGCCCGCGATGACGCGTTCTTTCAGGCGCTCGGTAAGTACGGACGTTTTGCCGCTGCCCGCCGCTGCGGTAACGAGTACGTTGCCGCCGGAAAGGTCGATGGCGAGGCGCTGTTCATCGGTCCACACAGTCGCGGGAGTCAAGCGTTCGTTACTCATCGCCGTACTCCTCTCTCAGCTTCCCGAAAACGTCCTTCGTTTTGCCGAGCCGACGGTATTCGACGTCGTCAAAATCGACGCCGCAGACCGCCGCGTAATCGCAATACGTGCAGGAAGTGTAGTTTGACGATTTTGCCGACGGGCTTTTCGGTACGAGCCCGCGGGAAAGCTGAACGCGCATCTCGCGCATCAGCTTTTCGATATGCTTTTTGAGCAGTTCGAGCTGCTCCATGGTGTAAAACTGCGGCATGCTTTTTTCCGGAACGCCGGCGTCGACGGGAGAGTCCTCCAGCGCGATGCCGGAAAGCGCGTTGGCGCTTCTCAGTTCCTCATCGAAATTGCCGTCCGCCTTGATCAGCTTCCTGTTCGCCGGGAAGTAGAAAACTCCGGCGGGAAGCGTTCCCTCGCCGTATCTTCCGCTGCCGTTGAGCCATATCGCGATAAGGTAGACGAGCATCTGGATATCAAGGCCGTCGTAAACGTTGCCGAGCAAGAATTCCTTTTTAGTACCGCCGCTCTTGTAGTCGATTATGCGCAGATACTTCTTCCCGCCGCGCTCGCAGAAATCAACGCGGTCGATCTTGCCTTCAAACGACATCGCGCCTCCGGCGGCGGAAATGCGCCACGGCTCGACGCCTTCCCCGCCTATTTCAAGCTCGAAATCGACCGGCTTGTATCCGCTCGCCTCGAGCTCCCTTTGCACGTTTTCGACGAGCTCCGCGATGAGCTCCGTCGTGCGAGCGATGGAGTTCAGGAACGACTCGGGAAGGTTTTCCCTGCCGCCGAGGCAGTTCTCGACGTATTCGTCCACGATGCGCGCGATATACGCTTTCGTGCCGCCTTCCGCGGCGTCCTCCGTTACCGCTTTAACGACGCGCTCGAGCACGTAGTGGATAAAGCTGCCGACGGTCAGGCCGTCAAGCTCGGCTTTGGCTTCGCCGCGCAGGGACAGCCCGTATTGACAGAAGAACTTGAAGGGACAGGAAACGTACGCTTCGGTTTTCGTCGCGCTGACCGTGTCGGTCTTTTCCGCGACAAAGCCGGCGGCGTCGGCTTCGAGCGGACCGTCCGCGTTTTCACGCAGCGCGCGGCAGCTCTCCAGGCGCTCCGCCAGCTCCGGAACGCGCGCAACGGCGGAACAGACCGCCGCCTGCTCCGGCGTTTCAGGCACGCCGAAGAAGCCGACGCACGTTTCGAGCGCGGACGCGGGCGAGCCGCAAACGTCTTCGTATTTCAAATCCGCCGCGGACAAACGGCGGCACTTCTTGAACGTCTCGCGCAGTTCGAGGATCACCGGAGACGGCGCGGACACGCCGACGGCGGTCTCGGTCGCGCTGTAGGAAACGCTCACGCCGCGCGAAGGGATAGTGAGCGCGTTATACGCGGAAAGCATCAGCTCGCAGCGGCGGGTCTCCTCGTCGTGAATCAGCGGAACGGCGCAGTCGCGCAGCAGTTCCTCTTTATCGGCGTTGGTGAAAACGCCCTTCGCCCCGAACGGACGCGGGAAATTGCCGTCGGTCGCGCCGACGATGAAGCAGTATTTTATATGCTCGACGCGCACCCTGCCCTCGCTGCCGATGATCACTTCGTCGGCATGCGGCGGGATAACGCCGACGTCCGCGTTCTCGAACAGCAGGCGGAGCAGGTCGGCGTAGTTATCGGCGGAGAGCGGTTCGTCGCCCATCGCGGACGAAACGCGGTCGAGCACGTCCATGAGCAGATCCCACATCCTGTCGCCGTCGTATTCCTCTCCGGCGGCGGCTGCGGCGGCGCGCTCGGCGCGTATAACTTCGGGAGCGCCGGCGGCTTCGAGATAGTCGTATATCGCGGCGGCGTAATCGTCGGCGGTCGACGCCGCGGCGACTCTGTCTTTGAAAAGCAGAAGCGGACGCGCCAGTTTTTCGCGGGCTTCGTTCACGGCGGCAAGCGTCTCCCTGTCGGCGCCGGTCATGCTTTCCGAGAAGCCGCGCGGGTTGAGCGTAAAGGCGGATTCCCACTTTCTGCCGCTGACGCGCCAGAGATTGATATAGTTTTCAAGCAGCGCAGTCTGCTCGAAGTCAGGTCCGGCGAGACCGGTCTTCGACAGGTCCGCCATGTCCTCGTAAAACATTCCTCGGCTTGCCGCTCTGAAAGCGAAACTCACGAGCCGCATGAGCGGCTTGAAGCGCACGTCGCGGCGCGAATCGACGAAGTACGGTATGCGGTACTGCTCGAACTCAATCTCCGCGGCGGAACGGCATTCCTCAAGGTCGCCCGCGACGACCGCGAAATCGCGGTAGCGGCAGCCGTTTTCGGCAACGAGCCGCTTTATCTCCGACGCGACGTAGCGCATTTCGTCATAAGGATCCGCGGCCTTGTAAAGCGATATTTCCTCGCCGCCGTCGACTTCCGCGCCGGCGTAAAGCCCGCTTTCCAACTGCTTCATGGTGTCGGACTCGAACTTGCGGTTCACAGTCAGTATCTCGGTCTCCCCGACCTCGACGCCGTTCGCTTCCGCGAAGTCGCGGAAGCGCTTCGCCATCGCCGCTATCGGATAGAAGATCTCATCGCCGAACGCGTCCGACGGCGCGGAAAGCGAGATGACGCAGCGGCTGCTCTGCCGTATCATGCTCTCGATGACCTTCTCCTCCTGCACGGTGAAACCGGTGAAACCGTCGATATACACGGCGCAGCCGGCGAAGAAATCGAAGCCGTCGAGTATCTCGCAGAGGGCGGTCAGCTTATCGACGGGGTCGAAAAAGCTCCCGCTTATCAGGCGCTCGTATTCACCGACGATGAGCGCGGTGTCGCAGAGCTTGTCCCTCAGCGTATCGCCGATGGACTCGGTCTTCGCCGCTTCGAGAAGCGCTTCGGGCGACACGTTGTTTATCTTGAGCTCGTCCGCGGTATCGGCGATGCGGACGGCGAATTTCGGGTCGTCCGCGCTGACGCCGAAAAGCCGGAGCGAATCCCTGCAGTCGCGTATCGCGCGGTAGACGAGCGCGGTCTTGCCGATGGAGTCTATGTAGTTGCCGGCGAGTCCGCCGGTGACGAGCATGACCTTTTCGACCATGCGGGTGAAGCTCAGCACCTCCACGCCGAGACGGCGCGCCTCGGAGTTGTATTCGATAAGCTGCTTTTCATAGGAGAGCGTGCTCTGCTCGGGCACGATGATATAGGTCATCTTATGCTCCGACGCTTCCGCGACGGCGCTGCGAAGCACGGTGTACGTCTTTCCCGTTCCGGCTCTGCCGGCTATGAATCTCAGCATGCGCACTCTCTCCTTTCTTTCGGTATTTATCACAGGTACAAAAACAAACCGCAGAGGGTGCGGTTTGTTTGTTATATGTTCAGGTTGCGGCTATTCAAGGAAGCTGACCGCGGCTTCCGCGGCGGAGGCGGCGTCCGAAGTGTAGCAATCGGCGCCGATGCTGTCGGCAAACGCCTGGCTGACCGGCGCTCCGCCGACCATGACCTTGACCTTGCCCTTGAGCCCGGAGGCGTTGACCGCGTCGACGACGTTTTTCATCTCGTTCATAGTCGTCGTCAGCAGCGCGGAGCAGCAGATTATCTGCGCGTCGTTTTCCTCGGCGACGTCGATGAACTTCTGCGCGGGGACGTCGACGCCGACGTCGATGACCTTTATGCCGCGGCCTTCCATCATCATCTTGACGAGGTTCTTGCCGATGTCGTGCAGGTCGCCCTTGACGGTGCCGATGACGGCGACGCCCTTTTCCTTGACGCCTTCGGCGGCGAGGTAGGGCTTGAGCAGCGCGGTGCCTTTATTCATCGCGCGGGCGGCGATAAGGACTTCCGGCACGAAGACCTCGTTATTCTTGAACTTCTCGCCGATGACGTTCATGCCGTCGAGCAGTCCTTCGGAAAGTATCTGCTGCGCGGGAATGCCGTCCTCGAGCGCCTTGGTGACGCAGGTCTCGACCTCGACGGCTCTGCCCTTCTGGATATATTCGCTTATTTCGTTGAGAATGGACATATCGCTTTCCTCCGTTTTACAAAGCGATTATACCACAAATATCCGGCGGCTTCAAGTGAAATATGTGATTTTGTTTCGGTTTTTTACTCGACTATTTTACCCTCAAAGAGCACGTAACGCTCCGTCTCCGCATCGGCTATTACGAAGAACGAGAACGGGCGGTCCGCCGTAAAGTTCACGAACTCATCCGGCATAGCCCCAAGATATATGATATCCGTCGCCGCGGCGCCCTCGACGCCGTTTTCGTCGATAGTCAACTTAGCTCTCTGTATGACGTCGTCGATGTAAAGCACCTCATCCGTCATTCCGGAAAAATCCGCTGCCTCGCCGTTGAACGCATCGGACACACCGCACGCTTTCAGGAAATCGCAAAGCTCTCCGTTTTCCAGCGAGGTCTCGACCTTGAACTTCGGGACTGCAAGGTTTACGTTGCGCTCCTCCGCCTTTGCCAACTTCTCCGCTATGTTCTCCGTGCTGCCGAGCACGAACGCCATAGCCGTGTTTCCCTGCATCGGCAGGATCACGAGCTGCGTATCATCATCGGAATAATACGGCATCTTATCCGAACGCATCATAAAGTTCTTCTTGACTTCTTTGCCGCTCGCGGTCGTGAACATCGCTTTCGTAGTATTATTCTCTTTGAACGCTTCTTCCCAGACTCCCTTGAAATACAGAGCGTTTACAAGCATCATAACAATAACGTCGGCGTCATAGTCGTCAGGCAGCATTTTCGGGATCATTCCGTTAGTGTTTTCGCTCACCCATTCGTTCAGCTTCTTGCTGACGTTTCCGGAAAACTCGAAGTATTCGGCGTTATATTTCTTTATTCTCTTTTTGTATTCGTCCTTGACGCCGTCCGAATCCTCGTGCGTCCAGACGGAGTTGGCGATCTTCAGAGCGAAACGCATTTTTTCGGCTTCCTCAGCAGAAGCTTCGCCGTAATGGAATCCTTTGCTGTTATCATACTTATCCGCAAACTCATAAAACGACTCGAGCAAAGCTTCAAGAGTCTCGCGGTTGTTCATTTTGAAGGCGTCGAGAAGCTCCCGCTTCGTGTTCCCTTCCGCACCGGCGAGCACGAGACCGTAGGCGTATTTGAATGACATAGGAGATATGACGAAATTGCCGCTCTGGCGTTCGCCGATATAGTCGAGCAGCTTTTCGTCGAGCTTATCGAGCGTTACGCCGCTGACCTTGCCGACCGGCTTTTCGACGTAGCCGGCGGCGGCAGGGTCCGGCTCGACGGCGCCCTTTCCGCAGCCCGCGAGCGACGGGATCAGCATGGCGGCGATAAGCAGACATGCAAGCAGTTTCTTCATAACTAAAACCTCCTTCGTTCCTTCAATATATAAGACAGGAAAAATGCGCTGATATTACGCGCGGCTCACGCTTTTTCGCCGCGGTACTCCCTGACGGCGCGGAGCATCGCGAGATAGTTTTCGACCGGAACGTAGCCCGCAATCGAGTTGCCGGAACCGAAGGCGATGCCGCCGTGCCCGTCGCACTTTCGCAATATCTCGCGGACGCGCTCGCCTATCTCCTTTTCAGAGCTTTGGCAAAGGATGTCCACGTCTATGCCGCCGAAGTTGCCGATGCGGTCGCCGTAGCGCTCCACCCATTCGGTGAAGGGTGCGATCTGGTCCTCGTTGGAATGCTTCGCGTCAACGCCGGCGACGTCGATGAGATCGTCGAAAATGCCGAAGATGTTGCCGCAGGAATGGAGCAGAAACGGCTTTCCGCTCGCGTGGACCATGTCGATAACGCGTTTGTATTGCGGGATGATATGCTTCCTGATATCGTCGTGCGGCAGGAGCGTATTTGATTTATAGCCGAGGTCGTCGCCGAAGCGCAGCACGCAGTAGATATCGCCGTATTCGCGCAGGAAGCGTTCCCAGACGGCGGCGCTGACGTCGCCGACTCTTTTGAAAAGGTCGGCGTAAAGCTCCGGTTCGTCATATGAAAGCAGGCAGAGCGACTCGTAGCCGACGAGGTCTTCGACGCACTCGAAAACGCCGCAGCCGACGCCGCCTATCGCCTTCATTCCGGCGGGGAGCTTTTCGCGCAGCGCGGAGTAAAGCCCGCCGTAAAGCCGGAAGAAGTTTTCCTCCACCTCGTCCCAGGGGTATCGCTCGAAGTCGGCGCGGTCCCGTATAACCGGCGGCCTGTGTCCTCCGAGCGCGCCGCTGCCGGGAAAAGCGACCGAAAGCCATCGCTCGAAGGTGACGGTGTCGTAGCCGCATTTGAGGTAGTGTTCGCAGACGCAGGCAACGTATTCCGCCTTTTCGGCGGCGGAACCGTCCTGCAGCGCGGAAAACTCCCTGCCGATGACGCATTCCATTATAACATCGTCGATCTGGTGCTCGTAAAGCGGCAGGCGCTTCGCGGTCAGATTCCGCGCAGCGGAAACAATATTCGTATAATCGGGCGCGAAACCGCTGAACATGCTGCACACTCCTTCTCTCTGCGCCTTAATTATAGCATAAAAACCGCGGGGATATATGATAATCCTGCGGTTTTTATCTGAAACATTTGTGAACTGTGTATTATATCATGCTCGGCTGCCAGCTCGCGGGAGGAGTCAGCCCGAGCAGCTTCGCGACCGTCGGGGCGACGTTCGCGAGCCCGTATTCGCCGTCTTTGATAACGCGCGTTTCCTGCGTATCGTAGATGATGAACGGGACGGGATTCAGCGAGTGCGCGGTGCGGACCTGGAGTTCGCCTTTTTTGTTCTTCTCGAGCATTTCGTCGGCGTTGCCGTGGTCCGCGGTAACGAGCAGGATCGCGTTCGCTTCGTCGACCGCCTTTATCAGCCGCGCGAGCCCGATATCGACCGATTCAACGGCGATTATCGCGGCGTCGTAGCTGCCGGTGTGTCCGACCATGTCGCCGTTCGGATAGTTGCAGCGGAGGAAGTCGTATTTGCCGCTTTTCAGCGCGGCTATCATCGCGTCGGTGACCTCCGCGGACTTCATCCACGGGCGCTCGTCGAAGGAGACTTTGTCGGAGGGGATCTCCTCGAAGGTCTCGAGCTCCTCGCTCGTTTTGCCGCTGCGGTTGCCGTTCCAGAAGTACGTAACGTGACCGTATTTCTGCGTTTCGGAGACGGCGTACTGGTTCAGCCCGTGCGCGACGAGCAGCTCGGAGAGCGTATCCTTTATCTCGGGCGGGTTGACGAGGAAGTTTTTCGGCAGTTCGAGGTCGCCGTCGTACTGGAGCATGCCGGCGTAGATGACGTCGGGGCGCGGGTTTCTGTCGAACGCGGCGAACTCCTCGTCGTCGAACGCCATGCTTATCTCGATGGCGCGGTCGCCGCGGAAGTTGAAGAGGATGACCGCGTCGCCGTCGGTTATTCTGCCGACGGGCTCGCCGTTATCGGCGATGACGAACGCGGGAAGGTCCTGATCGATGACGCCGGGGTTCTCGGCGCGGTATGCTTCGATCGCTTCGGCCGCGGAGGCAAACTGTCTGCCGACGCCTCTGACGTGGGTATCCCAGCCGATCTTTACCATATTCCAGTCCGCCTTGTAGCGGTCCATCGTGACCTTCATTCTGCCGCCGCCGGAAGCGATCCTTCCGTCGAAGCCGGCGTCACTGAGCTCCGCGAGCACGCTTTCAAGCTGCTCGACGTAGATCAGCGCGGAGGTGGCGGGCACGTCTCTGCCGTCGAGCAGGATATGCACGCGCGCCTTCTTCACGCCCTCTTTTTTCGCCTGACGGAGCATCGCGAAAAGGTGCGAAACGTTGGAATGGACGTTGCCGTCGGAGAGCAGACCGATGAAATGCAGGGTTGACGATTTCTCCGCACAGTTGGCGACAATGCGCTTCCATACTGCGTTTTCGTAAAGCTTGCCGCTCTCGATGGATTCATTGACGAGCTTCGCGCCCTGCGAATAGATCTGACCGCAGCCGAGGGCGTTATGCCCGACCTCGCTGTTGCCCATATCGTCGTCGCCGGGAAGTCCGACGGCGTCGCCGTGCGCCTTCAGGCGCGTGTGCGGGCAGGTCGCGAGCAGCTTATCGAGCGTCGGGGTGTTCGCCGCCGTCACGGCGTCGCCCAGCCCCGTTTTGCTTATTCCGACGCCGTCCATGACGACGCATACAACAGGTCTTTTCATAAGTATCAACCTTTTCTTTTTACTTGGACGCCGCTTCGATTATAACGGAGAAGTCGGGCGCCTTCAGAGAAGCGCCGCCGATGAGTCCGCCGTCGATGTCTTCCATCGCGAGCAGCTCGGCGCAGTTCTTGGCGTTCATCGAGCCGCCGTACTGAATCGAGATGCCGTCCGCGGTCTCGTCGTCGTAAAGCACGCCGATGGTGTCGCGAATGAGCTGGCAGACCTCGTTCGCCTGCTCGGCGGTAGCGGTCTTGCCGGTGCCTATCGCCCATACGGGCTCGTAGGCGATGACGCAGTTAATCGCGTCTTCCTTCTCTATGCCGTTGAAAGCGATCTTCGTCTGCATGGAAACGAGGTCGTCGGTTATTCCCTGCTCGCGCTGCTCGAGCGTTTCGCCGACGCAGATTATCGGAGTAAGGCCGGCGTTGATAGCGGCTTTCGCGCGGAGGTTCACGGTCTCGTTGGTCTCGCCGAAATACTGGCGGCGCTCGCTGTGGCCGACGATGACGTATTCGACGCCCATTTCCGCGAGCATGGAAGCGGAGATCTCGCCGGTGAAGGCGCCGCTCGCTTCAAAGTGGACGTTCTGCGCGCCGAGGCGGATGTCGCTTCCCTTTATCGCTTCAGCGACGGCGGGAATGTCTATAGCGGGAACGCATACGACGACTTCGCAGTCGGGCTCGGGCATTGCCGCTTTCAGCTCCTCGATAAGCTTCGCAGCTTCGGAGGGGGTCTTGTTCATTTTCCAGTTGCCGGCGATTATCGCTCTTCTGAGATCCTTGTTCATCTTTTTTGCTCCTTATATCATAGTTTCGGGGCGGCCGGCCTGACCGCCCCGTCGGTTAGCGTCGTTTGCTTATTTATTGTCGAGGCAGTCGATGCCGGGCAGTGTCTTGCCCTCGAGGAACTCAAGGGAGGCGCCGCCGCCGGTGGAGATGTGGGTCATCTTATCGGCGTAGCCGAGCTGTTCGACCGCGGCAGCGGAGTCGCCGCCGCCGATGATGCTGACGGAATCGCTCTCGGCGATAGCCGCGGCGACGGCCTTCGTGCCGACCGCGAACTTCTCGAACTCAAACACGCCCATGGGTCCGTTCCAGATGACCGTTTTGGCGTCCTTGATGATCGCGGAGAACTTCTTGACGGTCTCGGGTCCGATATCTAGTCCCATCATGTCGGAGGGAATCGCGTTCGACGGGAAAACGACCGACTCGGCGTCCGGGCTGAACTCCTTGGCGCAGACGGTGTCGACCGGAAGCGCGAAGTTGACGCCCTTGGCGGCCGCCTTTTCCATTATCTCCTTGGCTAGCTCGACCTTGTCGGCTTCGAGCAGCGAGGTGCCGACTTCATAGCCGTTCGCCTTAAAGAAGGTGTAAGCCATGCCGCCGCCGACGATGAGCGTATCGACCTTTTCGATGAGGTTGGTGATGACGCCGATTTTGTCGGAGACCTTGGCGCCGCCGAGGATCGCGACGAAGGGGCGCTTCGGCGCTTCGAGCGCGTCGCCCATGATGGTTATTTCTTTCTGAATCAGGTAGCCGCAGGCGGCGGGCAGTCCGCCGTAGGTGACTACGCCCGCGGTGGAGGCGTGGGCTCTGTGCGCGGTGCCGAAAGCGTCGTTGACGAAGACTTCGGCGAGCGAGGCGAGCTGCTTGGAGAACTCGGGATCGTTCTTCTCCTCCGCCTTGGTGAAGCGGGTGTTTTCGAGCAGGACGATTTTGCCGGGCTCGAGCGCCGCGACCTTCGCCTGCGCGTCCTCGCCGACGGTGTCTTCGGCGAAGGTGACTATGCCGCCGAGGTACTCGTTGAGCTTGTCGGCAACGATCTTGAGGGAGAACTTTTTCTTGTCGCCCTTCGCCTTTTCAAGCGCGGCGGCGGTGGCGGCTTCCTGCTCCGCCTCGGGGAGCTCGGCAATCTTCGCGATCTCCTTCTTGTTGAGCTTCAGCTCTTTATCGAAGATATTGTGCGGCTTGCCCATGTGGGAGCAAAGGATGACTTTGCAGTTCTTTTCCACGAGGTATTTGATCGTGGGCAGAGCGCCGGTGATTCTCTTGTCTGACGTGATGACGCCGTCCTTCACGGGGACGTTGAAGTCGCATCTTACAAGGACTTTCTTGCCTT